>JAILRH010000060.1 GCA_024698345.1 Lachnospiraceae bacterium | reverse complement strand
CACTTATTATTTCTTATGTATTTTCAGATAATCTTTTACTTCACTTATTATTTCTTATATATTTTCAGATAATCTTTTACTTCACTTATTTTTTCTTATATATTTTCAGATAATCTTTTACTTCACTTATTTTTTCATAGTTGTCTGATAATTTATCTCTGATAATATCCTCATCGTTGCTTACTTTTCTGCAATCTACAACCACATAATCCTGATCAATTTGCAAATCTTCATATATAAATTTGAGATTTTGATTATTATACATATGGGGCATTATAAAACCGGAAACCGCAACAGTTGCATCTGAAGGTACTCTGCTTATTTCATGCTCCATTTGTTTATATATTTTCTGATCCCCACTGTACCTTGCAGATACAGTCCCAAAACATGCAAAAGATTCACTGGAAAACAACATCAGAGTTATTATGACAGAAATAAGCGCCCAGGTATTTCTTTTCTCCACATCCCACTCACTCACAGTCATAATTGCAATATATATCATAAGGGCAATTGTACTGAAGTTGTATTGATAACCGATGTCATGCATAAATTTGTATGACGGTAAAAGATTAATCAAAACAAATGTCATCAGCAACACATACCTTGAATATTTTTTATTCTGAAACAACGCAATGCTAAGTGGAAGAATCATCAGAATAATAAATTCTATTTTTTCCAAATCTGCCATTTGAGCAAACATATATGAAATATTAGAAGGTATGGTAACAGCAATCTGGATTAATCCCTTTGAATTATCATAAAACAAATTGCTGAATCTTGCTTCAAAATTCTGATCTCCGTAAGATTTGATAATCGTCATTACAACCGGAAAATATACAAGTGACATTCCAACAAGTATTCCACCTCTTTTTATGTCTTTTGCCGACAGAAGCAGAAACAAGCCTATACTGAGTACCACCAATGCTGCATCTTCTTTTATCATCAATACTCCCACTGTTGCCAGCATTATCCCAATTGTATGCTTTTTCTCCAACGATAGCAACAAACAGAATATCATCACCGGAAGAATACAATTTTCATGGAAATCATAAAATGTACCGGCTGACGTTGCCGGAAAAAAACAGTAAATAGCACAAAAGGCTATTGTCATTTTTTGAGATAATCCATAATGCTTACACAGATAATATAACGGAACAACAGCAATCCCAAGAACTATCGCCTGTATCGTCTGTAATGTAATCGGAGAAGGCAAAAGACAATATACAGGTAATAATAAATATAGTATCGGAGAAAAATGTACTCCAAAATGGGAAAACATACCAAGCTCCTGTCTCTCAACCGATGTTACAGGATGTAATGTCCTTTTCATATTCTCAAACATTTGAGAAAAAACCCCAAGGTCATATCCCGGACTCATAAAGCTTTTATACCTGCAATATCCGATTCCTGTAATAAAAATGATAAGAACAAGTCCCATCGTGCAACAAATTGTCAAAGAAAATCTTTCATTAGTTCTGTACTTTGAAACAATATACAGTAACTCCTTTTTTGAATAGATAACTGCAAACAGCGTTGCAATTATGCAGACAACAGTTATCGGAAGCGTTGTGTAATTATTTATTATTGTTAAAAATGAATATACAATCACCAATATTGGTAAAATAATTTTTGCTATTATTTTGTTATAAAAATATGTCGCTCCTAACATTATAGTCAAAGCAAAAAACGCACAAAAAAATACAAGGATATTCTCACCCTGTATATATTGTAAATTATCAACCGGCTTATATGTATTAAAAATAATGTTCGTTAAAAAAATCCCCGCAAAACCGGATAGTACCAATCCCTCAATCACACTCTTATACTCAAATCTGTTTTTTAGATCTTCTTTTGAAGTGTTTTTCTTTTTATTGTTACTGATTTCAGACATAATATCCTCCTGTTAGTCCTAACAACAAGTTTACTGTAAATCCTTTTTTTTGTAAAGCAAACTGAATTTAATCTATATAAATATTGATAACTATTAAGTCTTACTTATGCCCTTTCCCGGATTTGACCTAATAATTATTGTTCCTTCAGTATCAGTATGATATTATGTTTTATATTGGAATTTATATCTGATGTGAGGTAACTCCCACATAGTTATATTATTTTTTTATTTCAAGGGAGGTTTTTAATGTTCAAAATTATTAGTGACAGCGCTTGTGATTTATCAAACGAATACGTAGAACAGCACGATGTTGATATTGTCCCTTTTTATGTTTCTTTTAACGAAAAAGACTATTATAAAGACGGAATAGAGATGAAGCGCGATGAATTTTATAATCGAATTGTAAACGAAGGGGGTTTTCCAAAAACATCACTACCTTCTGTCGAAGATTACATTGATCATTTCACCCCTTATGTAAAACAGGGTATTCCTATCATCTGCATTACCATCTCAACTGTTCTTAGTGGTTCATACAACTCTGCATCCACAGCAAAGGATATCATTATTGAAGACTATCCGGATGCAAAAATTACAGTTGTCAATTCATTAGCCAACACCGCTTCACAGGCTCTTTTTGTAAATGAAGTTGTTAGAATGAATGAAGATGGTATTGATTATGATATTGCCGTTTCCAAGCTTGATGGTTTGTGTAATAGTGCAACTATTTTCTTTACTGTCGGTTCGCTTGATTATCTGAAAAAAGGCGGTCGAATCGGCAAGTTGGCAACTATGGCAACCGGTAAACTTGGAATCAAACCAATCATCATCATGAAAGGTGGCGAACTTAATATCGGTGGTGTTGGAAGAAACCGCAGCAAACTTCTAAAGTCCATTATTAGTCAGGTAAATGGCTTTCTTAATTCTGACGGTAACACACCTGATGATTTCGAATACAACATGGGTGAGGGATATGACTCAGAAGAAGCCAATGCTTTCCTTTCAGAAGCAGAGGCTACAATCGGCAAAAAGACCAATCCGGAATTGAATGTTCTCATCGGTCCAACAAGTGCATGTCACACAGGTCCTCATGCTCTTGGCCTAGCGGTCATAAAAAAATACGAAAAATTATAATGATAAATTATAAGCATTAAAAATAAGAAAGAGCGATTACAACTGTGATTTAATTCATGTAAGTGTAATCGCTCTTTTTTATATTATTCTATTTGCTCTAATGCATATTATTTCTATGCTTATTGTTCTTATATAGTATTTTTACAGCGTATTTGTTATTAATTCACACCATGCTTTTTAAGCGAATCAATCCAGATAGAGTAATATTCCGCTTTGAGATGCACACCATCCCATGTATATTTTTCTTTTACTCCGTTATTCTTATCCAGTATATTTTCATTCATGTCTATGTAGAATATCGTCTGATAATCCGCCAGTTCTTTAACAGCTTCATTGAAGGCATCAATTGTTTTGTTTTTAAATGAAGGATGTTTTTTCTGATACTTATTTGTCACTTTCATCATTCCCATAATAAATATCTTGGCATCCGGCTGTAATTTACGAAGTTCATCTATTACTTCTTTGTAATTATTCTTATATTCTTTTTTAGTTCTGTAACCAAGTTCGTTAATTCCTATCATTATATATATTTTCTTGAATGATTTTTGCTTCAACGCCTTCTTGATATTAACAGTCTTTGTCCTCGTCTTGATTACATATTCTTCTGAAGCTTGCTCTGTCTGTGCAACAGTAGTTTCTTCTTCACTCTTTTTCTTTTTAGATTTCTTGCTCTTTTTAGACTTCTTTGCTTCTGTTTCCTTTTCCTTGACTTTGACTTTTTCTTTCACTTTAATCTTTACAAACTTCTCATCCAGAATCTTGTTAAGGGAAATTCCCTCCTTTGAATAGAATGTGGCTTTCTTAAGTCCACCGTACAACTTGATTCCCTCAACTCTCGAATCACCTATAAACAATGCATCGTTGAAGTAATCATCACCAACTTCAGCATATGCATACTCCGTTACAGGTTCTTCTGTTACAGGCTCTGTCTGAACTTCAGTAGTTTCATTTTCTGCATTTACTGTAGTTTCATCAATCGAATCCCCTTGCTTCTTTGCCTTTTTATGCTTCTTATCTTTCTTTTTTTCTTCTGCAAGATTCATTTTGTAAACTTCAGGAGCTAACACTCTTGTAAGAATAGGATAATCTTTTTTTATAATCATCTTCTCACCGCGAACAAGTGTGAGAGAAGCTCCAATTACAGAAAACAATATAGCAGTAATTATCACCATAAAGGTCAGCGTATTTCTTTTGTAATTTTTCATTATATATTTTATTGTAAATTTTTTAACTTTACGAATAACTTTATTTTTCATTTTGAAGTAAAAACTCCCTCTAGAATCTAAAATACAAAAATGGATTTTCTGCAGATACCAGTATAAGATAAATACTTATCCAAAATAATACAAGCAGCACCAGTTTTGTAATCAGTTTGTTATAAAATTTATCTAATAATTTCATCGGTAACGGAGTTGCACATATTGCACAAATCAGCAGCATCCACCAATACTCTCCTATATACTTGAGAAGAATCTCTTTGGTGTTGATTTCCACCATTCCCTTAATCGGAATAAAAAACATTCTTGCTATATACAATATCACTTGCTTAATATCTGTAATTGCAAATACCATCCACGATACAGGAATAAGTATAAGCATATATATTCTGCTAAGCACTACATATTTGTCGAGATACTTGAGGAGGAATACTTTTTCAACCATAAGGATCACAAAAAACATAATTCCCCAAATAACAAAGTTCCAGCTTGCACCATGCCATAATCCGGTAAGTGCCCACACAACAAACAGGTTAAACATCATGCGTTTCTTGCCTTTTCGATTTCCGCCTAAAGGAATATATACATAATCTTTAAACCATCTTCCAAGTGTGATATGCCATCTTCTCCAAAACTCTGTTGCACTCCTTGAAATATATGGATCAGCAAAGTTTATAGGTAAATAGAATCCCATCATTCTTCCAAGCCCTATCGCCATCATGGAATAACCTGCAAAGTCAAAGAGCAACTGAAATGAATAACTCCAGGCTCCAACCCATGCCATTATGGTTGACATTCCATACACACCTACCGTCTGAACCCCATTCCAAACTGTGCCTATCTGATTGGCAAGTATCACTTTATATGACAAGCCAATGGTAAATGCAACCATACCTGTCTCTACATCTTTTCTTGTTATTTTTCTTTTTCGAAGTTCATTTCTGACTTCTCTGTAATTTACAATTGGTCCTGCAATAAGCTGTGGAAACATGGAAACATAAGTTGCAAATGGCAGAATGCTTTTTTCCACTTCAAACTTACCTCTATAAGCATCAATCACGTATGACATTATCTGAAAAGTATAGAAACTAATACCAATCGGTAACGTAATATGTACATGCTTAATCACATCATGTCCGGCAATCATATTGATATTATCAACAACAAAATTAGTATACTTGAATATGCCAAGCATCAGAACATCATAAGAAAGTGCAATTGCAGCCCACATTTTTTTGTGTTCTTTATCACTGTCCATCTTCAAAGTAAGAAGATGATTAACGACAATTGATATAACCATAAGAACTACATATTTAGGTTCTCCAAAAGCATAAAAAATCAAACTGGCAACTAAAATAACAACATTCCTAATGCTTTTTGGTGCCAATTTGTATACTATGAAAAAAATTACTAAAAATCTAAATATAAACTCTATACTAGAGAAAACCACACCTATCTCCTTGCCTAAAATATGGCTGTTGCAACAATATTATCCGATGCAACAGCCATATACAACTTTTCATTACTATTATTCTAAATCATGGTAACACTTCCACCTTCAGCACCACCATCTAACCTTCTAATATCAGGTAAATTTTCTTACCCCACCTTCACTTTGTTTAGAGGAGGGGAAATCTACTTCTTAGTTATACTTACTTGAAATAAGATACACCTGACTCAAATACTTTGAGATCCTGCTCACCGTAAATATTCATGGCAACAGAGTCACCCTTACGCTCAATATGTGCCATCTTACCAAAGCATCTACCATCAGGAGATGTTATACCTTCGATAGCAGCGTATGAACCGTTGACATTCCATTCTTCGTCCATTGTAGGCTGTCCAAGTTCATTTACATACTGAGTTGCAACCTGGCCATTCTCAAATAACTTCTTGAGCCACTCATCATTTGCAACAAATCTTCCTTCTCCATGTGAAGCTGCATTTACATATGTTTTTCCAACTTCTGCCATCTGTAACCATGGTGACTTGTTAGAAACAACCTTTGTGTAAACCATCTTTGACACATGTCTGTTGATTGTGTTGTATGTAAGTGTTGGCGAATTCTCATCCTGACCTGTTATCTCACCATTTGGAACAAGTCCAAGTTTGATAAGGGCCTGGAATCCGTTACAAATACCAAGTGCAAGTCCGTCTCTCTCATTTAAGAGTTTGTGAACTGCATCTTTCATCTTTTCATTTCTAAATGCAGTTGCAAAGAATTTTGCAGAACCGTCCGGCTCATCACCTGCACTGAATCCACCTGGGAACATAATAATCTGAGACTGATTAATGCTGTCTTCAAATACCTTAACTGAGTCTCTGATATCTTCCGCTGAAAGATTCTTAAATACCTTTGTGATAACATTTGCTCCGGCTTTTTCAAAAGCTTTTGCTGTATCATACTCACAGTTTGTTCCCGGGAATACAGGAATAAATACTGTAGGTTTTGCTATCTTGTTCTTGCAAACATAGATTGATCCCTTATCATACATTGGTGTATCAAGAACGGCTGTGTCCTTGTGGCTTCTTGTTGGGAATACCTTTTCAAGTGGTTTAGTCCATGTTGAAACTGCTTCTTCCATAGAAATAACCTGATCACCATATTCAAATGTCTGCTTGTCAGTTGTCTCACCAATAAGAATATAACTTGTTGTAATATCATCAAGTTTGTCAGCAGGTACTTCTGCAATAATGTCACCAAACTCAGGTGCAAATAAGTCAGCTCCAGGAATCTGTGAACTAATCTTAACACCAATCTTATTACCGAATGCCATCTTGCTGACTGCTGGTATAACACCCTTTGAATCAAGTGCATATGCAGATACAATAACTTTCTTCTGAATCATATCATGGATTGCTGAGTACAATTCCATAATCTGCTCATAATTTGGTTTCTCATATCTGTCTCTGCTGATTTCAAATTTGACAATCTTATTGCCTGCTTTTTTGAATTCAGGAGTGATAACATCTGATTCCTTTGCGACATCAACTGCAAATGAAACAAGTGTTGGTGGAACATCAATATCGTTGAATGTTCCTGACATGGAATCTTTTCCTCCGATTGATGGAAGACCAAATCCCATCTGTGCGTCATATGCTCCAAGAAGTGCTGAGAATGGCTGACTCCATCTCTTTGGATCTTCTGTCATTCTTCTGAAATATTCCTGGAATGTAAATCTAATCTTGCTGTAATCTCCACCTGTAGCAACTACCTTTGCAACAGATTCAATTACTGCATACATAGCTCCATGATACGGACTCCATGTAGAAAGATATGGATCAAAACCATAACTCATCATCGTTACAGTATCACATTTACCTTTTAATACAGGAAGTTTTGCAACCATAGTCTGTGTCTCTGTCATCTGGTATTTTCCACCGTGTGGCATGAATACAGAACCTGCTCCGATTGAACCGTCAAACTTCTCTACTAATCCCTTCTGTGAACATACATTGAGATCAGCAAGTGTCTCTAACCATTTTGCCTTAACATCATCAACTTCTTCTTTCTTGAAGAAATTCTTATCTTCACTTGGCATCTCAACGTAAACAGATGTCTCCTGGTGAGCTCCGTTTGTATCAAGGAACGCTCTTGAAAGATTAACGATTTCTTTTCCTCTCCACTCAAGGACAAGTCTTGGATCCTCTGTTACATAAGCAACCTCGATTGCTTCAAGATTCTCCTCGTTTGCATATGCAAGGAACTGTTCAACATCTTTCTTGTCAACTACTACTGCCATTCTCTCCTGTGATTCTGAGATGGCAATCTCTGTTCCGTCAAGACCCGCATACTTCTTTGGAACTTTATCAAGGAAGATATGTAATCCGTCAGCAAGTTCTCCGATAGCAACTGATACACCGCCTGCACCGAAGTCATTACATTTCTTGATAAGCTTACTAACTTCTTCTCTTCTGAATAATCTCTGTATCTTTCTCTCTGTAGGTGCATTACCCTTTTGAACTTCTGCACCACATGTCTCGATAGACTCTTCTGTGTGAACTTTTGAAGAACCTGTTGCGCCACCGCATCCGTCACGTCCTGTTCTTCCTCCAAGAAGAATAATGATATCTCCCGGATCAGATGTTTCTCTGATAACAGCACGTCTTGGAGCTGCACCCATAACTGCACCAATCTCCATACGTTTTGCAACATAATCAGGATGATAGATTTCTTTTACAAGACCTGTTGCAAGACCAATCTGGTTACCGTATGAACTGTATCCGTCTGCCGCACCCTGAACGAGTTTCTTCTGTGGGAGCTTACCCTTAAGTGTCTCTTTCATTGATTTTGTAGGATCAGCTGCACCTGTTACACGCATAGCCTGGTATACATAAGTACGTCCTGACAGTGGATCTCTGATTGCTCCACCAAGACAAGTTGCAGCACCACCAAATGGTTCAATTTCTGTTGGGTGATTGTGAGTTTCATTCTTGAAGTTAACAAGCCACTCCTCAGTCTGTCCGTCTACCTCTACAGGAACAACGATTGAACATGCATTAATCTCATCTGACTCTTCCTGATCATCTAACTTGCCTTCTTTTTTGAGTTTTCTCATAGCCATAAGAGCTAAATCCATAAGACATACAAACTTGTCGTCTCTGCCTTTGAAAATCTCATTTCTTGTCTCTATATAATCTTCATATGTCTTTACAATTGGAGCATTGAAATATCCGTCTTCAAACTGAACATCCTTCAGTTCTGTATTAAATGTTGTATGACGACAGTGATCTGACCAATAAGTATCAAGAACTCTGATTTCTGTCATAGAAGGATTTCTGTCTTCCTCGTTTTTAAAATAATTCTGGATATGAAGAAAATCATTAAATGTCATTGCAAGACCAAGTGAAGAATATAATTCTTTAAGTGGTTCCTCGCTCATATCCTTAAATCCGTCAAATATAATTACATCATCAGGCTCATCAAATTCAGTAACAAGTGTCTCAGGTTTCTCAAGTCCTGTTTCTCTTGAATCTACAGGATTGATACAATATGACTTGATGCTCTCAAACTGTTCATCAGTAATATCACCTGACAATACATAAGTTGTAGCTGTTTTGATAACAGGCTGCTCGTCTTCTTTTAAGAACTTAACACACTGCTCAGCTGAGTCAGCTCTCTGATCAAACTGTCCCGGAAGAAATTCCACACTGAATACCCTGTCATTCTTCTCATCATACGGGAAAACTTCCTCATAAATCTGGTCAACAGGTGGCTCTGAAAATACTGTAGTAAGTGCCTCCTTGTATGTTTCTTCTGATAAATTCTCAATGTCATATCTAACTAAAACTCTAACCTTATCAAGGCTTTTGATCATAAGATATCCCTTGATATCTTCAGTTAATTCGTTAGACTTTACAGCATATGGCTGTTTCTTTTCAACATAAACTCTCTTAACTTTACTCATGAGTTCCTCCTGAATCGTTGTAAAAATTGCATAAGGGCGCACTACCCCTATTAAAACTGCATATCAAGTGTAAGTATAACACGAAAACAAACAAAATGCACTACAAATAAAACAATTTAAAACAATTCATTTGATATGATTAGAATCTATTTTTTTTGTGCAAAAAATTGTGAATTATTCACAAACATTTAA
This sequence comes from Lachnospiraceae bacterium, assembly GCA_024698345.1. Lineage (GTDB taxonomy): Bacteria > Bacillota > Clostridia > Lachnospirales > Lachnospiraceae > SIG293. The sequence goes on along the minus strand of JAILRH010000060.1, from coordinate 51,962 downwards.
TATGAATTATTAATCTAAATTATCGTAACACATCATGTTTTTTATATCTTATATTGGAACTCAATCACATCTTTTCATATATGTTATTTTGTCTAAATTATGAATTTACTTTATTGGAACTCAATCATATTCTTTCGATACCATTTTGGGAGAAGATTGTTCTGGCACCTCTCATTCTTTCTTGCCTCAATTCCGATTGTCTCAAAAAATACTCCCCATAGTTTTTCAAACTCATCTTCCGTGGAACAATACAATCTCTCAATCTCATTATTGTCGCTACGAATATACACAATCTGTCCGTCAGCCTTATGAACCAGAGCTTTCTTTCGTTTTTCATCATATATTATAAAATTCTCAAGTGGGAATCTGTTAGAAAAGTGATGCTCAATCAGTGTAATCACATCACACTTTGGCATAATCTTTGAGAGCAGATATCTCCCTCCTATATCTTTAAACCTCACTACTCCCTTAAAGTTATGGGCCTCCTTTCCAACTTTTCTGTCAAGTTCAATCACTCTCATAACTGCAGGATTACCATAATCTTTTGTTACTCTGCCACCTATCTTATAACCTATCTTTAAGAAATCAATGACCGCATCTACTCTCTCAACATCATAATGCATACAACTTCTATATACTCTCATATAGGCATCAACAGATATCTTCTTTTTGATTGAATCTGCGACCTTAGTTGCTTTTTTCAAATCAGTTTCAACATATCTATATTCATTCAAGAAATCTTCTGTATACTCTCCTTGAACTCTTACATGCACTATCTCACCTTTTATCATTTCAACCCATGCATCATAAACCGCAGTCATCATACCATCGAAGCTGTCTTCACACACAAAAACAATTGCTCTGTCCATTTTTTGTCTCCTCTTTCTTTCGGGTGTACCTCATATATTAATATTTTCCATTTCATTAATTATACATTTTGAAACGGGCACATAATCTAATTTTTAGTTATACCTAAGGATTTCTACATTATATATCCCTTTTGGCAAAATTCATTTGGGGGATGTATGCTTATTAAACTTGATTTCATTATGCTTACATCCCTTTTGGGATTTCTTTCATATGGGTTGCCAGGCATAACTTTTCTGTCGGAAATTTCTTGCATCCCATTTGGGATTTTCTTCATATGGGTTGCCAGGCATAACTTTTCTGTCGAAAATTTCTTGCATCCCATTTGGGATTTTCTTCATATGGGTTGTCAGGCATAACTTTTCTGTCGGAAATTTCTTGCATCCCTTTTGGGATTTTCTTCATATGGGTTGTCAGGCATAACTTTTCTGTCAGAAATTTCTTGCATCCCTTTTGGGATTTTCTTCATATGGGTTGTCAGGCATAACTTTTTCTCAGAAATTCCTTACATCCCATTTGGGATTTTCTTCATATGGGTTGTCAGCCCTAACTTTTTCCTCGGAAATTCCTTACATCCCATTTTGAATTTTCTTCACATGGGTTGTCGGATATAACTTTTGCAACAAAATTCCCTACCTCGCTTTTGAAAATAGTCCTTTAAGTAATGACTCAATTTTTAGAAAAAACATTCCTATAATGCGAAACGGTTATTTTGAAAGCAGCGTAAGTACGTTTCATTAATTATACTTTATGAAAACCTTCAATTACTGCATGCTACCAAGATCGAAACTCAGTTGTTCGTAGGTCATATCGCCCTGGATTTTTGATAGTCCAAGTCGCTCTGCATCAACAAGATTTCTTGTAATATAATCTCTATCCTGCTTGATAGGCAACATCATCTTTCCATTGCATGTAATAAAGTAAGCTGCTCTTTTAAGCACTACTCCCATGCGTTTCAGTGCATCAAAATCCAAAGTCCTCTGTCGCCTTGCAGATACTATTCTTTTGGCCGAAGTCACACCAAGCCCCGGAACTCTCAGCAATAGGTAATAGTCTGCTTTCATTATCTCAACCGGGAAGAATTCCAAATGTCTGACTGCCCAATCACATTTTGGATCAAGAGCCACATTAAAATTCGGCTGCTGTTCATCCAAAAGTTCTCCTGCCTTAAATCCATAAAATCTCAAAAGCCAGTCCGCCTGATAGAGTCTATGCTCTCTGAGCATAGGTGATGTTGCAGTGACAGCAGGAAGATCAATATTGTGATTGACATCTACAAATGCCGAATAGAATACTCTCTTTAGTTTAAAGTTATTGTAAAGAGCTTCTGTCACAGCCATCAGTTGGTAATCTGTCTCAGGCGTTGCTCCAATTATCATCTGCGTACTCTGGCCTGCAGGTACAAATTTAGATTTGAAGGCTCCTCTTTTAGCTGGAACCTGATATCCCTCATCTTTTGTCGCAATAAGTTGCTTTCTTCCGACCTGTATCTGTTTCATCGGCGTAAGAATGTTCTTTCTGTTTTTGTTTGGTGCCAGATTTCTCAATCCCTCTGCTGTAGGAAGTTCTAAATTTACACTCATCCTATCTGCTAAAAATCCTATCTTTTCTATTATCTCCGGCGAAGTACCCGGTATTCCTTTTACGTGAATATACCCGTAAAAATGATGTTCATTTCTCAGTTTCCAGAGTGCTTCGTAAATAAGACCCATAGTATAATTTGGATTATTTATAATTCCGGAGCTCAAAAACAATCCCTCAATATAATTTCTTCTGTAAAACTCCATAGTGAGAGTGCATATCTCATCCGGCGTAAAAGATGCCCTTGGAACATCATTAGAACATCTGTTAACACAGTACTTACAATCAAATATGCACTCATTGGTAAATAATATCTTCAAAAGTGAAACACATCTGCCATCGCTGGCAAAAGTATGACATATACCACAGGCTTCCGCAGATCCCATACCTCTTCCGTCATTTGATCTGTTCACTCCGCTACTGGTGCATGCAACATCATATTTTGCTGCATCCGTGAGGATCTTAAGTTTTTGCTGTATAGACATATCCTGCTGTATTCTCATAGTAGCGCCTCCTTTTACCCAACATCAATTCACATTTCATGGCAACACATCTTTTACCAAATATTTTACACATTTCATGGCAGTCCACTTTTTTCGAACGTTTGTTCTTGTTTTTATGGTAACACATCTTTTTCCACAATTCAACACTAATATTAAAACTAATAATATACCGCTGTTAAACCATTATTAACACTAATATTATGCGTATCCACTGCTCTAATATTTTTCTTTAATTACCAATTTCACGATATTATTCTTCATTGTCCTGTTTTAAATCAGATATAATGTGGTAAAATATATATATCAGAATAATCATTACACTAAAGGAGACAAACTATGCCATCACTATATGCACATAATAAATTTGGAAAAAAAGTATTAAAAAATCTGCCACAGAATCTCAGGGATATCGTGGCAGATTATCAGGATGCATTCAGAATAGGTCTTCAGGGACCGGACTCTATTTTCTATTATTATCCGGTCTATAAGAACAGTACTAACCAATATGGTGTCAAAATTCACCATGAAGATGCATATCCTTTTTTTGAAGATGCACTTTCAATAATATCAGCTTACGGCTACGAAAGTTCATGTCATGCATATATATTAGGATATATCTGTCATTTTGTTCTCGACAGAGAATGTCATCCACTTGTTGATAAATACATGGAAGACTCCGGATGCGGTCACATCGAAATTGAAGGCGACCTGGAACATCTGATGATGTCATTGGACGGATTTGAGCCTGCCCATTATGCTTCATACAGACTTATCCCAGCAAATCTCGGTTCAGCTTTTGCCATGGCTCCTTTCTTTTCTGAATTATCCACAAGTGCAATTCATACTGCACTTGTTCATATGCGACTGACAAAGCGACTATTTTTTGCGCCGGGTCCAAAGAAACAGATTATTATAGACAGCATCATGAAAGCTTCATTTCATTACAAATATTTCAAAGGCCACATGATTGAGGCATCACCTAACGATAACTGTCGTCCTTACTCAAAACTGATATACGAAAAACTACTTGAATCAATTCCTCTTGCAGTCGATTTAATCGAAGAATTTGAACACTGTCTCACAAACGATCTTCTTCTCCCGGATTCATTTCATGGGGACTTTTACGGTAAGAAGAGAATATAGAACTATTATTTAAGAAAAAATGGCCGTCAGACACACATTCTTTTTTACGTGAATGATTGTCTGACAGCCATTTATATTATATCAAATCTTATACCGTCATCTTCATCTCTCAGCTGATACCTAGTTTTTCAAAAACAAACCAATTACAAAGAATAAGAAGCCTATTCCTGAAAACAATAAAGGAAAAAGCATTCCGGTATATCCATAGCATTGTCCCGGATTACTTGGCAACACTTTTACCGTAACAGTCTGACCTTCCTTCATTCCTGATTTGTAGAATCCCATATTTACATCTTCATATTCTTCACCTTCAAAAGTATAATCCACATATAACATCGTGCTCTTTTTCGTTTCTTGTTCTACCATTTCTTTTGACTGTTTTTGTCGTAACTTCTATTCTGGAAATAGTAGCAGTTACATCAACTGCTTCTTTATTTATTTTAGAAAAATGCATAGCCATCATAATTCCTACTACTACAAACACCAATCCAAAACCTGCAAAAAATAATTTTGGTAATATTCTATTCATTATAGTTTTCCTCCGTTTTTCATTTTAAATTCCAAATAATTGCTCATTGTGTTTCACAATTATTATTGCACTTCCACATTTACCGGTTTGTTTTTATCACTCACTATAGAAGATGGGTCTTATATGATTGCCATAGATGCAACAAGGGCATCGCTACCGCAACGCCCTTGCATAAATAATATATTATTTCTTTTTAGATTTCTTTGTTGTCTCTTCAACAGTTGCATCCTCTGAATCTGCAGCTGAATCTGCAGCTGCATCTGTTACTGCTTCAGTAGGTCTCTCGCCTGATTCTTTCTTCATGTTATCGAAGATGTATTCCTGAACAGCTTCATAATTCAATGAATCTAAAATCATTTCCTTACCATACTGCTTTTCTGCTGCTTCAACTGTTCCAAGGTTGTTTAACTGAACAAGTGCTTCTGCTTTTTTCTTGTATGCTTCTGAATCACCTTTAATTGCAACTTTTGCTTCTTTGGCAATCTGGTCAATTACCATCTTCTGCTTGATGTACTCTTTAGATGATTTGTTAATTTCCTTATCCCAGTCTTCCTGTGACATACTACATGATTCAAGATATGTCTTAAGGTCTGTCTGGTAGTACTGCTGTAACTGCTGTACATACTGATCATTCAATACCTTTTCGTAAGATTCAACTTCCTTGTCAGGATATTTCTTAACTTCACATGAATCAAGGAACTCTTTCCACGCACCGTTCATTGCATTTGTAATCTGAATTCTCTTCTTAAGATATGTATCAAAATCAGATGTTGTTGTAGCAATTGCTGAAAAATGCTCTTTTACAAAGTCATCAGTATACTCTGGTGTATTTGTAACTTCCTTGTAGTTAAGTGTTACTTCAAATACAACATCTTTTCCTGCAAGTGACATTTCCTTGCCGTCTGCATCCTTTGTTGTGTTTGCGTAATCCTCTGGGAATGTAAGGTTAAGTGTAACCTTATCTCCAATCTTCTTTCCAACAAGACCTTCTGCAAAGCCTTCGATAAAACTGCTGTTTCCGATGTCAAGTGTGTACCCCTGTGATGTACCACCTTCAAATGCGAAGCCATCAATTGTTCCGACATAATCAATGTTAACCTTATCTGTCTTTTTAACTTTTCCTTCTTTTACCTGATCTGTTGTCGAAAACTGCGAAAGCATTGACTGAATTGTTGAGTCATATGCATCGTCTACCTCAAGTTCCTTTTCATAAACTGCAAGTCCCTTGTACTCTGCAAGTTTAATATCACCACTTCCGGATTTGGTTGATTTTCCATTACATCCAACAAGTGAGAGTGCCATAGAGAGTCCTAATAAAAGGACCAAACTTTTTCTTCTCATTATTTATGTTCTCCTTTTTCAATCTCTTTGATTAGTCTGTGTACAAACACAATAACCATTTTAGCACATTACTGCCGATAATTAAAGTGTTTTTTCAATGAAGCTCCCCCTGTACTAAAAATCAATTGATATGTGTAATATATAATATCAAAGTGTCTATTTGATGAAAAACTTGTGTTAATCTTATGATAATCCGGTAACGATACGGTAACAAAACTATTCTTTCAACCACATTATTTATTAGATTAACTGCACATCAATTGTAAATTAAACTGCACATCATTATCATATTAGTTACACATCAATTATATTATTTCCTTAAATTCACTAATAGATAAGGGGCATCAACTTTTCAATTATTATATTAGCAAAGAGGCTTTCCTGTAAGTTTCTCATATGCTTCAAGATATTTTGCAATTGTCTTTTCTTCAACTTCTACAGGAAGTTTCCAGTCATGCTCATTGTTCTTTAACCAGTCTCTTGCAAACTGCTTATCAAATGAAGGCTGACCATGTCCAGGTTCATAACCGTCTGCAGGCCAGAATCTTGAACTGTCAGGTGTAAGCATCTCATCACCTATAACAATGTTACCATTCTCATCAAGACCGAACTCAAACTTAGTATCAGCAATGATAATTCCTTTTTCAAGTGCATAGTCGGCACACTTCTTGTAGAGAGCGATTGTGTACTCTTTTAATTTTGAAGCGTACTCTTCACCTTTTCCAGGGAATTCTTTCTCTAATACTTCAATACTCTTTTCGTATGAGATATTCTCATCATGATCTCCGATTTCAGCTTTTGTTGAAGGTGTATAAATTGGTTCAGGAAGTTTGTCTGATTCCTTTAATCCTTCAGGTAATTTAATTCCGCAAACTGTTCCGTTTTCCTGATAACTTGCCCATCCGGAACCTGTAATATAACCTCTTACGATACACTCGATTGGAAGCATCTGAAGTTTCTTACACATCATGCTGTTTCCATCAAACTGTGGCTGTCTGAAAAATTCAGGCATGTCATTTACATCAACTGAAATCATATGATTTGGAACAATGTCCTGTGTCATGTCAAACCAGAATTTTGACATCTGAGTAAGAACTGTACCTTTTTTCTTGATTATGTTCTTTAAGATTACATCAAAACAGCTGATTCTGTCTGTTGCAACCATAATTAAATTATCACCGTTATCATAAATTTCACGAACTTTTCCTTCTTTTACAGGTTTCATTTCACTACCTCTTATTCTTTCTATTTTTTTATTTCATGTATTTATACATTGATTTCAGCTGTAAGACCAAGAACGTCTTTGTTAGCATCAAGTATTGGTTTGATTTCATCTCTAAGGAACTCCTCAACCTGCTCAGGTGAACGTCCCACATACTTACTTGGATCCATTGTCTTCTGAAGATCTTCAAGTGACATGTTGAATGATTCGTCAGCAGCGATAAGTTCAAGAAGATTGTTATCAAGACCTTTCTCTTTAACATTCTTTCCTGCTTCCATTGAGAGAGTTCTAATCTTCTCATGAAGTTCCTGGCGATCTCCGCCCGCCTTAACTGCATCCATCATGATGTTTTCTGTAGCCATAAATGGCAACTCACTCATAAGTCTCTTTTCGATAACCTTTGGATATACAACAAGTCCGTCTACTACGTTTAAGTAGAGATCAAGAATACCATCGATTGCGAGGAAACACTCAGGAACACTGAGTCTCTTATTTGCAGAATCATCAAGTGTTCTCTCAAACCACTGAGTAGCAGATGTGATTGCAGGATTTAATGCTGTAACCATAACATAATTTGCAAGTGATGCAATTCTCTCACTTCTCATCGGATTTCTCTTGTAAGCCATTGCTGATGATCCGATCTGATTCTTTTCAAATGGCTCTTCGATTTCTTTTAAGTGCTGCAAAAGTCTGATATCATTCGAGAATTTGTGTGCACTTGCAGCGATTCCTGCTAAGATATTAAGAACTCTTGTATCCATCTTTCTTGAGTAAGTCTGTCCTGAAACAGGGAAACACTTTTCAAATCCCATCTTGTTTGCAATCTTCTTCTCAAGTTCTTTAATCTTCTCATGATCTCCTTCAAAGAGTTCAAGGAAACTTGCCTGTGTTCCTGTTGTTCCCTTTGACCCAAGAAGCATCATACTGTCAATCATGTAATCAAGATCATCAAGATCAAGTTTCAATTCCATAAGCCAAAGTGTTGCTCTCTTTCCAACTGTTGTTGGCTGTGCCGGCTGGAAGTGAGTAAATGCAAGTGTTGGCTGTGATTTATATTCATCGGCAAACTTAGCTAATTCATTGATAACATTTAACAATTTCTTACGAACAAGTTTGAGAGCTTCTGTCATAACAATGATATCAGTATTATCACCTACGTAGCATGATGTTGCTCCTAAATGGATAATACCTTTTGCCTTAGGGCACTGCTGACCGTAAGCATAAACGTGTGACATAACATCGTGACGAACTAACTTTTCTCTCTCTTTTGCAACATCATAATTGATATCATCAACATGTGCTTTTAATTCATCAACCTGTTCCTGTGTAATATTAAGTCCAAGTTCCATCTCTGATTCTGCCAAGGCAATCCAGAGTTTTCTCCATGTTTTAAATTTCATGTCAGGAGAGAATATGTACTGCATCTCTCTGCTGGCATATCTTTCTGATAAAGGACTGTTGTAAATGTCGTTCATTCGTTACCTCCAAATTGTAAAAAATAAATTTATATCACTATCAAAACCACACATTCTTTGGAATCGTTTGTATGGATCAATAGTCATTATCAATAATTGTAATCCTCTTCTCTAGGTGGCTCCATCGGATAATTGCCGTCAAAACATCCTGTGCAGACAGCCTTTCCACCCGTAAGTTCACTCATTCTTTCTATTTTCAGAAAAGCTAAAGAATCGGCATTAATTATTTCTTTTATTTCATCCGGGCTCTTATCAAAAGCGATTGGTTTTTCAGCCGAATAAAAATCAGGACCAAATGCACAATTGCCAATATGCGCCGGCGTAGTTATTCTGACATGGACTTCTGCAGCACCTGCTTCTTTGAGTATCTTTACAATATTTCCGGCCGTTACGCCTCTGATAATCGAGTCATCAATAACAACGACTCTCTTCCCTGCAACTGCTTCCTTAACTACTCCAAGTTTAACTTTTGTATTCTCATTTCGTGTGCCTGGCTTTGGTTTCACAAAATTGAATCCTGTATAATCATTCCAAACGAAAGCATTAATACAAGGTATACCTGATTTTTGTGAAAATCCTGTGGCTGCTATTTCTCCCGAATCCGGAACCCCCACAACCACATCGGCATCAACCGGTGAATCTGTCGCCAGTATCTCTCCCGCCTTCATTCGCGACTGGTAAATGCTGATTCCATCTACACAGCTGTCAGGTCTGGCAAAATACATATATTCAATAATGCATCTCTTTTGCATGTCATTTGAAATACACATGCTCATATCTGAGTTGATTCCGTTATGATCAATAGTTACTATCTCGCCCGGAGCCACATCCCTTACAAATGTAGCACCAATGCTCTCCAAAGCACAACTCTCAGATGAAAGAATGTATGCATTATCTCTGATTCCTATACATAAAGGTTTGATTCCAAAAGGATCTCTTGCTCCGATAAGTTTTCTCGGACTTGCCATAACAAGTGCATATGAACCCTTTATCTGTCCCAGTGCTCTTGCAACTGCTTCCTCAACATCTCTTGAATTGATTCTCTCTTTTGCAATAAGGTATGCAATAGTTTCCGAATCGATGGATGTCTGGAAAATAGAACCTGAGTATGCAAGTTCTTCTCTTATAGCATTAGAATTCAAAATTGTTCCGTTATGTGCAAGAATAAGTGTTCCTTTTACATAATTAATAACCAATGGCTGTGCGTTTGTTATTACCGCTTTGCCAAACTTTGGACTTCTGACATGACCAACACCAAGATTGCCCTTAAGTTCCGCTAACGAATCTTCGTCAAACACCTCAGGCACCATTCCCATTCCTTTTTTGAGATTAACCATTCTCGGACCGTTAGTGTCAGTGATTGCCATTCCACAACTCTTCTGACCTCTGTGCTGAAGTGCAAGAAGTCCGTAATAAAGAGTTTCTGCAACCTCATTTCCACTCATGTCATATATTCCAAACACGCCACATTCTTTTCTCGGAGATTCATATCCCCATTCTGTCTGCGTGCTGTTTATTTTTTCACTCATAATACTCTCCTATGAATTATTCTGTGAATACTTATATCAATCTTCTCATTAACTGTCTAAATAATAACTGTAAATGAGAGCTATTATCAATACTTAGTCAAGCAATTCCGAAATAATCTGATTAATCATCTGTGGATTTGCTTTCCCCTGTGTTGCTTTCATTGTCTGACCAACGATAGCTCCGGCTGCCTTTTTATTTCCTGCCTGGTAATCTGCAACAGCTTTTGGATTCTTCTCGATAATCTCTTCGATAATCTTCTTGAGTCCGTCTGTGTCGTTGTCCATCTTAAGTCCGTGCTCCTCAACATAAGCTACAGGATCAACTCCGCCGTCAAATATTGCCTCAAATACTTCCTTGGCTACAGTCTTATTGATTACGCCATCCTGAATAAGTTTGAGGAATGCTGAAAATGCTGAACCTTCAAGTTTAACCTGATCAGGCTCGATATTCTTATCCTTAACTATTCTCATAGTCTCACCCATGAGCCAGTTAGAAGCTTCTTTTGGTGAGCTTCCTTCCTTAACTGCATCTTCAAACAAATCTGCAAGCGGTTTGTAGAGTGTTATAATGTCTGCATCATACTGAGGAATCTTGTATTCTTCAACGTATCTTGCTCTCTTTTCATCTCTGAATTCAGGCTGAGCACTTCTGATTTTCTCAAGCCATTCATCACTGATATTGATTGGCACAAGGTCAGGATCCGGGAAATATCTGTAATCCTGCGCATCTTCTTTAGAACGCATTGCATATGAATATTCCTTTGTATCATCCCATCTTCTTGTTTCCTGAACAACTTCTTCACCTGACTCTAACAGGTCTATCTGGCTGTTTGTCTCATTTTCAATTGCTCTTGCAATAGCTTTGAATGAGTTAAGGTTCTTTGTCTCTGTTCTTGTTCCAAACTCGCTTGAACCTTTTTCTCTTACTGATAAGTTGACATCAGCTCTCATTGAACCTTCATTGAGCTTACAGTCAGAAGCTCCAAGGTACTGAATGATAAGTCTTAACTTTTCAAGGTAAGCGATAACTTCATCTGCCGATCTCATATCAGGCTCTGAAACTATCTCAATAAGAGGAACACCTGAACGGTTAAAGTCTACAAGTGAGCAGTCTGTCCAATCATCATGAACCAGCTTACCTGCATCCTCTTCCATATGAATCTCGTGGATTCTTACTTTCTTTGTTCCTTCTTCTGTCTCAATTTCAACATATCCGTCTCTGCAGATTGGAAGATATAACTGAGATATCTGATAGTTCTGCGGATTGTCCGGATAGAAATAATTCTTTCTGTCAAATTTGCAATTCTGTGTGATAGTACAGTTAGTTGCAAGACCAACTGCTGTCGCATACTCAACTACCTGTTTGTTGAGTACCGGAAGTGATCCCGGCATACCTGTACATACAGGACATGTGTGAGTATTTGGTGCTCCTCCGAATTCTGTTGAGCAGGAGCAGAAAATCTTTGTCTTTGTGGCAAGTTCAACGTGAACTTCAAGTCCGATAACTACTTCGTAATCTTTCATTTTCTTCTCCTTTCTACTCTGCTGCAGGGCAGTGCTTGTACCCGCCTCTTGCCTGTTCGTAAGCGTATGCTGCTCTGATTAATGTCTTCTCACTGAAACAGTCTCCGATAATCTGCATACCGATAGGAAGTCCCTTTGAATCTGTTCCGCAAGGAACTGAGATACCCGGAAGTCCTGCAAGGTTAACAGAGATTGTGTAAATGTCACCTAAATACATCTTGATTGGATCTGCAAGACTCTTGCCAATCTCAGGTGCTGTAGTTGGCGCTGCAGGTCCGATGATAACATCATATTTTGCGAATGCTTCATCAAAAGCTTTCTTGATGAGTGCTTTTGTTCTAAGAGCCTTAAGATAATATGCGTCATAGTATCCGCTGCTGAGAACGAAGGAACCAAGCATAATTCTACGTTTAACTTCTTCTCCGAAGCCCTCTGAACGTGTCTTTTTATACATATTGTGGAGCCCGTTGTACTCTGCTGTTCTGTAACCGTACTTAACTCCGTCAAATCTCTCTAAGTTTGAGCTTGCCTCAGCTGATGCAATAACATAGTATGCAGGAATAGCGTACTCGATAAGGCTCAAATCAAATTCTTCAACGATGGCACCTTTGCTCTTTAAAACTTCCACTGCTGCAAGAATTGAATCCTTAACTTCTGCATCAAGACCTTCTCCAAAGTATCCCTTTGGAATACCAATCTTAAGACCTTTGACATCATCAACCAAGGCACTTGTAAAATCATATTCCTCACGCTTAACTGATGTTGAATCTTTTGGATCATGCGCTGCAATTACTTCAAGAATAGTTGCCACATCAGTTACATCCTTTGCAACAGGTCCAATCTGATCAAGTGATGAACCGTATGCAATGAGTCCGTAACGTGAAACTGTTCCGTATGTCGGTTTGATACCTGTTACACCACAGAATGAACTTGGCTGTCTGATTGATCCACCTGTATCTGAACCGAGAGCAAATGAACACTCCTCTGCCGCTACGGCTGTACATGAACCACCTGACGAACCACCGGGTACATGATTTGTATTCCATGGATTTCTTGTAATGCCATATGCAGAAGTCTCTGTTGTACTTCCCATAGCAAATTCATCCATATTAGTCTTTCCTATAATAATAGCTCCCGCAGCCTCTAATCTCTCAACTGCAGTAGCTGTAAATGTAGGCACAAAATTGCCAAGTATCTTAGAACTGCAAGTTGTAAGAATCCCTGTTGTGCACATATTATCCTTTATTGCAACAGGCACACCTGCAAGTGGTCCTGTAAGCTTTCCTTCGTCAATGAGCTTTTGGACTTCTTCTGCCTTCTTCAAAGCTCCTTCTTTATTGACTGTGACGAAACTGTTGATTGTATCGTCCTTTGCCTCAATCTGTGCCAATGCTTCATTAACCGCATCAACAACCTTAACTTCTCCGCTCTGAATCTTCTTGCCGAGTTCAGTAGCTGTCAAACTCATAAGTTTCATATTGAAATCCTTCCTATCGAAATCCTTCTTGTCAAAAATCTCTTGTCATAAATCATCTTGCCAAACTTCTCAAAGTATTGAAAATCTTTTTGTTTCAATAAAATCTCTTTGTATTAATAATTTCTCTCTGACTTTTTTCAGTGAATTAGTCAACTGTCTTAGGAACTACAAATGTTCCGTCTTTTTCCTCAGGTGCATTTGCGAGAATGTTTTCTCTGTCATCACCATTTACAACAACGTCTTCTCTGAACACATTGTTAACCGGAAAAATATGACTCATTGGCTCAACTGAGCTTGTATCTAACTGATTAAGCATATCTATGTAATCAAGCATTCTTCCCATATCACTCTTTGCTTTTTCTTTTTCGTCATCAGATAATTCTAACTTTGCAAGAATACCAACGTACTCTATTGTTTCGTCTGAAATAATATTTGCCATAACGTCCTCCTTTCAGGCTCACTATTCATATTCTATATTCTGCCTCATAAAATGTCAACGAGACGATTGAGGCTAGTTGTCACTTATTATCCCAAATGCAAAAACTTTCATTTATTTAAGTATTATTTTAAAAGAATATCACTTGCATCAATCATATTTTACTATTCTTTATCAGCAGGCGATTGGTTTCATGGCATAATCACCGAAACCGCTCCGCTTGTTTCGGGATTATATGCAGTCGTCAAATTCATTCAAGCAAACTTGATGAATTTTCCTCGTTGCAGATACAAAAAAACAAGCAACCTATAAAAAGGCTGCCTGTGATTGCTGTAATTTTCCTTATTTACCAGAACCAGATAATCGATCTCCTTTTTGATTTCTTTCCCATCATCCTTCTTCGGTTCACTTTCCTCATTACTTCTAGTCCCACTCAACTGTAATTCTACTTGTTCCGTCACTAAAAAATAGTTCAATTAATTCATAAGGATAAGGGTATTGTGTTTTGTAATCGACTCCTTCGCTTGAATAAAGAAATATTAGTTTCTCCGGCATTGCATTCAAACCTATAATCTCTACTTGATCCTCAAACTTATCTACTGTTGTTTTATCTGTAGGTTCAAACTTGAAGTAAAGTTTTTCTTTCTCTTTAAGTACAACGCCTTCTTTTGGAATTTCTTTCCAGCTTTTATTGTCTGAACTGTATTTTGACATTATAAGAGGTGTGTCACCAAAATATCCTCCGTTTTTGTAAAAGACAGTTTCGCTGTTGTTCTTGTCACTCTTTATTGAGAATTCAAATCCTTCTCTTCCATTTTTGGAATTACCCTCAAGTGACACTTTATACGTCGGGGAATAATTGGTTGGAATAATTTCCAGTTCATTACTCTCTTCAGAATAAATGCTCTCTCCGTTTTTCATTTTATATGTCTTAACTTTATAAGTATATTCCTTTTTAAACTCTACATTTTTATCATAGTAATAGTCCTGATCATCCATTTCTTCATTTGATATTTCATCAATTTTTTTGAACTCTTTTTCATCTTCAGCTTTTCTGTATATAATAAATCCGTCAGGAAATGTTCCTTGGCAATAATTAATGAACACTATATTTAGTTCATCAAGGGACAACTCTTCTCCATTTTCATCAAAAGTACTGAATCTAATAACAGGTTTTGACAGTCCGCAACATCTGTATTCAGACCAGGCAAACGTAATCGCTTTTTCGATTCCATCTTTCTTACCTATTGCCTCAATATAATAACGGTAATCATTACCGGACTTCACATCCTTATCCACATACTTGTTTTCTTCAAAATCACCAATTTTTTCAATCAGTTTCCTGTCCATTTCTACATAATTTTCATAATTACCATATTCGTCTTTCTTCACTTTTGACATATCAACTCTGTAAAGTCTGTAGTATGATGCTCCATCAACTTTATCCCAAATAACTGAAATGTCATCTAACGAACTATCGATTGAAAGATTAACGAAACCGGATTCTACTTCATCTTCAAAAGCAAAAAGAGATTCTTTGTCTGAGCTTGTCTCAGTTTCAGTTTCTGTTTTCTGTTCGGCTTCCTGCTCTGTTGTTATCACTTCATTTTCTGTTTTCTGTTCGGCTTCCTGCACTGTTGTTATCCCTTCATTTTCTGCAGATGAATTATTAACATTGCTTTTTGTACCGCAACCTATCAGTGCACTCACACTCATACATCCAATTATCAGATACCCCGCAATAATCTTTCCATTAATATTATTATTTTTCATAATTCAATTCCTCACCATAATTAAGTTTTACCAATAATCCTTTGTTATCATTTACTATTTGTTTTCAATTTAAGTTGCTTAAAGAACACTCTCTTTTTTTCTATACATAATAAACGTAATGAATTGCATTTTTATTGCAACTTATCAATTTGAGATTATTGTAATCATCGCTTCTTATACACGACAAGTTCAGGATTTTCTCCCTCTGCTTCATAAGTACAAACCAATATGAAATCCATATTTGCAAGCACTCCAAAACAGCGTTCACCTCCGAATTCCGATTCCAACTGATTGCCCAAATAAGTGGTTTGATCATCCAGGAATTTTACCTGTGTTCCATTTGGAAGCCGATACTCCAGATTCACAAATCTTCCAACAAGTGCATTCAAACTTTCTACTTTAGGCATTCCTTCCACCTGAAGCTCGTTAATTTCATCAATCAGTTGCTTCTTGAATGCTTCAAACTGACCATCGTCACTTAGTTCCTGATATTTCTTCCAATAATTCAGTTTTGGCAATGTCTCCTTCAGATACGCTCGTGCCTGCTCTTCTGTACAGTTTTCATTTACCATATTTTTCACGCACACTTCAATCAAGTCATCCATATTGCTGTACATATATGTCCCATCTGCGTAACACCATTGGCAATAATCCTCGTTAAAAGCGCCATCTCGTTCTTTGCTTATTATGGTGTCCTCCAAAGGCATTCCACAACACTGACAAATCAATTGTCTTGGCGCTCCCAGCAACGTATTAATTGAAACATTAAATATCTTTGACAATATTTTCAAAGTCTCCGTATTCGGCACCGTCTCGCCGTTTTCCCACCGCGATACCGCCTGTCTTGTCACAAATGCCTTCTCTGCCAGTTCATCCTGTGACATTCCATTCCTTGTTCGAAGTTCTAACAATACATCTTTTGTTTCCATAGCAACCTCCTATTCTGTTCGAAATTCATAAACATCCCTATCTGAATTATACCCTTACGAACCAGAAATAGCACGCAACACGCTGTTGCGTGTTTGATGTTATACCAAACGCGTATATTAATGAGGCCCTCATCAATTTCGAATTGAATTGATAAACTCAAAAGTCTTTTTGATAGTCTCTCTTGCTTCAGGAAGATGAACAAAAATCGGATATGCATGTATTAGTTCATGTCCGATATATAATTCTGTTTTAACTCCCGCTTCCAATAGTTTCTCATGTATTTTAACCGAGTCGTCATACAACGCTTCTATATCTGAAACTGCGAGGAATATAGGACAAATACCCGCGAAATCTCCAAAGTACGGTGATATGTATGGGCTTTGAGTCTGAACCTTAGCCTCCTCCAAGCTGTTAAACAATGCCTCCTGTTTCTCTGTCGAAGCGATGGCATATCCAAGCATATAATCCGTTTCTGCATTTGCCGTATGAGAATCAAAATGGCTGTTATTATTAGTTGCCGCCGAATATGCAACTGCTGCCATAGGAAGCTTTATACCATGATCCTTCAGATACAGTATAGTTCCAAGCGTTAGCGTTCCGCCGGCACTTTCCCCTGCAATTACAACTTTGTTCGCATCATATCCCAAATCAAGAATTTCTTTGTATGCCATAACACAATCTTCAAGTTGCGCCGGCCACTTATTCTCAGGCGCCAATCTGTAATTAATTGCAATTACATTGCTGCCATACTTATCAACAATCTCAAATGTAATTTCTCTTCTCTCCGCAGCTGCTCCGGTCTTGAATCCTCCTCCGTGAATATACATTACAAGAGGTCCTTCATTTCCAGACTTTTCTATAAGTTCCGCATCTTGCCCTGCCAGTTTCATTTCTTTCAATGTCACATTTTCAGGAAGCGGAGGCTTAGGTCTTTTCTTTCCTTCCTCTCTCTCCTTAATATATCCCGGCTGGTCGCTGATATTTGTGGCATCGCTTTTGCTTGCATTTCCACTTCTGTTTGTGTCGTTGCTGTTGTTTGTAGCATCGCTTTTATTGTTTCCAGTTTGAAAACTTTTGAACATTTCATTTATTTCAATTGCTTCTTTACTTGGCATATGAACATCCTCCTTTTGAAGAAGTAACTTATCATCAAAAATGCATTCCAAGAAAATTTGTGTTCATTTTCAAATGATGAGCTTCCATTATTATATTTTTCAATAACAAATTGTACCATATAGATTGTTTATTTGAAAACATTATAAGTTTTGGAAGAGAAAAGAGAAAAGAAGAGAAAAGTTAGGCTCGGCATCTCGTATGAAGTTTTTTTCAAAGGGGATGTAAGCTTTTAAAAATCAATTTTAAATTTCTTACATCTCGATTTGATTTTTTTCTATACGGGATGCCAGTCATAAGAAATCTTGTTTAAACTCCTTACATCTCAATTTGATTTTTCTCAATATGGGATGCCAGGCATAAGAAATCTTGTTTAAACTCCTTACATCTCGATTTGATTTTTTTCAATACGGGATGCCAGACATATAAAATCTTGTTGAAACTCCTTACATCTCGATTTGATTTTTTTCTATACGGGATGCCAGTCATAAGAAATATAGGAACTCACAGTTCAAAACTGAACAATTCTAATTATGAGTAATAATATCAGCAGCAGCAATAACTTCAATAAGCCTACTTTAACAGCAACAAGCCCTCTTTAACTTCAACAAGCCCTCTTTAACTTCAACAATCCTACTATGACGACAACATTTATAACAACAACAAGGCACCGGAATTACTCCGGTGCCCTGCTGTCGTTTTGCTCCATCCTAGAATTTTCTCAAATTCCTTCCACATCGAATTGTCACTTCGATGTGGCATTTCTCACAAATTCTCTTCCCCTTGAATTCATGAGATAGTTCCCTCCCATGGATTAATAACTTCCATGGATTTACTGCTACATTCTCACTATGGATTTACTACAACACTCCATCCGTACTCTACCTTCTCATAAGTTGGATTAACTACTTTCAAAATGTTGTTGTAAAGATAATCATGATGAGCTTCTGATGTCATCATTTTTCTTGTATATAAACTGTCTGCTACAGAATATACACTTGCTTTTTTGATTTCACTGTATTTATATGTTCCATCGTTTAATTTTACGTATGCTCTGACACTCATTTGTTCATTTAAGAATGACTTTGATATTTTTCCGTATTCCATTGTCATTACAAATGCTGAAGAGTTTGCAGGTGTGCCGTAATTGTATTTTGCAGCGCCCTTACTTGTTGCTTTGTATGAGAATACTGAATCACTATTGCTTCCAACTACCATGTCTGCATCTGTTATGTAGTTTGACAATCCGTAAATAAGTCCTGCCTCAACTGCATTGCCTTCATAATTGTTGATATAATAAACTGTTCTGAATCCTTCAGATACAGGATTGAGCTGGAATCCTTTAATTACTGCTGACACTTCATTTGAAACTTCTGTTGGAGTTTCTGTAGGAGCTTCCGTTGGTGTTTCTGTTGGTGCTTCTGTTGGTGCTTCTGTTGGTGCTTCCGTTGGTGCTTCCGTTGGTGCTTCTGTTGGTGCTTCTGTTGGTGCTTCTGTTGGTGTTTCTGTTGGCGCTTCCGTTGGTGTTTCTGTTCCCTTCTTTGTAACAGTGAAGTCTGTCATGTTACATGCGCCGCCTTCTGTTACGATTGTTACTTTGTAAACCCCTGCCTCTTTGAAATTGAACGAAGCACTGTGTGGAATAAATGTTGTCCATGAACTGCTTCCCACAACAGGAATTGTTGCAACACTGTTATCATTTATCTTAACCGTTACATTCTTTGCATTCCACTGTGCATCACCTGCTGCAAGACCCAGATTGAAGTTGTATTCCCCTGCTTCAGGTACTCTGATGTAGTATGTAAGGTATGTATTGTTATTTAAATTTCCTGCATATTTAATTCCGTTTTCTGTAGTAAATGTTATGACTGATGACTTGTCAAAGTATGAATCAATTGCAACTGTTCCGGGTACATTTGTAACTGTAGCCTCAGTTGTTCCGCCATTATTTCCTGTAGCCATAACATCTTTGATAACTTTAAGTAATGATCTGTCATCAAATACATCCTGACCAAGTTCCCATATCATTGTTCCGCCGTAGTTCTGGCTGAACTCTGCTTTACTCTTGATTGTTGTTGCACCGTTGTAATAGATTCCGTTGTATGTATCTCTTGTGCTGTTTGCAGAATCCATTGCAAGAATCTGTGCATATGTGTAATCCTTTGCTCCACTTCCATATCCGTAGAAAGGAACTCCGATTACCATTTTGTCATCACTAATTCCCTTATTTCTATAATAAGAAATCATATTGTTAACCATGCTCATAGATGCAACGGGACCATCACCAAAGTTTTCATCGTATGTCATGAGATTTAAGAAATCAAAATATGTATAAGCATTCTTTGGAATAGGATCTGTAAACCATGAAGAAACTGCCATTGTAAAGAGTTTTCCGTTTGGTTTAAGTTTTGATGACATAAGTGAACAGAACGCCTCAAAGTTATTCCATACATTACTGTCTGTTACCTCTATATCAATATCTACTCCGTCAAGGTTGTATTTGTTTACAACATTCATTATCTGATTTGCAAGTGCCTCTCTCTTTTCAGCGGTATTAAGCGGTCCGTCAGATGTGTTGAATCCGCCACCGCCTCCAAGGGCAACTAACACTTTTACATTGTTTGCTCTACACTTGGTCAAAATTCTGTTTACATCATTTTCAGAGAACTGTAAATTTGCTGTTCCGTTTGAATATGTCATAAATGCAAGACAAAGATGAGTAAGGGCAGAGTAATCAATCTGATCAATATTTCCTGTTCTGTACGATGGAAGATATCCCACTACTCTTCTTCCTGCTTCAACGTTTGTAACAACAGGTATTGTTGTTGCTTCATCTTCCGCATTTTTAAATATCAAATCAGAAATATTTACGCTTCCTGATGTCACAAGTTTAAGTGTGTGTTCACCTGCGCTTGGAATGTTGATTGATGTCTTAAGATTCTGGAAATCAAACCAGTCTGTCTTATTAATTACATCAACCTTTCCTGCTTCCGTACCGTCAACATAATATGTGATGGTTCTTGACTGGTTGTTATTTCCCGATACTGCTTTTGCAACTATGCTATAGTAACCGGCTTTAGCTGCATTTACCTTGTATTCTAATGTAGAATTAGCCACAAGGTTTCCTACATATTTAACTCCTGCATCTGTCTGATTTGATGTTATCTCACTTGATGCGCTGTAATAATCTGTTGCATTAATTGTTCCGGGAATTGCCTTTGCTGTATAATTTGTCTGTGAATTCCCTGTATTTCCTGTATTTCCTGTATTTCCTGTATTTCCTATATTTCCTGAATTCTCATCATTTCCTGACTCTCTTGCGAGTCTCTTTGCAAGCTGATCATAATAAAGTGACTGCGGATAAAGTGAATCTGCTGTTCCTATTCCTTCCTTATAATCTTCAGGTGCTGTATCTACAGTACCATACTGAGATGACATAACTGTCGGGGTAGTTTTAACAGCTGTTGCCGCACCTCTTGTTCCGATAATATATCCATATCCGTACTGTCTTGAATCAATAATGTAGCTGTTGCCTGATTTATATCTGTTTCCAAGTGTATTCCAGAATACTGTCTGAGTTGATGTGTAACCGTGTCTGTTTCCTGCTGTACCACCGTATGGTCTTACATTTGTTTCAACAAAGTCACCGTTCAATTCCTCATTGTCGATAAGGTTAGACATACTTAAATACATATGGAAATCACTTCCGTATTTTGGATCTGTTGATGTGTAATGATAGATAACATTTCCGTTTGCATACGCATACTTGAATGAGAAGCTGTGTCTTGCACTTGTTGACGAACAATTCTTGATGAGTGTTTCCTGTCCGCATATGTTCATTCCATAACCGTTACCGCCACCGCCTTCATACTGTGGATGACTGAAATCACAATTTTCAATTGTAAGATTTCTTGTCTTATTAATATCAAGTCCGTTTGATGTCATGTGAATAAGACTTGAATTCCCTGCCTGATATGTTGATATATTTTTTGCAAAACAGTTGATGTTTAATGCAAATTTAATAAGGAAAGCGTTGTTTGCTTCATAAGCACCTGTTCCGCTTGTCTTGTAATCTTCTTCACCCCAGCCGTTTGTCTTGCTGTTCATTTTATTTCCAATAGAGAAATCCATGAGACCAACATTCTTCTGCTTTGGAGTTACTTTATAAACTCTTGCATTATCTCTTGTCTTCATCCAATATCTTGTAGGAACATCTATTTCAATTGTCTTATTGGAAGAGTTAACTGATTTAATCTGTCTGTAGAAAGTAGTTCCCATTGTAGTAGGATTAACACTGGCATACCAGAATCCGCCCATGCTATGCTCGTCAATCCAACTTTGCGTCCTGTCACTTCTTATGATAACCCAGTCCCCTGCCTTGAGAGTTCCCACATCATTGAGACTGATTGTAGTTGTTGGTGTGTTTGGAATATCTTTTGAGAGATAATATGTTTTCCCGTCATCTGAACTATCCCAGGTTCCACCACTTGGAGATACATTAATTATCTGACTGTATCTCATATTCTCCGCGTAACATCTGATAAATGTCTTTCCAACACCTGCTCCTTTAAAGAGAATGTTGCTTCCTGTAATTTTAAGTGCAGCTGTATTCTCTCCCGCAGTCTTTACTTTGTAAGTTCCCTCCGGAAGATATACAGTTCCTCCTCCCGCATTCTGAACTGCATTGATTGCACTCTGAATAGCTGCTGTTGCATCTGTTGCTCCTGTTTTGTCCGCTCCATACTGAGTAACATCTGCATAAGCTCCACTCATTGTTGTAGGCAATTCCTTCTCACCTTTTTCATATCCCGCATATGAAAAATCATGTAAGAACTGTCCCGCACTGTTCTTGTATCCCGGTGTCCAGTTTTCAGGATACAAAGCACTTCTCCATGTTGTTGCCGCTTTTACATCTGATGCTTTTGTAAGCGGCATGCCTCCAGGTAACATAGCTATTATCATCGCTCCTGATAATACCAAAGACATTACTTTTTTAATCATTTTTAAACCTCCATATTTACTTTGACATATATCCAAACCGGTTTTTTCCGGTTGAATAGTTACCTTTTGATCCGATCAATTTTTCACCTAAAATGATATAGTTTTTGCATTTTAGCGTCAATTTTTTGTACTGTTTTTAGCCTTTTTTATAAAGAATATACAAAGAAATTATTGCTTTTAAACGATATTATTCCATTGCCCGTACATTTTTTGTGCACATTTTTATTTTATTGAACAGTTTTTATTGAAAAAAGTGGTGATTCATCTGCGGATTCGAGCTGGCATTTCTGAAAGACTGACTAATTACAAAAATTGTAATTGTTTATATGAAAATTGTATAAATATCATCTTGTATGTGGTATTATATATATATGTTTAAATGTAGTCTCGGTTTAATTTTTAGAATAGCAGTTCTTGACATGTTTTCACATCAGGAAAGCCGAGAGGCTTCAAAAATATGACACTCGAAAGGAGATACAGAAAATGGACGAAAGCAGAATTATCAAATACTACTCACCAAAAGATCCTCGAATTGCAATCAAAGTAATCAACGGACATTTTGCAACACCAAACTCTCACGTCAACAGTTATCTTGATATGACCACGATGAAAACCCGTGCAAACGAAGCAGAGAGAATAGCCGTTGCAATGACCACATATTATAACCTTTTGGACAAACCAATTGATACAATTGTAAGTATGGACGGAACAGGTGTTATTGGTGCTTATCTTGCCAAAGAGCTTACCGCAGCCGGAGTTTTATCTACAAACGCTCACAAAACTATTTATGTGGTAACTCCTGAGTTTGGTCCTGAAGGCATGATGATTTTCAGAGATAATCTCAAGCCGGAAATCACAGGCAAAAATGTTTTATTGCTTGTGGCATCTACTTCAACCGGCAAAACTATCAATGCAGCACTTAACTGTATAGCTTACTACGGAGGAATTGTTCAGGGAATTTCAGCTATCTTTAGCAATACAGATTCTATACAGGGATATCATATTGATGCCCTTTTCCATGAAGAAGATATTCCTAACTATCAGGCTTATCAGACTCATGACTGTCCATTCTGTAAAGAAGGCAATCCAATAGAAGCCATCGTAAACGGTCACGGATACAGTTTGCTGTAATTAATAATACAACAACTTATTACAAAAAAAGCACGTTTCGTTCTGATATTTTATCAGTACAAAACGTGTTTTTTTTAATTTTATTCCCGATACATAATCGATAATATCATCTTAGAAGTTTCAACCATATTGCTTCCACTGTCCATGCTGCTCTTTTGGATATATCTGTGTGCTTCACTTTCTGACATATTATTCTTATCCATAAGAACAGCCTTTGCCTGTTCAACAATGGCTTTTTCTTCCGGTGTTCTTTCATGACTCTTTCTTATCTTCTTGTTTCGCCTTGATAGGATGTTATTCTCCATCATCTCAACGGTGTTTATAAGATCTCTGACCTTGATTGGCATCGTAAGTGTTGAAACTGTCACTCCTGTTTCATCTCTGGCCAATCTCTCAGTTGATGCAATCAGCAAAACCTCAAACCTGCCCTCGACATTCTCTATTATTTCTGCATAGTTCATGTCGGGCAATCTGTATCCGCATATAATTATTCCCTCTTCAAAATCATATGCACGGCTTATGGCTTGGGCTCCCGATGTACAACTCGCCACGGTACTAAATCCATTTCGAATAAGAAGATTTTTAATTGATCTACTGTCTTCCTGTTTAGGAAATGCTACGATAATACCTGCCAATATGAAACCTCCATCTCTTGAAAGTATATACAAACCTCATGTGCTTCAAAACAATAATTTTGAAACATCATTTTATATCCAATCAAGATATCTGTCGATTTCCCAGTCTGTTACCTGAGTTGTATAATCCATCCACTCAGCTTTCTTTGCAATAATATATTTATCAAATACATCCGGTCCGAGGACTCCTTTTACGAATTCTGATGTCTGCATCTCTTTTACTGCATCGTAAAGGTTCTTTGGAAGTGAGTGAACTCCGGCTTCCTTTCTTTCCTGTCTTGTCATCGCGAAAATATCTCTTTGAACACTTGCAGGTGGAACCATCCCGTTCTTGATTCCGTCTAATCCTGCTGCAAGACATACGGCGAGAACAAGATATGGGTTAGCTGCACTGTCAGGACATCTAAGTTCGATTCTTGTGCTGGCTCCTCTTGATGCAGGAACTCTTACAAGTGGACTTCTGTTTGTTGCTGACCATGCAATATATGTTGGTGCTTCAAATCCCGGAACAAGTCGCTTGTATGAATTTACAATTGGATTTGTGATAGCACAGATACTCTTCATCTTATCCATAACTCCGGCAATGAAACTGTATGCTTCTTTGCTGAGTCCTAATTCGTCACTTTCGTCAACGAATGCATTCTTTCCGTCTTTAAATAAAGACATATTGATATGCATACCCGAACCGCACACTCCGTATTTTGGCTTTGGCATAAATGATGCATATAAACCGTGGCGCTTAGCAATTGTCTTAACAGTAAGTTTGAATGTCATAACATTGTCTGCTGTAACAAGTGCTTCACCATACTTGAAATCTATCTCGTGCTGAGCCGGAGCCACCTCATGATGGGATGCTTCAATCTCAAATCCCAAATCTTCTAAGTTAAGTACCATATCACGTCTTGCGTTCTCTCCTAAATCTGTAGGTGCAAGATCGAAGTAACCTGCTTTCTCATGTGTTATTGTAGTTGGGCATCCGTTGTCATCTGTATGGAAAAGGAAAAACTCACACTCAGGGCCAACATTGAATGTGTATCCCATATCTTTCGCCTTTGCAAGTTCCTTCTTAAGAATATATCTTGGATCACTCTCGTATGGAGTTCCATCAACCTTGTATACATCACAAATCATTCTTGCAACCTTACCCTGATGTGGTCTCCAAGGTAATATCTGGAATGTATCATAGTCAGGATATAAATACATATCTGACTCTTCAATTCTTGCAAATCCTTCAATTGAAGAACCGTCAAACATAATCTTGTTATCAAGTGCTTTCCCAAGCTGGCTTGAAGTAATCGCAACGTTCTTAAGTGTTCCAAAAAGATCTGTAAACTGAAGTCTGATAAACTCAATATCTTCTTCTTCAACTATTCTTACTATGTCTTGTCTTGTATATTTCATTTTTACCTCCAATCACGATAGCAATTCGGACACTGTTGTTCCGTCCAACTATCACTGAATCTCTATTTTCGATAATATCAAACGGTGGATTGATAGTCAACAAAGAGAGTAATTTTATTCTGTATTCTATAATATAAAGGATATGATTTTATTAATACTTTGTGAAGTTTAATAAATATCATGTCTTCCTATTGCTTTTATTTTTTTTACATTATAAAATATTCAGTGCAATATGTCAGAAAAGATTATTTTTAATTATATTTACTACGGAGAAAAAACGAAAAAATGCCAAAAGATGTTTTATATAGATTGAGTGTTGTTTTGATAATTACCTTTGTGTTTATTGCAATGGGTATTTTTTTATTTCGTTCAGTAACGGGCACTCATTCATCAGCTCAGACAAATGAAGTTACTTCAAAATCAAATTACACGGAATCAGTTACAACTAAAAATGATAGTGAAGTATCTGATAAAGGCAAAAAAAATAATATCAAAAAAGATAATAACAAATCAGCAATAACTGAAGAAGAAAACTCTGAAAAAACTACTGAAGAAGAGACTACAATCAATTACAAAAAGCTTATCAATTTCGATTCCCCATATCCATATATGATAAGGGTCAATCTTGCCAAGCAATGGGTTTTGGTTTATGGAATTGATTACAACGGTAATTATTCTGTTCCTTATAAAATATTCATCTGCTCAACAGGACGTTTTGAAGGGGCAACTCCGAAAGGTGCTTTTAGTATCAGTGACAAATATGATTGGAGACTTATGGTAGATTACAGCTACGCTCAATATGCAGTCCGCTTCAACGGACCTATTATGTTCCATTCTGTCCCTTACTACTCTGCCCATAAGAATGATTTGGAAGTTGATGAGTATAACAAACTCGGTACAGCAGCCTCTCTTGGTTGTGTTCGACTAAATGTTTCAAGCGTCAAATGGATATACGACAATTGTCCGGTGGGGACTAAAGTTATTGTGTATTCACTTGATGATGAGAAGGCTCCACTCAAATTGCCAAAGTTGAAAAAAGCAAAATCAAAAGGCAGATTAAAAGGGTGGGATCCAACAGATCCGGACGAAGACAATCCATGGCTAAACAAAGAATCCGACATTGAAACGACCAAGGATGCCGAAATTGTTAATAATGAGATTGATAATGACGTAGTCGGTAAAGAAGTAAATGATGATTCACAAAACAGATATGATTTATCAGAAGGAATATAGATTCTACCGATTTATAAATGAGGGGTAAATAAATATGGCTAAATATTATGCGGTTAAGGTTGGAAATACAACCGGAATATTTGACAACTGGGATGAATGCAAAGCCAGCGTAAACGGATTTCCCGGCGCACTATACAAGAGTTTTACTAATATTTCCGATGCCTACAATTATATGGGATGGGATATGAGACAGATGTCACTGTTTGACACTGAAGAAGATAACAATCCT
Source organism: Lachnospiraceae bacterium (assembly GCA_024698345.1). Lineage (GTDB taxonomy): Bacteria > Bacillota > Clostridia > Lachnospirales > Lachnospiraceae > SIG293. The sequence continues at coordinate 24,889 of JAILRH010000060.1, read as the reverse complement.
ATCTCGGCTTCCACAGCAATTACATTAAAAAGCGAGGGCATGCCTTTCTCTGACAAGAAACACGCAATAGCCTATGTTGACGGTAGTTTCAACAGCACAACAGGAGTTTTCGGATATGGTGTTGTTATGTTCTATGACGGTGAAGAGTTTCACCTTTCAGGAAAAGATGACGACGAAGAGCTGGCATCCATGAGAAATGTTGCCGGAGAGATTGCAGGTTCCATGGAAGCTATGCGTTTTGCAATTGAACACGGTTGCAGTGAAGTTATTATTTATCATGATTACGAAGGAATCGCTAAGTGGCCTCTTGGTCTGTGGAAGACAAACAAGAAGGGTACTAAAGATTACAAGGCATACTATGATACCTCAAAAAAATCTATAAAGATACATTTTGAAAAAGTCAAAGGACATTCCGGAGACAAGTACAACGACATGGCCGATCTTCTTGCAAAGAAAGCCTGCGGAGTCGAATGATAATTCCAAGAATAATTAAGCATTCTTGAAACATATTTCAATAATAAAAAAGGTATGTTGCACTAATATCAATTAATTAGTGAAACATACCTTTTTTTAATTTCATTTTTTTATCTGCCCTATTAATTTTGATATGCTTCCTATTTCATCACTCTGCCTTATAATTTGTGATATACTGCATTTTCTGTTAATCAGCCTTGTAATATTGTGCCTGCACCGTAAACATTTTATAGTACAGTCCATTTTCATTATTCATCAGCTTATCATGACTGCCTTCTTCTATTATCGTGTTGTCTGCAAATACAAGTATTCTGTCACAGAACTTGCATGATGATAATCTGTGTGAAATATACACCGCTGTTCTGTTATCAACCATTGTATTGAATGTACTGTATATCTGATATTCCGAAATCGGATCCAACGCCGCTGTCGGTTCATCAAGTATTATTACAGGTGCATTCTTATATAGTGCTCTGACTATGGCAAGTTTCTGTGCCTCACCACCTGACGGTTCAATGCCGTCTTCCTCAAACATTTTGTACATGGCAGTATCCAATTGTTTAGGTGCAGTTTCAATTCTCTTCTCAACTCCACTGACTCTGCAATATTCCATTATCTTTTCATCATCGCTATTTTGACCAGCCGCGATATTCTCTCTGAACGAAAATGCAAGCATTTTGAAATCCTGAAATACTACCGAGAGTATCTTTATATACTCATCAAATCTGTATGTATTGATATTTACGCCGTCTAATAATATCTCACCATCTGTAGGCTGATAGAGTCTGCAAAGCAGTTTGATAAATGTAGTCTTTCCCGCTCCGTTTTCTCCTACTATTGCAATATGCTCTCCGGGAGTTATTTTTACATTAATGTTCTTTAAAACATAACTGTCTGTTCTTGGATATTTGAAACTGACATTTCTAAATTCAATAACAGGCTGTCTGTGCTCATCAACTATAAGCTCAGTGCCCTCATTGCTTACATCTGCCATTTCAAAATAATCGATAACATATCCTAATATCTTTGCTGAATTTTGCATCTGAAAAAAGCTTCCTATAATTCCATCCAACGCACCTCTAAAGGTTCCTACTGCTGAAGATAATCCCGAGAAATCTCCCACACTTACTTTTCCCATAACTGCTTCTATTGCGAGAACTGCATATACAAGTCCCGTCAGCAAATTATTAAGTACCTGATATACTCTTCTGATGTGAAGGATATCATAGAATTTATTTTTCTCATTATCAACTATATCTTTAGTCAGTTTTCTGTGGCGGTCAAGAATCATATCTGCCGCATCATACAATCTGATTTCTTTCCCATATTGATATGTTGTAAGCTTGTTTGTTATATAATCAACGCCACGCTCCTTATCTGCAATTTTGGGAAAATACTCATAATTGATTTTTGCAATCTTTCCGTTAAAATATGACGAAATCAAAAAACTTGTAATAATGATAGCAAGCAAAATAACCGAACCGTCCACAATTAAATATGTTACTCCGAAAAGAACAATTATATTTCCAACAAGATTTATAAATACATACGCAATTCCTGAATATCCAACCTGATCATATCCATTATTAGCCTTTTTCATCTGATCAAGAACTACAGGATCTTCGGTATCTGCAAATCTAAGTTTCATGCTGGTATCATTTATCATCATATGCACTTTTCTGTCAATTAAATCCGCACATGTTGCCATCTTATCAGACAATACTTTTCCGGTTGTTGATAAAACAACCTTTCCAACTGAAAGAAGCAAAGCCGCTACTATTATCTCTTTCTTATTTTCAGATACAACACCATCAACCAACCACTTTATTCCGAAAATATGTATAAATGGTTCAATTATACTTATGATAAACACAATAGTATAGAAAAGAAAATAACTCTTTTTCTCCTTCCATGCTATCTTTGAAAAGTACTTCATTATCTTCCAGGCATTTGAGATTTCACTTTTAATGAATTTTAATGACATTTTATTCTTTTTTTCTTTACTCATTAACAGCCACCTCCCCATCTGCCTCATCTTTGTAATACCTGGCCTGCATGTCGAACATTTCTCTGTATGTCTTATTATTCTCCATCAGTTCATCATGAGTTCCCATTCCAACTATATGTCCGCCTTCAAAAATAGCAATTTCATCACAGAATCTTGTACTTGCAAGTCTGTGTGAAATGTAGATTGCAGTTCTTCCCTTAACCATCTCATCAAACTGTCTGTACATTCTGTCTTCTGCCAGCGCATCGAGGGCTGCAGTCGGCTCATCAAGAATCACCACATCTGCCGACTTGTACAGTGCTCTTGCCAGTGTAAGTTTCTGCTTTTCACCGCCTGACAAATCGATACCGTCTGCATAAAACATCTTGAGCATCTCAGTATCAATTCCGTTTTCCAAACTGCTTATCTTCTTATCGAGCCCTGCCTTGTCAAGACATTCCCTCACACGCTTGTTATCTGTATCTTCAATTTTTTCCATGGAAACATTTTGCTTAATAGGCATTGCAAAACACTCAACACTCTGGAATGCAGGTGCAAAGGCTCTAAAGTAATTCTTTCTGTCAAATCTTCTTACATCTATTCCGTTAAGCAATATCCTTCCGCCGGTTGGCTCGTATATTCGCAGAATCAATTTAATAAATGTAGATTTTCCTGCTCCGTTCATTCCCACTACTGCAAGTCTCTCCCCGGCAGGAATTGTAATGTTGATATGCTCAAGTGCATATTTTTCCTGTCCCGGATACTTGAAACTAACATCTTCAAATTTGAACTCAAAACTGTCAAAATCTAATTTTTCGATTTTTTCTCCAATGGAATTGTCATACTCTTCATCAGGATAATCCATAAATTTTCTATAATCACACACTTCAAGATTTGCTCTCTTAATATCAGCAATTACATCAAATATCTGAACAACATTTTCTGAAAATGCAGTGGCAACTCCAATGTACAAAACTGCATTTCCTACAGTAATACTCTTATCAATGCAACCAAAAGCAATCCATCCAAAGAGGAACAACAATTCTATCAATTCAAAGAGACTCATTCCTTCTTTACAGCGAATCCAACGGTTAAACATCTGCTTTGAAATAATATGCGCACCGTGGTTTACCTCTTTGTTTTTTTCATTGATAAATGGTCGCATATTAAACAATCTGATATCTTTACCGTATTCAAAATCATTTGTCATTCCGTTAAGATATGCTATCTTTCTCCAATACGGAGGCATGACATCCATATATTTCTTTTTGTTCTCTTTCTTTGTTATATCAAGAACCTTATACTGACCAAAACAGCACATAAATATCATCACTACCAAAAGCGGATTGAGTGTTGCGATAGTAAACAATGTAACAATGATAGTTATACTGTTTCTGAAAATACAGGTAAAATTGTTATACATTGCCCCTATTCCGTCATGCTCACTTCCTGTTACATAAATTGCTCTCTCCATGAGATTCAAAACATCCGGCTTTTCAAGATTCTTGTAATCCATGGTAAATGCTTTTTCCATCCTTCGCTCACGCCATCCCATCAGCATATCCTTAAAACGCCACTCCTGACTTTTTGCAACATAACCATCCACTAACGAAAGTGTAATCAGTGTCAGTGTCAGTATAATCATAGTTACTATGATAGTCTTCATGTCTGCATCTCTTGTAATAAGATCAAGCACTACCTTTGGCATAAATGCAAAAATAAGTGGATAAAAAGCCCATGTTGTACCACTTGCCGCCAATGTAGGTAAAAAACCTTTCTGTCTCTTCACTGTGTAGGAAAACAGATATTTCACGTTCTCAAAAAAAGTATAATCTTGTTTTTTCATCAATCTTTTTCCTCTCAGACCATAGTAACTATTCATTCCTGTAAAATAGTTGTGATTGTGTATTTATGCTTTTATATAAGTGCCCGAATAACTACAACCTTAGCTTTTAAATACTATCATATTATAATATCATTTTTCAATCTATCTGTAGTGTAAATCTAAGAATTCGTTTCGCACCTTTTGGATTTTAGACAGCAAACAATCGGGAGACAACTAATGTTGCCTCCCGGTATCATTTTCTTATTCCATTACTACTTAATCTTTATAGTAATCTTTGCTGTTACCTTGCTTCCGTCAGTCGCTTTGACTGTAACTACAACTTTCTTTCCCTTTCCGGCTTTCTTTGTTGTAAGAACTCCCTTTGAACTGATCTTAGCATATTTCTTATTATTAACTGACCATTTCAGTTTTTTGTTTGTAGGATTCTTTGGTTTGAAAGTAACCTTTATTTTCAGTTTCTTTCCAGCCTTGACAGATTTTGCTGCCTTGAGAGTAATCTTCTTAACTAAAACTTTTTCTTTTGTCTTCTTTGCTGCTGTTGTTGGTGCAGCAGTTGTCGGTGCTACAGTTGTAGTCTGCCGGTTACTGTTACTGCTATTGGTGTTATTGCTGTCATTGTTATTATTGTTATTGTTATTATTATTGTTATTATTATTGTTATTATTATTGTTATTATTATTGTTGTTATTGTTATCATTATCATTATTATTTCCTGAATTTGATGTAATAATAACCGACTTATTTATTACGTTAAATGTATAATAATATGGATTGAAAACATTTACATTGAAATGCTCATAACCTTTATCTTTTAAGAAAGCATCCAGAGCTTCTCTGTCACCACTGTTTTTGAAATCAAACTCTTCCTCATAACGAACAAGGTTAACTGTCATATCACCATCATTGAATGACTTGACAACTCTCATCATAAGGGTCGGTGCCTTATCTCTGCCATAAAGACTTATTATAGGATATGTCGGGTCAACTATAAGATTTCTGGCAATTCCTTCTCTGTTGAGTCCATATACTTTGTTGTCTTTGACATAAGCATCACAATAATCAAACTGAGTTGAAAGGTATGCAGTAACTATTCCATTCTCATCCACAAGTGAAACCGGAAGTGCTGCTATCTCTTCCTCTGAAAGGTTGGTAAAAAGATAATCTTTGTTCCAGTAGCTAGTTCCGTCACCCTTTTCATACCAGATTCCGTCCTTCTCAACCAACTGCGAAATGTGATGATAATAGAAAGGATCATTTCCCACGTGGCTGATGCTCTTTATATAATATTTTGTTTCATCTGCATCTTTTTTCTTGAGAATCTGTGAAGCACTAAACTTCGTACGCATTCTAACACCTTCAAGTCTTGCCTGTATCTCTGTAATTCCACCTTCTCTTGATTCTTCCCACTGAATTGGTTCAGAAGTTGTTCCTTTATATACAAGTACTTTTGACTTATCAAAAGTTTCTTCATAACTCGAAAAACCAAAGCTTGCACAGTACGATTCTCCATCAGTAGATAGTCTGATTGTTGCTGTATCCGCAACTGACATAGGTGCTATACCGGCTCTGATTGCTTCCTCATCTTCTACCACCTCTATAGGGCGTTTCATGGTTAGAGTTCCGTTTCCTTTAAACTGTGGATAAACTCCCCAGAAACCAAAACTTCCAATCTGAGAATCACCTATAAGATTGATATTCATCTTCATCATGTTATCGCACTGAACCTCAAAATCGGCTCCTTTAACATTGTTCAGGGTCAATGTATTGGTTGCAACATCATATGTGATTCCCTTGTACGGTGTCACTTCGCTAGAGTGGAATAAATTGACTATCTCTACATCTCCGCCTTCTTCATCACTAGGATTCCACACTCTTACATATCCACCACCCATACTGTAATCATCGGCATTAACCGGAGACAATTCAGGTTTTTCAGGAATACTTGTATCAGGAGCTATGCCTTCGTTAGGATCTTCTTTAGGAATCTCAATCACATTAAGTTCATGCAAAGTCTTATCAGGGAATACTACCATACCATCATAATCTTCTATGGTTACCTCCTGAAAACTAACAAATGCATCATATCCGTCATCATCATCCTTTGCCCTGAATATCAGATTTGAAGTATAACGAAGATATGTTGTAACTTCTGCAAGTGCAACATAACGTCCTTCAGATGAATACCTGAGCGAATCCGGTTTTGAAAGATTAAATTCCAGATTTGCGTAATCGTTCATAGGATCAGTCAACGATACTGTATAATAGCAGTCGCGGTTGAGCTGCTGATCAGACGGTGCATAGCATAATGTATAAGTATATTTGTCAAGATCATGAAGCGTTCCGTCAGGATATATCACCTTATTATTTAAGTCATCAAGACTTACATTATTGAGAGTCACTTTATTTACATTAACGTTCTGACCATCTACTACTTTGTAGATATTTACCCACAATTCATCAGTATGATTAAATTCAAAACTGGTTCTGTATCCGTATACCGTACGTCCTTCAGAAGATAACAGCTCGCCATAAGAACCTGCAGTATTTCCCGTAGTCCATCCCGGATTGTTTGTATTATTCATCATTATCGAATAATAGCATTCCTGTGCCAATTCAGAATCAGACGGTGCATAGAACAAGTTATAACGATACGATACGTTCTCATCCGCTTTTGCTGTGTTTTGCACCGGAAGCATTGTAAAAACCAACAGTATCGACAGAAAAACTGATATTATTTTTTTCATATGCCATTTCCTCCCTCATGTTATCTCTGCTATACAACTGTTAACTATAATGATTCGATTGTTTAACAGAACTCTTTATATTAAAGTCATTTAACAGTTATTTGTTACCGTTATTTAACATTTTTTGTTACCGTTATTTAACGGCATATGTTACCGTTACTTAACAGTTATCTTTACTTTCACAGTTTTTGAAGCACTTTCATATTTGTCATTTCCCTTTGCGGTAACTTTGATTTTAACTGAATATTTTCCTTTTTTAGTGCCTTTCTTAACTGTAATCTTGCCTTTTGAATTAACAGTAAGTTTTGCTGATCCTCCTGCTTTCTTATAAGAAACCTTTCCCTGTGCATTTTTAACTGTAAGTGCAGATACAATCTGTTTTGCCTTTTTAACTTTTTTGTATTTGACAGTTTTTGATGCTGCTTTAACTGTCATCGTATTTGCTTTCTTTACTGCCACTTTAGTTGCAGAAGAACTCTGAGTCTGATTAACATTAGTATTACTTTTGTTGTCGTTTGCATTATTGTTTGCGTTGTTATTTGTGTTACTGTTTGTATTCGTATTACTGTTTGTATTTCCTTTTGATGGAACTATAGAATATTTTGTAAAATTCACTTTGTACTCATAGCTCTTAGGAATCTCTATATATTTTTCTACAGGCCTATAGCCGTTTTGTTCCATGTACTTTCTGCCGTCTGCCATATAATCCTGATATGAATAATCTTCACTGAAATCGAAAGTCTCATGACTAACTCCCGTGTCTTCAACAAACTCAAGCACACTCACATTTCCTACTGTATTAACCTTAAACAGATAATATGCATATCCTGTATGATCTGCTGGTTTAGGAATAGTTGCATCAATGTAATTATTGGACAGTGAATTATTATATTTCAGAATACCATCATCCCAGTAACCACTTGCTGTCGTCATTTCAAGATAATATTCCTGTCCATCCTTTTCATATATGATATCTGAAGAGCACATTCCCCAAAGATTAGCTGTGGCGACTCCATTCTTTACTAAAGATGCCGGCAATTGAGATGTATCATCATAATATTTGAATGTAACGTCTATAGCCTGTGACTGCGTAAAGTCAAGATAAAACCCTTCCGGTGAAAGAACTGTACTACAATTGTAATAATAAGAAGAACTATACACCTGTTCTCTGTAATATGTGGTATCGTCAGTTCCTCTCACTTCATACCACTGACCATCTCTTTCAACTAATTTGTTAATTGCTTCTACCCTATCTCCTGACAAATTAGAAACAATCCAATAGTTTCCCTCACCTGTGTCACCTTCAAGATACATAATCTTATTGGCAGGGAACTGGGTTTTGAAGAACTTTTCTCCCTCCAGTCTTTTCTGCTGAGTGTATGAATTGTCTATAACTTCATAGTCCCACTTAAGTTCTCTGGTAGGAGTTGCCTCACAATTAAATATATCCTTGATATTTTTTGGCTCATCATATGCCAAATATAAGGATGTATCATTCTCATCCGAACCATCAAAGTTGATTGTAACGGTACGCTCAATATTTAACCTACCATCACTAACATCAATGCCTCCCGAGAAAATATACTCATTTTCGTATTTTTCCCCGTACAATGTATATGTAAACGGCTTTCCTAAGTTAAGAATTCCATCGCCTGTGAATGTCACATTGGTGCCTCCGGCATGGAAAAAGCACAGAGATGACTCACCCACAAGTTTCACCTTAAGATCGCCCATATTACTGACTTCCAGCATAAGTGCATTAATCTTATTTGGAACATTGTAAAGCGTAAGTGTGTTTGAACCCACATCATAAGATATTCCTTTGTGACTCTTTGTCGTGATACCATTTTCCTCATAATTGTAAATGTCAACATAATCTTCGTCAGAATTTAATCCCCAGCAGGAGAACTCATCACTCACAACAATTTGACCTTCTGGAAAATTCTGTGCTCCAACCATATCTTTATCCCCATACACTGCAAATGGTACGGCAAAAACAGTGGTTGCTGCCAACATTACAGACATCATTGAAGCCAATAATTTCTTGTTAGTTTTTCTCATAACTATCCCTCCTTGTATTCAGTTGTTCCGACCAGATACTATAAGAAAAATATACCACGCGCAGTTATCTGTTTCAACGGTTTGCCTCGATATGTCATTGACAATAATGTGGCAAATCACAATTCCGGCAAAAGGGATTATAGAATGGAAGTTTAGAGAAATAATATAGAAACAAAAAATGCAACAGGGAAGAGTGTAAACACCCTTCCCTGCCGTTTTTTTATTATATGAAGTTTTATAATTGAATTACATTGTCTAAATAAATTTAGAATCCTACTCTTGCCAACATCTTTGTCAAATCAAAGTCTTTCTTTACATAGTTTGAATTAACCACTTTAAGAATGTTGTCATAGAGATAATCATGTGCCGCCATGTTAGGCATCAATTCTCTCTGATAAATCTTATCAGCAATATCATATACTTTGAATTCCTTAATGGTTGTATATTTATATGTACCGTTTTTCATTTTTACGTATGCTCTTACATACATATTTGCATTGTAGAATGAAGCATTCTTGATGAACTTCATTGTCATTGCATAACTTTCATAATTTGAATTGCTGCTATATTCCTTTGAAATCTTTCCGCCTGCTGTTGCAGCAACTGAAACTGCATTTGTATTGGAAGATCCAACTACCATTTCAGAAGTTGAAACCTGGTCTGCAACACCGTATACAAGTCCGAAGCTGTCAATGTTGTTGTCTGTCTTATCAACAGAATATACTACTCTGTATCCTTCAACTGAAGAACTAATCTGGAATCCGTTAACTTCGATGTTTGTTGCAGGAGCTTCTGTTGGAGCTTCTGTTGGAGCCTCTGTTGGAGCCTCTGTTGGAGCCTCTGTCGGAGCCTCTGTCGGTTTTTCTGTTGGAGCCTCTGTTGGATTTTCATTTCCCTCAACCCAAACATTTTTATCCACTCCTGATGATTCCTGTCCATTTAAAACAGCAGTAATCTTAACATTATGAGTTCCTCTTCCAACTCCTGTAAGTGTGTTTGAACCACAAGGTACTTCTGATAATACTTTTCTTCCATCTAAATAAACATTGTATTTCTGTCCGTTTGCAATCTGTTCCTGAGTCTGTCCCCATACTACAGTAATTTCGTTATTTCTCTCGCTGTACATCATCTCACCAATAACTTCAATTGGTCCGTTACCATTGTTTGGTGAAGATGTTGGCTGCTGCCCCTGTGTTGGCTGTTCTGAATTTGTAATATCCTGAACGCTGATACTGTTAAATGAAATTATTGTTCCGGCAGGTACTCCCTGTCCTAACTCAAACATAACTTTTATCTGATTTTTATCATTTGCAACTTTGTATGTACCTGTGAGATTAACAGTCTGTCCTGCACCAATCTGAGTATATACCTGTGCATCTGCTTCATTTGAAATATCTTCTTTCATTCCAATTGAGCATGCTTTGTCCGCGCTAACATTTACTGTAACTTTATATGTATGATTTGCTGTTGCATTGTCAAGATAACATGCCTGTACTATCCACTGAGAACCACTTGTTGTATTTACAAATACTTTGTATGGATTTCCGCTTCCCTGGTAAGCTCCAGATGCTGAACCTGACCAATCACCAAAATAACAACCCCATTTACCTGACATTGTCCAATTATTAACCTGAGCATTTGTAAATCCTGAAGGATTTGTACTGCCCTGTGTTGGCTGCTGTCCCTGTGTAGGATTCTCACTTCCTGCTCCATTAGCCATGACCTGCTTGATTACTTCCAATAAAGAATACTGACCAAAGGAATCCTGTGCAACTTCCCAAATCATTGTTCCACCATACTGTTTTGAATACTCTGCCTTCTGTCTGATTGTATCCATTCCGTTGTAGTGAACTCCGTTTGCATAATCAGTGTTTGCATACTGAGCACCCATAGCAACCATCTCGCCGTAAGTCTTTGCCGCTCCACCCGGACCATATCCGTAGAAAGGAACACCGACAACCAATCTGTCATTGCTTACGCCTTTTGACTGGTAGAATCCGATATTATCATATATCTGTGACCAAGGTGCAACATCACCGTTTCCTGTCTGGTCATAGTCATATGTCATCATATTAACAAAATCAAAATATGTAAAAACATTATTTGGTATAGCAGATGCAAACCAAGGTGCTGCTGCTATAGTGAAAAGCTTACCGGCAGAGTGTAATCTGCCTGCCAAATCAGAAGCAAAATAACCAAAATTATTCCAAATATCTGCGTCTGTCAACTCTATATCAATATCTACACCGTCAAGGTTATATGCATTAACATAATCCATAATCTGGTTGACAAGATTTGCTCTTCTTGAAGCATCTGCAAATACTCCATCGTTCTGAAATCCGCCCCATCCACCGATGGCAATAATAGCTTTACAGTCATTATTATGACATTTGTTTACAATAGTCTGTACATCACCTGCACTAAATCCTGATGTAAGTGTTCCTCCCGCATATGTCATAAATGACAAATTGCAATGAGTCATAGCCGAGAAATCAACTGAATTGATAGCGTAAGTTCTGTAGGATGGAAAATATCCGACAACCCTCCTGTTAGATGCATGTGACTTAGCACTTACTGTTGTGCCTGACACAGCAAGATTAGCAGGAACCATAGATACAACCATAGCTACTGCTAAAAGACATGATAATAGTTTCTTTTTAAACATGAAAACCTCCTAAAAATTATAAAAATATTTTTATATCATGCTATGTTCTCCCTACATACGCATTGAAACCGTATTCTAATATGTAATTGTATATTTCCGTACAATCCCACTGCTTCTAATCGTACACAAATTTTCTTTATTCGTCAATACGAATAAAAGTATTTTTATCCCATTTTCTATTTCAACTATTATTTCGATTATTATTTTGACTTTTTTCTTCAAATAATGTATGATTTTCTAAATTGTGTTTATGCGCAATTATTTTTTTAAGGATATGGAGGTTACTATGAGAAACAACAAATCAATTATTGCTGTTATCGTTGCAGTCGTTGCAATACTTGCAGTTGTCGGCATCGCTTTCGGCGGAAAAATGACAAACATGGTAAAGGAAAAGACCATGTCACCTGTTGATTATTACAAGCAGGTTGAAAAGAGCAGCATTAAAGAGGATAAAGATAAGTTCCTTAAATACTACGAAAAGAATTACAAGTTAATCGAAAACAAGAAGATGAATTCTGAGGCTAATATTTCAGTAAAAGTTGAAGATGGTTTATCCGAATTATTTGCAAGCCAGGGTGCTGAGCAGTTATCATCAATCAAGTCTGCTGATATTTCTTTTAATTACGGAATGGACGACAAGAATGAAGGTTTTGATATTTCATCAAAAATCAATGACACTGACTTCTTATCAGCAAATGCATATTACGATTCCTCTAACAAAGCTTACGCACAGGTTCCTGCAATTTCTGATTCATACCTTGATTTTTCATCAATGCTGGAAACAGAAGAATTCGCCGCTATAAAAGATGCGCTCGCTACTTCAACAGATGCTCAGAAATCAGTTAATCCTAAGAATATCGATCACTTAGTTACAGTTTACACTGATGCAATTATCGATTCAGTTAAGAATGTAACAAAGGAAAACGCAAAGATTTCTGCCGGCAAATTTGAAGAAGATGCAACTCTTCTCACTGTTACAATGAGCGGAACAGAATTCTGTGATACAGCAATCAAATTGTGTGACACATTGAAAAAAGACGAAGTAGTAAAAGAAATCATTACAGTTTATGCAGACGCTTATAAAGACACCTCAACTGAAGAATTCAATTACGACGAATTTGTAAAATCTCTCGATGACGCAAAGAAAGAAATCGAAGACAAGAAAGCCGATTACGCTGAGGTCAAAGATATGCTTGTTATGAAGGTTTACGTTAACGCTTCAGGCAAAATTATCGGTCGTGATGTCACTTTAAAAGCAAAGGAGGATACTATTTCATTCAAGTCACTCAAAGCTACATACAAAAACGAATACGGTTATACTTTATCACTTTCTACCGACAAAGAAAAAGAATTATTCTCTGTTGTAGGAAACGGAAAAATGAAAGCTGATACCATTTCAGGTGAATTCGATATCACAATCGGAAGCGAAGATGATGCTAAGAAGGCAAAAGCAACACTTAAAGACTGCAAGACTATAGATTACCTTGCAGGCAAATCATCAGGTACTGTTGTTCTTGAGAGCAATGATTTAGCTCCGGGATACAAACTTGAAGTGTCATTCGATAACAAAGGCCAGGACGGTACATACTCTATAACAGTTCTTGAAAAAGACAAAAAGTTTGCTACTGCAACTATTACATACGCTGTTAATGACAAGGTTAAACTTAATAAACCTGAATCAAACGCTGAAATGATTGACGGTTCTTCAGAGGAAGCATTGGCAAATTATGTTGCAGGATTTGACATTGAGAAGTTTGTAAATGACTTCACAGCTAAGGCTAAAATTGATTTGTCATACTCTGACATTCAGGGATTGATGGGACTTATGGGTGGTTCACTCGGCGGTTCAAAATATGATTACGGTACAGGTAATTATGATATTAGCTCAGATGACTATGATTTCAATTCAGAAGATTTTAATCTCGATGATTACTCAACAGATGACTCATATGATGGTTCGACAGACATGAACTTAGATGACTTTAATTTCGAAATCAGTGAAACTACTGAGAATTCAGGATTATAATTCGATAAATAATTATTTTTCAAAACGCAGGCGATGGTTTTTCATCCCTGCGTTCTTTGTTTATTACAAATTTTATATATTACAAAAAAACGTAGCTATTCAGCCTTTCAGCAATACCAGCTCGAATTCGCAGATAAATCTGCTACTTCTCGCTGATTTGGGTTCCCCAAATACACAAAAGAATAAATATTTGAAATCCTGCAAGCAGCCTTTCATAATATTTCTTCTTTTATGTGCATGGCTGAATAGTTACAAAAAAACTTATTTTTTTTAGTTTTCCGTCTATTACATTTTTTTGTTTTGTGTTATTATATCAAAGGTACGTGCAAAAATAAAAAAATACAGTTTATACCTTTTATATTTTTTTGTCTTTTGCAACGAGTTTTTTCTTATTGAAAAAGTACTACAATCCCTCATCGGTATTTTTGTTATATGTAACCTGATATCCGACAGGGAAATAAAAACATAGGAGTGTCATATTATGGGAGGCTTTTTTGGCGTTGCATCCAAAGAGGATTGCGTATTTGATTTATTTTTCGGAATTGATTACCACTCACATTTAGGAACCAGACGAGGTGGTATGGCTGTGTATGGCGAGAACGGATTTGACCGTGCTATTCACAACATCGAAAATTCCCCATTCAGGACAAAATTTGACAAAGATTTTCAGGAAATGAAAGGAAATCTTGGAATCGGTTGTATTTCAGACTATGAATCACAGCCGCTTATCATTCGTTCCATCCACGGAACTTACGCTCTTACTACTGTTAGTAAGATCAACAACTTAGAAGAGTTATGTAAGGATTTATTCAAGAAAGGTCACACTCATTTTCAGGAGATGAGCGGTGGCGATATCAACGCAACAGAACTTGTTGCTACTCTTATCGATCAGAAGGACAACTTGATTGAGGGTATCAATTATGCTCTTGAAAAAGTAGACGGTTCCCTCTCATTATTGCTCATGAACAGCAACGGCGTTTACGCTGCCAGAGACAAGATGGGAAGAACTCCTATTTCTATCGGTCAGAAAGATGGTTCTTTCTGTGCCGCCTTTGAAGATTTTTCCTACAAAAATTTAGGTTACAAACCATATAAAGAATTAGGCCCGGGAGAGATTTGTGTTATCACACCTGATAATTGTGTCACACTCCTTGCCCCTGGAACTGAAATGAAGATTTGTACATTCCTTTGGGTGTATTATGGATATCCAGCAGCTTCATACGAAGGTCTCAGCGTTGAACAGATGAGATATAACTGTGGTGCAAAAATGGCAGGAAGAGATAATGTAAAGGCAGATATCGTTGCCGGAGTACCTGATTCAGGTACAGCCCATGCGGTAGGTTACTCTACAGTATCAGGCATTCCATTCTCAAGACCATTTATCAAATATACACCTACATGGCCAAGATCATTTATGCCTACTGTACAAAGCAAGCGTGATCTCATCGCCAAGATGAAGTTATTGGCTGTTGAGGATTTGATTAAAGACAAGAGTATGTTACTCATTGACGACTCCATCGTTAGAGGAACACAGCTTAGAGAGACAACAGAGTTCTTATATCAAAGCGGTGCAAAAGAGGTTCATATCAGACCTGCTTGTCCACCACTTCTCTACGGCTGCAAGTACTTAAACTTCTCAAGATCAAAATCTGAGATGGACTTAATTACAAGAAGAGTTATCCAGAGACTTGAGAACGGAAATGTTACAGATGAAGTTTTAGCTGAATATGCTGATCCTGAATCTCCAAAATACGAGCAGATGGTTGAAGAAATCAGAAAAGAACTTAACTTTACTTCTCTTCGTTTCAACCGTTTAGATGACATGCTCGATTCCGTTGGCATTGATAAGTGCAAATTATGTACTTACTGCTGGGACGGAAAGGAATAATTTTAATTTAGGAGGATTTATTTTATGCCAAAAAGAACAGATATCAATAAGGTACTCATTATTGGTTCAGGTCCAATCATTATCGGACAGGCTTGTGAGTTTGACTACTCGGGAACTCAGGCTTGTAAAGCTTTAAAGAAGCTTGGATACGAAATTGTATTGGTTAACTCAAACCCTGCAACTATTATGACAGACCCTGAGACAGCTGATGTTACATACATCGAGCCACTCAACGTTGAGCGTCTTGAGCAGATTATCGCAAAAGAAAGACCTGATGCTCTTCTTCCAAACCTTGGAGGACAGTCAGGACTCAACCTTTGTTCAGAACTTAACCAGGCAGGTATTCTTGATAAATACAACGTTAAGGTTATCGGTGTTCAGGTTGATGCCATTGAACGTGGTGAAGACCGTATCGAATTTAAGAAGACCATGGATTCTCTCGGAATCGAGATGGCAAGAAGTGAAGTTGCTTACAGTGTTGAAGAAGCTTTGGAAATTGCAGACAGATTAAACTATCCTGTAGTTCTTCGTCCGGCTTACACAATGGGTGGCGCCGGCGGCGGACTTGTATACAACAAAGAAGAATTAAAAACAGTTTGTGCAAGAGGTCTTCAGGCCAGCCTTGTTGGACAGGTTCTTGTTGAAGAGTCAATTCTCGGATGGGAAGAGTTAGAGTTAGAAGTTGTTCGTGACTCAGAAGGTAATATGATTACTGTATGTTTCATCGAAAATATCGACCCACTCGGAGTTCACACAGGTGATTCATTCTGTTCGGCTCCAATGCTTACTATCTCTGAAGAATGTCAGAAGAGATTGCAGGAGCAGGCATATAAGATCGTAGATAAGGTTCAGGTTATCGGTGGTACAAACGTACAGTTTGCTCACGATCCTGTATCTGACAGAATTATCGTTATCGAGATTAACCCAAGAACTTCACGTTCTTCTGCTCTTGCTTCTAAAGCTACAGGTTTCCCTATCGCTTTAGTATCAGCAATGCTTGCATGTGGTCTTACTCTCAAGGATATTCCTTGTGGAAAGTACGGAACACTTGACAAGTATGTTCCAGACGGAGATTACGTTGTAATCAAGTTTGCACGTTGGGCATTTGAGAAGTTTAAAGGTGTTGAGGACAAACTCGGAACACAGATGCGTGCCGTAGGTGAAGTAATGAGTATCGGTAAGAACTACAAAGAAGCTTTCCAGAAAGCTATCCGTAGTTTGGAGACAGGACGTTACGGTTTAGGACATGCAAAGAACTTTGATTCATTATCTAAAGAAGAATTATTACAGATGCTTATCACACCATCAAGCGAGAGACATTTCATTATGTACGAAGCTTTGAGAAAAGGTGCTACAGCTGATGAAATATTTGAAATCACAAAAGTTAAACACTACTTTATCGAGCAGATGAAAGAGTTAGTTGATGAAGAAGAAGAAATCCTCAAATCTAAAGGTTCTCTTCCGGCTGACGAATTACTTATTCAGGCAAAGAAGGACGGTTTCTCAGACAAATACTTAAGCCAGATTTTAGAGATTCCTGAAGCAGATATCAGAAACAAACGTATCAGTCTCGGTGTTACAGAAGCATGGGAAGGCGTCCACGTATCAGGTACACAAGATAGTGCTTACTACTACTCTACATACAATGCAGAGGACAAGAACCCTGTTTCAGACAACAAGAAGATTATGATTCTCGGCGGTGGCCCAAACAGAATCGGTCAGGGTATCGAGTTTGACTACTGTTGTGTACATGCAGCACTTGCACTTAAGAAGTTAGGATTTGAAACTATCATCGTTAACTGTAACCCTGAGACAGTTTCAACTGACTATGATACATCAGATAAATTATACTTTGAGCCACTTACACTTGAGGATGTTTTAAGTATCTACGAAAAAGAAAAACCACTCGGTGTTATCGCTCAGTTCGGTGGACAGACACCACTTAACCTTGCAGCTGACCTTGAGAAGAACGGCGTTAAGATTCTTGGTACTTCTCCATCAGTTATCGACCTTGCAGAAGACAGAGATCTCTTCCGTGAGATGATGGATAAGTTAGAGATTCCAATGCCTGAATCAGGAATGGCTACAACTGTTGATGAAGCTATTGAAATCGCAAATAAGATTGGTTACCCTGTTATGGTTCGTCCTTCATACGTTCTTGGCGGACGTGGAATGGAAGTTGTGTTTGATGACGCAAGCATGGCTGACTACATGAAGGCAGCTGTTGGTGTTACACCTGACAGACCAATTCTTATCGATCGTTTCTTAAATAACGCTTTAGAATGTGAATCAGATGCTATCAGCGACGGAACACATGCTTTCGTTCCTGCTGTTATGGAGCACATTGAGCTTGCAGGTGTTCACTCAGGTGACTCAGCTTGTATCATTCCATCTGTTCACATCACAGAAGAAAATGTAAAGACAATCAAAGAATATACACGTAAGATTGCAGAGGAAATGCACGTTAAAGGTCTTATGAACATGCAGTACGCTATCGAAAACGGAAAAGTATATGTGCTCGAAGCAAACCCTAGAGCTTCACGTACTGTTCCATTGGTATCAAAGGTATGTAACGTACGTATGGTTCCTATCGCTACAGATATCATCACTAGCGAACTTACAGGAAGACCATCACCTGTTCCTGCACTTAAAGAACAGGATATTCCATACTATGGCGTAAAGGAAGCTGCATTCCCATTCAACATGTTCCAGGAAGTTGACCCTGTACTTGGACCTGAAATGCGTTCTACAGGTGAAGTACTTGGATTATCAGCATCTTACGGTGAAGCTTTCGTAAAAGCTCAGGAAGGTGTTCAATCTAAGCTTCCAATGGAAGGAACTGTACTTCTTTCAGTTAACAAAAAAGACAAAGCTGAAATCGTAGAAGTTGCAAAGAGCTTCGCTAAAGACGGCTTCAAGATTCTTGCTACAGGCGGAACATACGACCTTATCACAGGTGCCGGTGTTGAAGCTGAAAAGATTAAGAAGTTATATGAAGGACGTCCAAACATCTTAGATGCTATCACAAACGGAGAAATTGACTTAATCGTTAATACTCCTGTAGGAAAAGACAGTGTACATGATGACAGTTACTTAAGAAAAGCTGCTATCAAATCTAAGATTCCTTACATGACAACAATCGCTGCTGCAAAAGCTACTGCTGAAGGCATCTCATACCTTAAGAACAATGCTTCTGCTGAAATCAAGTCATTACAGACACTTCACAGCGAAATCAAAGATAAATAATAATTTCTATTAATATTAAGCACCGGTAATGCCGGTGCTTTTTTATCCTTCACAAAATTTTCACAAACTTCATGTACGCTTGATTTGTGAGGCATTTTTTCAAGCCATATGATCGGAAAGAGGGGTAAATTTAATATGAGGGTTAAGAGATTATTAGCGGTTACATTATCCGCACTCACTTTGTCACTTTGTTTTGGTTCAGCTGCAAGTACAACTGTAAAAGCTGACGATTACGTTCCAAATCCATGGGTAGAGTATTTCATGAGATTAGAAGCAGAAAAAGCTGCTACTACTAATACTTCTTCCTACGCTACGGATCACGATGCATACAATGAGGACGGTGATTGCATCGAGAATCCTTGGGCTGTTGACAACACAGATGATTCAAAAACTGACAGTGAGGATGGTGACTGCATCCAGAATCCTTGGGCTTTCTAGTCTCACAAAGGATTCCATACTCTCGCAGATGTGTGTTTTAGTTCGAAGTTGGCACACCTGCAAAAGAAAAGGGGCTGCATTACGCAGCCCCTCTTTTCATTCTGTTTTATTCTATGGAAAAAAATATGCCATTTACATCTATTACATGCATCTGCTTTTTCTCTCATACTCAACCTGGTTATTCATTCTCCATATAATAATTTCCATCTTTATCTGATTTAATTATTACAGTCATTATTCTATTATTTGCAGGATTAATCTCTACTGTACCCACCTCATGTTCCTTGTTATTTTTGTCCATAACAGATATAGATACTTTTGCATCTTTCATATCCGACCAATCTTCCATAACATCAAAATCTCCTTTTTCGAATTCAAAGGATTCAATAGAATTTTTAGCAATCGCACTTCCATTTGCATTGCTAACTCCACCTGAAGACATTATCTCATCCCCAACATACGCACCGTATCCATAGCCATATATCGGTGTATCTGAAAGATTTACTACACTAATCTTGATAGAATCATTATCAGTTCCCTCATCATCATTTTCGTAAACCGCTTTAAACGCACGCTGCATTTTTTCTAATTCTGTTTTTTCTACAAGTTCCTGTAAAATTTCTATTTTCCTGCCTGCCTCTTTTATGTTTCTGCCAAAATACTCACTTGCCTCTTCCTTTGTCACAGACACTGTTTTTTTATTACTTTCATCCAAATTATATTCAACTGACATAATATCCATATTGTCTATTTCTGCAAGCATAATATACGCATATTTCTTAAAATATTCATCAATATTTTTACGACCGAATTCAATATATGAACCCGGACATATTATTTTCAATTCGTATGGCTGCTTATCAGTCTTTAATTCAACTTGATAATCTCCTAAAATGCTCTGTAAATCAAGCACTCTTGCAATAGCTCCATCTGCACTATGATCACCAATATATTCATTTTTCACTTTAAAAAGTTCATCTGTAATCGGACTTATTTCCACACCGTTCGCCCAAACAACTTTATCATTAATTAATACTCTTTTTATCTCATTTGTTGCCTCAAAGGATTCTTGGAAATAGTCTGAATAAATAATACTCTTACGTACTGACTTTACATCTATCGTAACTGTATCTCCCTTTTGTTTAAACTCAACATCCTTTATTCCTATCTTAGAATCATATGTGCTTCCTTCAAACGCAACTACACCCTTTACAACTCCAAGGTTATAATTCAGATGCTCTGCACCGACTGACTTTCCGACAAAAAATACCTTTGCCGCAAATACAGAAATCAAAACTACAGCTAATACCGCAACGCTTATAATTATTTTTTTATTATATCTGCTTCTTGTTTTCTTAAGAAAATCTATTTCTTTCTTTTCCTCATTATCTCTACATACAGAACCATTGCCATTTTCCATTGGCTCCTTCATGCTCTCAAGAACCTTCTTGCAGTCATTACACTCCTCAACGTGTTCTTCTATGTATCCGTTTGTTTCTTCGCTTGTAAGTCCCTCAATATATGATGGGAACAATTCTCTTATTATTAAACATGGAATACTATTCTTCATAATCACTCAATTCCTTTCTAAGTTTTTCTTTGCCCCTGTAATATGTCACTCTCGCCCAGTTCTCTGTCTTTCCCATAACTTCTCCAATTTCAGAAAAAGACATATTTCCAAATATTCTAAGATATAGAATTTCTCTGGTAGGTTCAGGACATAAATGCAGTTTTTTCATCAATTCGACTCTATTTTGTTTTGCTAAAATTTCACTTTCCGCCGATGAAACAGATTCAGGTGACGTATTAACCGACGTTGCAGCATTTCTTACTGTAGTATTAGTTACTGCGTCCAGTTCTTCGGTTATTGGATGTTTTCTTATATATGCCATATACTGATTTTTTGCTATGGCACACAACCATGTTGTTATATGGCACGAACCGTCAAACCTGTCTATGCTCTTAACTGCCTGATAAAACGTTTCCTGGGTCAGTTCTTCTGAAATGTCTTCATTATGAGTCTTTGACATCAGATATTTGTAAACTGACTTGGCGTACTTTTGATATATCTCATCCAGTGACTGCATCTTTTCCTCCTTTCCGTTTCTATATCGTTAATGCAAATAAATATCGATTCGTTACAAGATTTTTTATTTTTTTCTTAATTATAGATGTCTTTTTGCTAATTATCTACATATAACCGGATTATTTCCTTCATTACACTGAATTATTTACTGATATGTTTACTATTATTATTACTGAACATATATTATACCGACTTTTTGAAGTTTTGCTTCTTTCTGTGGAGTTTTCCATAAACTTTTAGAAGATTAAAAGTGAAAATCTCTGTGCAAGCCATGAGATAACTTACTTAGTAAGTTATCGACTGCGACAGCGATTATTTATAATCGCGATAGCACAGATTTTCGCTTGGCTCGTCGTGGATAACAAAAAAGGAACCTGGAAAACTCCAAGTTCCGTGACATGCTCCCACTACTAAAATAAAAATGAGATTCTTTTTATTATCCATTTTTCTTCAAAATCAAGCTGATATATCCTGATTCCTAATATATTTTTGTAATGCTTCTTTATGCTCTCTCACCCACGTCATCTGTTTTGAATAATCTTTTATAGCGCTTATTTTGTCGGCGATACAAACCAAAACACTTTCCCTATACATAGGAAGTGGAAGATTAAGCGGAAACATATGCTTTATTATTATATCTTTTTCAATATGATTTAAATCAAAAACATCTGAGGCGTTATTATACGCTGTTTTTGCATGACTGAATCCATGAAGTCTGTGTGATTCATCAGGTTCATGCCAATCATAAAGATAATAGTCGTGGAGTAATGCACCTCTTACTAATGATTTTTCATCTACCTTAAGTTTCAATTTGCGTGCAAGCTTCAAACTGATAATTGCGACATCTACTGAATGGCTGTATACACTCACTTCGCCGTGATGTCTGTTTGACTTACTATACTGCATTCCTTCTGATTTCAAAATATCATCTGCATAATACTGCAGTTTAAATTCTTCGTCCCCGTATCTGTTCATCAATACTCCTTTTTCTTTAAAGACTCTAATTAGAGCCAAGCTATCTTTTACAACTCAAGAAAATTCTAACATCATTTTTTTATAAGCACAATTGCCAAACGCAAATTTCATAAAATTTCCATAATTAACACACAATTCAAATATTAATAATTCAAATATTATTAATGCTAACATTGGAATTCACTAATCAGCCTTTTTATTCTTCAAATCTCGTTTAATTTCCCTATTAAGCCTCTGAACGTTATGAAACTCATGAGGTGATTTTTCTTTTAGAATACGTCTTACTTTTTTGCGGTGATCCGCTAACATCTTCATTGCCTTTGGATTCAGCTGCTTTAATCGCATCTCACCTTCGCTTCGTCTATCCTCGATTTTCTGCTCGAGCATCTTTACGTCCTCTCGTGAAATAAGACCTAAATCTGCATTCTTCTCGAGAATCACTTCCAGATAATCCCAGAACTCATTTTCATCAAAAAGACCGATTGTTCCCCATTCGGTATGAACGCGCTTGTCCTCCAATAATTCAATATGCTCACCTTGAGTTTTCATCTCATTTACAATAGTATCTGCCGCATGTTCAGCAAACAATTCCAAATGTTCATGAGCATCTTTACCAAATGCCCACTCAAATTCGGCAAGTCTGTCATCGTCTTCTATTATTATAGAAGATTTCGTCACTTCATTATCACTTTCTTCCAATTCATATGGCTTATTGACACCTGCATCCCTAAGAGCAAGCGTGATGGTGCGCCTTGCAACACCTTCTTCAATTAAACTTTCACCTCCGAGAATGCGAATCTGGTCATTTAGCATCCCCTCATGCTCAGTAATATAAAACTTGATGCCTCTTCCTCTTAATTTGCGATTGAGGGCAACAAGTCTGTCTACTGCGGTAATATCGACGCTGTCGATACCTCTTGCATCCACAACAATCTGCTTTGTGTCCTCTTTTACAGAAGATTCTATATCCTTCTGGAATCTGTCAATATTGGCAAAAAACAAAGATCCGTTGAATCTGTATACAACTGTATTCTTAATCGGTCTTGCCTTGCTGTTTCTATCTATAGGATAAAAATTGCCCTGATCCGGAATTCTTCCTACAAATGCCGTTGATGGTTTTACGGCGCTAATGGCAACCTCGGCAAATGACAAAAGACATCCAATCATAACTCCGTACACTGTTCCAAATAGCAATACTGCTCCAAATGACAATATAAACACTATCCATTCATTCTTACTTGTCTTCCACAACCTTCTCTCCAATTTGAATTCTAATATCCCTATAAGAGCTGTCATTACAATTCCTGTAAGAACAGGCACAGGCAAATATTTAAAGAGAGGCGTTCCAAACATAAGAACAAATATCATAGTTACTGATGCTGTTACTGACATAATTTGTGACCTGCATCCAAATGAATCTGCAATGCCACTTCTGGACACTGAACCATTAATCGGACAGCACCCTACTGCTGCTCCGGCAGCATTCATTCCGGCATATGCAAGCAGTTCAGAATTGTTATCAATCTCATCCTGATACTTCATGGCATAATTACCACTTGCCAGCAAAGTCTGTGCCATAATGACTCCAGCGACGCTCAATGTTTGGATAAGTATCTCTGTGGGGTTATAAATCAGAGGCTTAAAATCAGGTATTACAAGATTCGGCATTTTGCCCACAACCTCCGGCAATAGCTTCACACCGTAATTATCCAGTCTAAAAATCACCTGAAGAACAGCTCCCACTCCCATCATTACGATGGTCATTGGCACCTTTGGAATAATCTTTTTGCACGCTAATATTATTGCTATTGTTCCAATTCCAAGAATGGCTGACAGATAATTATATGATGCTCGCTGCTCCCAAATATTAGCCAATAAAATTATAATCTCACCGGTTCCGGCAGATCCTCCAAGAAGTTTTGGCACCTGCATTAGAATAATTGTCGCCCCCACACCTGAGATAAAACCTCCCATAACAGGTGTTGAAATATATTTGACTATTCTTCCTGCACGCACCAGATAAAATATCACAAACCATATCGCTACCAAGAAAGCTGTAAGAGGAACAACTCTCAAAGCCTCCTTTGATTCAGCAGTGATTCCAAGACCTGCCAGCATAGTTCCAATCATGGCTGCCGGCATAGCATCTACCCCCACCACAAACTGCGGTGATGTAGTTAAAAATGCAAATACTAATATTGGAAATATGGATCCATACAGACCATATATAACCGGAATTCCTGCTATCTGCGCATATCCCATAGAAATCGGTATAGATACAAGGGCTACTATAATACCTGATATAATGTCATTTTTTAAATTGAATTTCTTTTTATTTTTTATTTCATCTATTAATCTCATACAAATAATTTTATC
Organism: Lachnospiraceae bacterium; assembly: GCA_024698345.1. Taxonomy (GTDB): domain Bacteria; phylum Bacillota; class Clostridia; order Lachnospirales; family Lachnospiraceae; genus SIG293. Next base: position 77 of record JAILRH010000060.1, on the reverse strand, counting down.
ATTTTTCATATTTACAGACAACGATAAATAAAACATTCAAATTCGATTTGGTAACTATTCAGCCATGCACATAAAAG
>JAILRH010000059.1 GCA_024698345.1 Lachnospiraceae bacterium | reverse complement strand
ATGTGATTTCTGTTCGTCAGACCAGAGATTTGCCTCCACCTTCCTTCAGATTCCACCTCACGATGGACACCCTTGGTCTTGGCTGTATCCTTCCCACTACTAGGGTGGATTAGGGACTTTCACCCATTAGAAACGTGCGCCACAAGGCGCACATAAAAACGGAACAGTTCACGTGAACTGTTCCGTTTTTATTATTTCGCTCTCTTTAAACATTTTTTTCTGAATCATCGTTTTTTGCATCATATTTTTCTGCATCATATTTTTCTGCATCATCTTTTTCTGCATTATCTTTTTCTGCATCATATTTTTCTACATCATCTCTTTTACCGACATACTGATGCGGCAATCGTTTGTATGCTGATTGTTAATGCTCAATGCATAATCAATCTTGATGTCCATATCTTTTTCACCGACATTTACAGCAATATCATTTGTATTTATGTCGATTGTAAAATCTCCAAAAGGTGTGCTGTAATAACTTCTGTTTGTCTTCTGACTGGCAAAAGACATGTTTGTATTTACGTTTCCGACTTTCTTTATTTCCACTATCTCTTCTGATACTTTTATAATATTCTTCGTCTTAGCCCCGTTATCCGAGTCTATCTCTTCGTATACAATATAATGCTTGTTGTTCCTGTTGTAGTACTCGCCGACAGTCACAACTTCAACTGCATCATCTGTGTCCTCTGCAACCTGAAGTCCATTAATTGATATAATTACATCTTTATTCATAATATTCTCCATCCCGTCACTGCATATCTCCAGTAACATCCCTATTGTTCAAGAATGCTCTCGGTTTACTCTGTTATTATCTACAGTGAAGTACTGTACTCTTCAATATCAATCTGCTGTATCTTTTCAATATCAAGCGGCAAAATAGAATTGGCAAATCTCTTAAACTTTTCAGCTGCATCACTTACGTAGAATTCATATATCGCTTCGTGATCGGATGATGCCTGTATCCCCAGTTCGTCCATAAGAGATCCAAGTCCTACTGCTGTCTCATACGCAGGATTGACAAGATTTACACTCTCTCCCATTATCTCTCCGATAGTATCTCTAAGAAGCGGGTAGTGAGTACACCCCAGTATAAGGCTGTCAACGTCTTCCTTTTTGAGTTCTTCAAGGTATCTTGCTGCCACTTCATCTGTAATGCTGTCATGCAACATTCCCTCTTCCACTAACGGTGCAAATAAAGGACACGCCTTTCCGTATACTGTAATATCTTTGTCTATTCCCTGTATTATCTTAGTATATAAGCCACTGTTTATCGTTCCTTCTGTTCCTATAATACCTACGCGTCTGTTCTTTGTTGTTCGCGCCGCAACTTTTGCCCCCGGTTTTACAACTCCGATAATGGGAATATCCAGTTCTCTTTCCACCTCATCAAGAGCGTAAGCACTGGCAGTATTGCACGCAACAACTATTGCTTTTACATCTTTTGTCTTTAAAAAATTGATTATCTGTTTCGAGTATCTGATTATGATATCCTTCGATTTGCTTCCGTAAGGAACTCTCGCCGTATCCCCAAAGTACACTATACTCTCATTAGAATACTGTCTGAGTATCTCACGTGCAACTGTAAGTCCTCCGACACCGGAATCAAAAACTCCAATTGGCGAATTATTAAAACTATCGCTCATTTTTTCACCTTTTCTACTGTCCTTTTTATTATGTCTCTTTTTACGGCCAAATTGAACTTGCCCTACAAGTCATGTTACATGATATTTTTTGAAATATCAATACCTTGTACAAATGACTGAATAAAATATTTTACAATGGCAATACTCTTATTCAAAGCATTCTCCACAGCTGTGTGCATGTCAGGGACGAAGTAATACGCTATATGAGAGATTTGTTAAAAGATTCTCCCTCTATGGAAAACGCCGCTCAGATAATCATCTCTAAAAAATCCGAAATAGAAAAAACAGCCTCCAAAACCTTACGTTCTGATGGCTGTTCGTATCCTGTTTCAAGCAGACTTACAGTAGAATCCTTTCCTGACCGGATGTACGGCAATTTTAAATTTCCAAAAGGCTCTTACACATCCTACATAATTGAAATCGGATCAGGAAAAGGTCATAACTGGTGGTGTTGCCTATACCCTTCACTCTGTTTTATTAACCAATCGTCAGCAACCTTTTCCGATTCTTCTAAAGATAAACTTAAGCGTTCTCTGTCAAAAAAAGAATTCAAATATGCAACGTCCGATTCTAATAAGAAATCAGTTTCAAATACTAAATCAAAATCGGATTATAATATCAAATACCGCTTCAAATATTTAAACAAATTCCGTGAGATAAAGTTGTTCGGTAAGTCCTGATTCTTCCAACTGCTTCATTGCCTCCTCCGCTTTTCCCCCGTCATCAAATATGCCAAACACAGTCGGGCCGCTTCCACTCATGATAGAATTTAGAGCTCCGTTTTCAAGCATTACTTTTTCAATTTCTTTAATTATAGGATAATCCCCCACGGTTACATCTTCCATTACGTTGTGAAGAAGTCCTGCCATTTTCTTCAGGTCGCTCTCTCTGATTGATTCCGCGATTTTTTCTATGTCAGGTCTTTTTGTTATCTCATCAGGTCGAATTCTTCCATACACATAAGCCGTCGATACAGACACAGGAGGTTTTGCAATTATCAGATGGCACTGGGGTGCATCAGGAAGTTTTGTAAGGTCATCTCCGATTCCTCTTGCGATGGCAGTTCCTCCCATAATACAGTATGGTACATCTGCTCCAAGTTTAACGCCTCTCTCCCTGAGTTCCTTCTCACTAAGTCCAAGTTCGAACAGTTCATTTACACCCTTAAGGGTTGCAGCGCAGTCACTGCTTCCGCCTGCCATTCCACCTGCAACCGGAATTCTTTTATATATATAAATGGACACTCCGGCCTTGATATGAAACTCATCCATAAGAAGTTTTGCAGCCCTGTATGCAAGATTATCCTTATTATTTTCCAAAACAAACTGATCTGTCTCAACTGTTATCTCTCCCACATTTTCTGTGTCCTTTATAATAACATCATCATAGACACCGACACTTTGCATTATCATGTCCAGGTCATGATATCCGTCTTCTCTTTTTCTAATCACATCCAACCCAAGATTTATTTTTCCGTATGCTTTTATGTGTAATTCTCTCATATGTATCTTAAATCTCCCTTCAAGATTATTCTCTCACAAGATTCCATTAATCATAGTATCAATTATTCGAGCTTTTCACAACTGATTATTAACATTTACTTTTTCTATTTTCGCTCACCTTTTGCAATCAGAAGTTTGTCTCCCGGCTTAATCTGACCATTTTTACTTCTTCGCACTCGCCCATATCATTTTCCAGGGGTGACAGGCTGCTTTCTCTTATGGAAACATTTACATACGATATCATATCTTCCGTTGCATCCTGCATCTCAATATTTCCACTGAAGGAAACTGTTCCGGCATGCCACTGTATCGGTGCTTCTTTGTCATCAGTAATATAGTACATGAATATGTACAGTTCCCCTCCCACATGAATCATGTGATCCAGCAGTTTTGTCGAAATACTCTTCAGGCTGATGTCACTCCACACTATCTTATATAAATTACCACGACTTTGCGGAACTGTTATCTCGTCTCTCACCCGGAATGTTTCCCTGGTATCCGCAACAATTTCAAGCGGTGATACTCTGCCTGTCAGAGTACACAGTTCACTATTTTCCTTTTCTCTGACAGCAATTTCAACTTCCCTGTTTTTGCGAACGCATATCATGGCCGCAATCACAGCAGTTGAAATCGGCCTTGTTGTCTTCAAAATTCCTCCTGTATAAAGCAATCTCATTTTTGCACGCATAAAAAACACACCACAACATATTCTCTATAAATATATTGTGGTGTGTTTTTATTTATTACTATTATTTTGTTATCCGTTAGATTAAGTAAAGACAAATTAGAAAGTCACCGAATTATAACTTACAGCATCTCGTTAACTGTTTCTAATACCTTTTCGCCAAGCTTCTTCTCTGCAGATTCTGCCGACTCCAAAGAATCTGTCTTTACGCCGTAGTAGAACTTGATCTTTGGTTCTGTTCCTGAAGGTCTTACACAAAGCCATGCACCATCATTGAGTTCGTAGTAAAGAACGTTAGATGAAGGAAGTCCTGTTTCTGACTCTTCTCCTGTAACAAGGTTCTTAATCTTGCCTGTCTTGTAATCTTTTGCAACTTCAACTTTGTAATCACCAAATGTTGTAGGTGCATCATTTCTAAGCTGCTCCATAGTAGACTGAATCTTCTCGATACCTTCCTTGCCTGCGAGAGTAATTGCCTGAATACCTTCCTTGTAGTATCCGTATCTCTCGTACATTTCAATCATGGCATCCCAAAGAGTCATGCCTTTCTTCTTGTAGTATGCAGCTGCCTCACAAAGAGCCATAGTTGCAACGATAGCATCCTTATCTCTTGCGTATGTTCCGATAAGACATCCATAACTCTCCTCAAAACCGAAGAGGTATGTTCCCTTACCTGTATTTTCAAATTTGAGAATCTGCTCACCGATATATTTGAAACCTGTGAGAACTTCGATGTGAGAAGCTCCGTAGTACTCAGCAATAGCATCAGACATAGTTGTTGTAACGATAGATCTGATAACTGCTCCGTCTGCAGGTATCTTTCCTGCTGCTTTTAACTGGCTGATTTCATATTCTGCCAATAAGCAACCTGACATATTTCCTGTAAGCTCATGGTACTCACCTGTCTTTGAATCCTTAACGTAAACACCAAGTCTGTCTGCATCAGGATCTGTTGCAAGAACTAAATCAGCATCAACTTCATTTGCAAGTTTGAGGGCAAGTGCAAATGCCTCCTTTGCCTCCGGATTTGGGTATGATACTGTAGGAAAATCTCCATCCGGAAGTTCCTGCTCCTTAACTACATAAACATTCTCAAAACCGATTTCCTTTAATACTCTTCTTGCAGGAATATTACCTGTTCCGTGAAGTGGTGTATATACAATCTTGATGTCTTTTTGCATCTCATCAATTACACTCTGGTTCTTGATCTGTGCCTTAAGCACTTCCATGTATTTGTCATCGATTTCCTGTCCGATAATAACGTAGAGTCCTGCTGCCTTGGCATCCTCAGCACTCATAGTCTTGACAGTGGATAAATCTGTGATTGCCTTAACTTCAGCCATGATTCCTGTATCGTGAGGTGGTGTAATCTGCGCACCGTCCTCCCAGTATACCTTGTATCCGTTATAGTTTGCAGGATTGTGGCTGGCTGTGATATTGATACCTGCTGTACAGCCCAGTTCTCTCACTGCAAATGAGAGCTCCGGTGTAGGTCTGAGCGACTCAAACTTGTACGCTTTGATACCGTTTGCCGCAAGAACTCTTGCTGCTTCGTCAGCAAATTCAGGAGACATTCTTCTTGAATCGTATGCGATTGCAACTCCCTTGTCTTTGCTGCCGTTCTTTATGATATAGTTTGCAAGTCCCTGTGTTGCTTTTCTTACAACGTAAATGTTCATTCGGTTAGTTCCGGCTCCGATGATACCTCTAAGGCCGGCTGTTCCAAATTCCAGTTCCTTGTAAAATCTTTCTTCTATCTCTTTTTCATTGCTAGATATAGACTTCAATTCCTCTTTAGTCCCCTCGTCAAAATAAGGATTTGAAAGCCATTCGTTATATAACTCCTTATAACTCATCATCTACCTCCAATTTCTCCAAAAAAGCTCATTCAGAAACATTATAATACAACAGGGAGTATAATTCAACTAAACATTAAAAATACACATTTTTTTCAAAAACAATGAGCAATACAGCTTTTCACACTGCTAAACTATCTGAATAGCGAAGCAAATTCTTCCACCACTCTTCCCCTGCCTGTTTCCTGAGCCAAAAACATCCGGAGTTTTTCCTTGTTTTTCTCAGACAGCCATGCTTTCCCCGAGTTGAGATAATTATTTGCAACTTTCCAGAATCTTTCAGGGTACAATAGCAATGCCGCAAACACTTTCCATTCCTCATCCGAAACAAATCTGTTTTTGTCATATGCCTCCAATGTGATTTTTCTGACTAACTATGCTCCTCTTTTTCACAGCACGAACGCCCAGGCGTTCTCGAATTTCATCTCGTAGAAAGTCCGCTCACTTTATCGTATGCATGATTCTATTCAATTATGATATATATACCTGCCATTTATTTCATATTCTATTCAACGGATTGGCTCAACACAAATTTCGCTGTTAAGAGTTCTTATATTTCTTCTCAACAATTGCCGTAAGAGTCTCTTTGGTATTTAGTTCCGGCTGTCCTATAACCATGGCAAGTAGTTCATCCAGAACATCTCCAATGATTGGTCCCGGACCGATTCCCATGTCAATGAGATCTCTCCCTGCAATTGCAAGCATCTTTGTGCAATAGCAGTCCCCTCTTTCTATAATTAGCTTATATGTATCGTGCACATAATCGAGAAGCTGTTTTGTCACCTCGATTGCATATTCGCTCTTTCCCGCCGTGTCAGCATCAATCAGCTGAATAAACAGTGGATATATGTCATTCCCTATTCTGTTGATTGATTTTCTGATATTAGTTTCCGTAAGATTGATTCCCTGCAAGTCGTCATGATGTTCGGTAAGTCTTGTGACAACGTTAATTGTTTTGTTATCCATCTTAAGACTTTTTAAGACCTTATGGGCAACATCCTTTCCGACAATTGCATGTTTCTTAAAATGGTCACCTCTCTCATCGGTATATTTGACCACCGGCTTACCAACGTCATGAAGCAGTGCAGCCCATCTGATGTAATGTTCTGCCGGAACATTTTCCATGACCTTGATAGTGTGTTCACCAACGCTGTATCGATGGTACTTTGAGTTCTGTTCACACTCCATCATGTCGTCAAATTCTTTGAAAAAGTATTTTGTTATTCCCATTTCATAGGCATCTCTGAGTTTGCCCGGATTGTCTGAGAGAATCAGTTTTTCAAGTTCTGTATGAATTCGCTCTTTGCTTATATTGACAAGATTTTCAGATAATTTTGAAGCAGCTTTTTTTGTATTATCTTCCACTTCAAAACCAAGCTGTGCCGAGAATCTGACCGCTCTGAGAATACGAAGAGCATCCTCTCCAAATCGCTCCTCCGGATTTCCAACACATTTGATTACTTTTCGTTCAATATCGCCAATCCCGTCAAAGGCGTCCACAAGTCCGAGTTTTGGATTAAATGCCATGGCATTTATTGTGAAATCTCTTCTTTTTAAATCTTCAATAAGATTAGATGTAAACTCAACGCTCTCGGGATGACGGCTGTCATTGTATTCTCCATCAATTCTGTATGTGGTAACTTCGTATCCGACACCCTTCATCATAACTGTGACAGTTCCATGCTGAAGTCCTGTGTCTATGGTTCTGTTGAAGAGTTCTTTTACGGTCTGCGGAAGAGCCGATGTGGTAATATCCCAGTCCTGAGGATTGCGTCCGAGAATTGTATCTCTGACACAGCCTCCCACCGCAAACGCCTCATATCCGTTTTGCTCAAGAATCTTTATTATAAGGTCCACCTCTTTTGGGACTCTCATTTTTATATCTCTGTTAAAATTATAATTTACCATATTCCCTCCGTAGCAAATTTTCTTACCCCACCTTCACTTTGTTTAGAAGAGGGGGACATCTACTCAGTAAATTTTCTTACCCCCACCTTCACTTTGTTTAGAGGAGGGGGACATCTACTTCTTAGTTATACTCACAATGAGGTTTCATCCTCTGTAATTATCATGTAAATAAAGGGACCGACAAATAGTCCTATAATCCCAAACAACTTATATCCTGCAAAAAGAGTCAGCAGACTCATTATCGGGGACAGTCCTATATTCTCTCCAATTAATTTGGGTTCAAGTATTTCTCTTACAATGTAGCATATCACAAAAACAACAAACAAAACAATTGCATTTTTTGCCATTCAGGCAATCTCATTCTTTTCATTTCCATCAGGTGTCATTATTTCCGATTCAGTCACATTTTATTATTCCCTTCAATGCTACTTTTAATCACTTTTGTGCATAAACACCTTCTTCAACAAGGGTAAAAATGAAACCTTGAATTGTGCGTATACATTCCGGGTAAGTTTTGTTATAATTCTAGGTGTCTGTTCATCCGTCATATTGTAGATTCGTATTTCTCACAGATGAACAGTTATTTCTTATTTTGGGAGATTTTTATGAAACGAGTTATGAGTATCCAGGATCTTTCCTGTCTTGGAAAATGTTCTCTATCAGTTGCTCTGCCAATTATCTCGGCAATGGGCATAGAGACTTCCATTGTTCCTACAGCAGTTCTGTCGACCCACACTCAATTTGACGGGTTCCATATCAGAGACCTGACTGAGGATATGAAAAAGGTAAAAGATCACTGGCAGAAAGAAGATTTTAAATTCGACGGAATATATACAGGTTATCTTGCTTCCGCAAAACAGATTGATATTGTCATTGATTATATCAAAGCTTTTTCGAGACCAAACAATCTTGTTATTGTGGATCCTGTTATGGCTGAAGACGGAAAACTCTACACAGGTTTTGACAGTTCTCACCCATCACATATGGCAAGGCTTTGTAGCAAGGCTGACATCATCATCCCTAACATTTCCGAAGCGTCACTGCTACTCGACATGGACTATCCCGGAGAAGACTGCAGTCAGGAGAAGATTAAGGAAATGCTTGTTGATTTGTCAAAACTCGGAGCTAAGTGCAGTGTAATCACCGGTGTTCATTTTGACAATGACAGATTGGGATTTATAGGTTTTGACAGTAATACCGGCGACTTTTTTGAGGGAAGTACAAAAGAAGTCAAATACCGTTCCCATGGAACAGGAGATGTTTTTGCAAGTGTATTCACAGGTGCCGTGCTCAATGATTATTCCATCAGAGATGCACTTATGCTTGCAGCAGAGTTTACATGCCGCTGTATTGACGATACCGCAAAGGATGAGGATCGTCGCATATACGCAGTAAACTTTGAAACACAGATTCCATGGCTGTGCGAACAATTAAAGAAGGCTAATTAGTGAGGGAAAATATGGAAAACAAATACGAACATTGCGGTTCTGATACACCAAGAACCATTGCAGAATTACAACAGTGGTACCGCGACCGAAATCTTCCGTCTTACGAAACCACAAGATTTTTTATCGGTGTTAACTGTACAAATCCTAAGACCTTTGGAATATATAAAGAAGGCAATGATTTTATAGTATACAAAAACAAAGCCGACGGCACTCGTGTCATCAGATATCAAGGCGATGATGAAGCCTACGCAGTAAATGAATTGTTTTTGAAACTCAAAAGTGAGATTCTCAACCAGAAAGCTCACAATTTGAATAATGAACAGAATGCACACACGTCAAATATGGGAAGCAGCTTCATTCCAAAAATGATTGATACCATCACCAACGAAACTTCTTCTTCAGGCACAAGAGCAAATGAAAGTTCTCCGGCCACAAGGGGTATTATAAATACATCTCCAAAGTTCGACTTATTATTTGTTCATTTTATATTTACTCCGCTTTTAATTATTATCAGTTTTCTAATTTTCGTTGTGTACGAGATTAGAGCTCCAAAACCGTCATATTACAAATATGCTAATACAGTATATTGTGAGTATAAAGACAATTATTATCAATATGACGCTGTCGATGATGATTATATCAAACTGGATGATTCTGAGGTTCCGTCTCCTGTGTTAAAAAAGGATGAGGATTGTGTTTTTAATAAAAAGAGTGAGACATGGGATTCGTCCTACTCATTCTACTCTTCCGACTACTATAATAGTCATTTTTCATCGGATGATAGGTATAGGCAAAATTCGAATAACAACTACAATAACTACGATGACGATGACGATAATGATAATTATAACAATTATAATGGTAATTATAATGACAATCATAATGATTATGACTGGGACTCAGGAGACAGTTGGGATTCAGGCGATTCTGACTGGGATTCAGACTGGTAAACAATCTCCGTATTGAGATAAAACTTCCCACTGATACTATTCTGATATAAAATTGCATCTAATAAGACAGGACTGGGAGAAATCCCAGTCCTGTCTTTTCTCATCAGGAACTTCCAAACGTTCCCAAAGTTTTATTATATCTTTTTGTTAAATCCTTAATCTGCTAATATATCACTCCATGAGTAGTCTACTTCTGCATAACTTGGATCTACTACTTTTAAAATATTGTTGTACAGGTAGTTGTGATTTGCATTGGTGTTCATAAGTCTGTTCTTGTATACAAAATTTGCTACTCCGTAAACTGAATAATCACAGATATCACTGTACATCACACTTCCGTCTGAAAGCACTGCATATGTTCTAACTTTATACTGAGCTGTATAAGCTGTAACATTCTTCTTTCCAAAACTCATTGTGCTTGCAATGTATGTTGCGGACTCAGAATCTCCCATAACTGTATTTAGAATTCCCTTTGAAGTTGACTGATATGATTTAACACAATCGTTACTGCTGTTAAGTTTCAAATCACTGTCCTTAACTCCTGTATCCTTTGAATCATAGTTTGCAAGACCGAAAATAAATCCGTATGAAGTAACATTCTTTCCGTTGTATGATTTCTCAATTGCTCCAACAACTCTTGTTCCCTCATATGAAGTACTAATCTGTAAACCTTCTACCTGAGGTGCATCATACATAAACGGAGCCTCTGTTGGTGCTTCTGTTGGTGCCTCTGTTGGTGCCTCTGTTGGTGCCTCTGTTGGAGCCTCTGTTGGGGCCTCTGTTGGCTCAATATATGTTTCTGTGCTGAATCTGAAAGATTTTAAGTTACACACATAAGCTTTGTTTCCTGTAGTAACAAACTTAAGATAGATATTATGCTTTCCTGAAATCTGTCTTGTAAGGTTTGTTTTTGCAACCTTATATGTACTCCAATCGTTTCCTGTACTTGAAAGATTAATTACTCCAATTGAACTTGAATTCAAGTCATCTGCATAGATTTCAATCTTTCCTTCAGCATCATTCGCCTTACTTGCATAATTAAACTCAATTGATACCGCATTTCTGTTTCCAAAATCTAACGACTTGTAAAGTGCCCATGTTCCGTTTGTCACTCCGCCGAGGTTACTTGGATTTCCTGATCCATCTGTATCGATAACAAGTCCGCTTCTCTCATCGAGAGCAGTTGCCTGAATTGTGGAAAATCCGTCAACTGTATATTCATCGAACTGGAAGTAGTCTAAGTTACATACATAAGATGTAGGCGAATTAAACATTACATACACTTTGTGCTTTCCTGTAACTTTTCTTGTTGTGTTAGCAGAAACCATTCTCCAAGTTGACCAGTTACCTGTTGGCTCAATTGATGCAGATGCAATAACTTCGCCATCCTTTGAATCAAGTCTGAAATCAACTGTTGCATTTGCACCTTCATTAGCTTTTGAATAGTTGAACTTAACAGAAGATGCGCCTGTGCTTCCAAAATCCACATTATAGTAAGCTGTGTAATGACCGTTTTGAACACCACCAAGGCTTCTGCCGCCTGAAGTTCCTGAAGAACCTTCTGCAATAAGTCCTCTTGTATAATCCATGTCTTCTGCTTCAATTCTGTCATAAGCACTTCTGTCAATTGTGCTTCTGTATGTAGGCATGTTAGCTGCCACACACACTGCATTATATCCTGCGAATTCATCCCAGTCAGCATTTTCCGGTGTCTTATTCTGCCATGAACACTGCTGAATATTCTGCGAGTTTCTGTTCATCCATGCTATTGTTGCATTCTTTGTGAAGAAATCGAGATAATCATTTTTGTCTCTCTCTAAGATGTACATTCTCATGTATCTTACAAGGATTCCTCTGAATCCTGAAAGGTCTCCGCTGTTGGTGTTCTCTTCCTTGAGGATTCTGTTGTAGCAAAGATGATTCATTGTATAATTTACAATGTTGTCAGCATCTGTTGCATATTTCTGATCCCCATAGTGATTGTATAACATTACTGCTGAACCAAGATATGTTCCCTGATTGTATGTTGAACACCAGTAGTTTGCTACTGAACCGTCCTGATTAATACAGTCTCTTACCCAACCTGCATCACTTCCATCAGCAACGTAAAGATTTGAATTTCTCTGTGCTTCATAAATTCTCTTAGCCTTATCCCAATATCCATTATCTCCTGTTGCTATTGCAAGGTGGCATGCGCAAACTATAGCAGGTCCATTGATACATCCGTTTGATGATGTATTTCTTCCGTTTTCTTCACACCATCTGAGTACACCTGTTCTTACACCGTTTACTTCAAATGTAGAAGCTCTGTCATACATCAAATCAAAATTTGTCTTTGCAATGTCCAAGTACTTCTGACCGCCAAATAACATGTAAGCTCTACATCCTGCAAGAGCTGCCCACGTAATGTCGTCATTGTATGCATTCCATGACCAGTTTTCTCCATTTTTTACAAGGAAACTGTCCCATGTTCCCTGAAACATCTCTCTGTACTGTGAGTTACCTGTAAGCTCATATCCGTCAAGCATTGCCTCCATGACTTCAGCAACACTCCAGAATCCCCATCCAAGAGTATTCTTTCCGGACTCACTTCTGTACTTAAAGTACTTATTCTTAAATGCGTCAAGCATTGTGTTTGCTTTGTCTAATGTGAAAGTCTCGTCTGTACGTGTGGTAGACTGAATTCTCCAAATCTGTCTGTCACTCTCTGTTGGAGCCTTTGTGTAAAGTCCTACATTAGCTCCGTCATTTCTGTCGCCATCTGCCTCTCTTACTTCCACATAAAGTTCCTGATTATCACTTGTCTTTCTGGAAGATACGATGTAGAAACATCCTGCGTAAGTTCCTGATGTGATAGGAACTATCTTCCACTTATAATCATTTGAGTTGTCATATCCGTTGAAATCGCAATTACTTCCGGCCGTTGTTCCGCATATCTTCATGCTCTTTCCCGATACAACATTTGTGATTGAATAAAATTCTCCGCGCTCTGTCAATGTCCATCTGGCCAAATCACTCATTGCGTTGGTATTCCAAACAACTGCATTCGCCCAGAATGTAGACATGTCTGTCTGTGTCAAAGCCTTACCGTTGTAAGCACTTACAATAGTGTAAAGCCCGTTGTTAGATATCCCCGCCGTTGCTGCTTCTGCCTTATTTTGTCCGTCCATGGCAGGTATCATAGCGATTGTCATCACCATGATGAGTAACATTGATATTAATTTTTTAGCCATCTTTTTTAACCTCCTACTCTGATAGCCGTAGAAACCCTTCCGTTTTTTCTACTTTTCTTTTATCACTACTTTATCATCATCCTCTACAGGAATAATAATACACTTTTGTCCGTTGATTACTTCCGCTCTAATCAACTCCTTCTTTTCGCTGTTTACATTTACAACGATTTCGTTTTCACCTAACTCGACTTCCCCATTTTCAAGTTGTGATGAATCCGCATCAGACAATTCACTATCAATGTTATCCGCTCCGTCCTGTCCGTTTTCTGAATTATTTGTCTGATTTCCTTTTGCTTCATCAAGCTGTTTCTTTAGTTCCTCAACCTCTGCCTCAAGTTCAAGTCTTGCAATCTTAGCACCGTAAGCCTTAAGAACTTTTGAGTCAACAAGAACTTCCGCATCCGGCAGTTCTTCCTCAAATGTGTCATTGTAACTTGACTCAATGCTCTTGACGCTAACTTCAGAAACACCGCTTTCCATCATAATCTTTGCAATATCTTCGCCGGAAAGCTTCTTTGTCTCGTCCTCGGTAACCACTTCTGAAATCTTTTCAGATACATTTGCAATAACTTCTTCGTGCTTATCTTCTGAGACATTTTCCTTTATTATGTCCGTAAATGCCACCTGCTTCTGTGAATCAGTACGTTTCTTGTGACATCCGAGAACATTTGAAATAATCTCCTCGTGTGGATTCTTTGCATCCTTCGAGTAGAACATTACAGCGTGAATATCTGAACTTCTGTCAGAAAATGCAGGGAATGTAAATCCTGTCTCAGGCATTCCAACCATCCAGTCTCTGTCCATAGTTCCGATTCTGTTTTCTTCTTTTCTGTATCCAAGTCCCGGCTTAGTGAGAGTAACAGGGCAGATAGCCACAATAACGTACTCATACACTTCCTCAGACTCATCCATCTTGATGTTGTCTGTAGTCTTTACAGGAACATCGTATGCATCGTGGAATAATAAAATAAGATAATTACCCACATAATCATAATTCTCAATAATCAAATCGTAGAACATATCAAGGAGTTCTTCGTTCTTAAGAGCGCTGGCTTTAAGTCCCATAAGAAACTGCTGATGTCCTCCCGGCTGTTCCTCCTCGCGATGAAAATTCAATTCCATCATATTATTTCCGATAGCGCCCGAAAGAGCTTTCTTTGCTATCTCAAGATATTTATAATATTCCTCATCCTCAAGATTCAGGAATGTCTCGTTTAATTTAACAACTTTTTCCTTAGATCCGTTGACATAGCATCCACACATCCTTGTGAAAGTGCAATCGTCCTTTTTCATTCTTCTCTTTAATTCAAGTATAGATTTCTTGTCCATAATAAAGTCTCTCTTTCATGCATATTAGCAGTATCGGAGAGTTATCTGCTATAATTCAGTCTATAAAAATATAATAAATGTTCAATCCGTACTGCATAATCTTATTAATTATAACATCTAATTGAGGAAATGCACAAGTACGCGATAAAAAAAACTCTGCTTTGCAGAGTTTTTTTTATCGCGTACTTGTCTATATTTCTGTAACTATTCAGCCTTTCAGCAATGCCAGCTCGAATCCGCAGATCTGCTTAGCTTTCGTGATTTTCATCCTTCGGATATCAAATCACTTTCGCTCGCGACAAAAAATGCTTTGTCGCGTGTCTCGCTGATTTGGGTTCCCC
>JAILRH010000057.1 GCA_024698345.1 Lachnospiraceae bacterium | reverse complement strand
AATAAGAAAGTGTTAGAAAATGTGATTGATTATATAATATATAAATCTATTGATTTATTGATTTATATAATATGATGTCATATTAATTATTAATGGAGGTTTTACATGAGAAAAAAATTATTAACGTTATTATTGGCAGCTACGTTTGTTGTGCAGACAAGCGCAGTTAATACAAATATTTTTGCTGATAATATTGAAAATGAAACTAATGTAGAAGATGAGAGCAGTGAAAAAACAAGTTGGGACCTGTATTGGGAGGAACATAATGAAACAGTATTTGCAAATAAAAAAGTTGCAGATATAGTAAATAATAATAGTCTTATAAAAGAGGGCGTAATGCTAATCGATGGAGATTATTTGCTTGATAGTACCTTCGCATATGATTGGGTAGATAAGGTTTACAATTATGAATATTGTAAAGGACATCCTTTTTATTATGATTTAAAGCAGGAATTTGCTCTGATTTTACAGAAAGAAAAAACTCTTAAAAATGATGTGATAGAGAAAACATTAGCAAATCTTATTGCAGAGAACTTATACAAAGTTGAAACGTTTAATAATATAGATGAAATCTATAATTATAATATTTATGACTTTAGTATTAATATGTATTCTTTGGAATATTATTGTAGAGAGGCATTAGTATGTGAATATTTGGAAGATAATAGGGAAGAGTTTGCATATACTTATTATGTACCATATGGCAATATGGATTTAAAACAAATGTATCGTAAATTAAGTTTGAGTAGAGCCGAAAATGTTTATGAGGATTCTTATGCATTTTCTAATGGTTTTTATGATTCAAATAGTGACTTTGCATTGAATTGGCTGATAGCTTGCAGAGAGTTGTTTAGAGGAAGCCACGAAGAAGGCTTTAATTTGTGTCAGGAAGTTCTTTTAAATGTAGACTTAAATAATCATAGATTCATTGAATTGGATGAAGATTTGGCTAATGGCAGATTATACCTTGATTCAGAAGGCTTAGCCCATTATCCGGATAAAAGCTATGCAAATGTATATAATATTGATATTAATGATAGACAGAGTGGGAATGTTCAAAATAAATCCATAGATAAAATTAAAAAGATATTGATTAATGATTTTGGTGTGGATAACGATAAACTCTATAATAATAATCAGGAATCAGAACATGCAGAGGGAGTTAGCATATATTTGAACGGATATCAGATTAATGCCACAAGAGGAGCACATAGAATATGTTATAGCGTGTATGGTGAAAGCAATAAAGTAGTTGAAAGTGGATTGATTTTCGGATTAAGCAAATATGCTACTTTCGCCGATATGACAGTTAATAGTATTAATAAGGATGTTTATTCATTCAAGTCAACTGAAAAGGGAAAAGTAAATCTGGGAGATAATTCGGATGATTATCAGTCATATGTAATGACAATGCCTTTTATTAATTCAAAAGATTATTTTGATTCTGAGATGATGGTTAGAGCGTATGCAAAATTAGACAATGGACAATATATTTATTCTAAAGTGGACAAAACTTCTGTATATGGAATTGCGGCGGCTTTATATGAATATCAGGAAGTTCCAACTAAAGTATTTTTTGATTATTTATATAACAATATAATATCTTTAGTTAACAGTGATTATAAAATGCATAATTACTTTGAAAATATATACGTTGAATAGCAGAATATTTGCATTAGGTAAATAATATAATAATTAAGATAAGATACAAAAGTGTTTGATAAAAAGTAATAGTTGAAAAATGGAACAGTACATATCATTTTTGAAATAAATATTATGGTATGTACTGTTTTATAAATAGTATTGATTTTAAGTATAATAAAATACAAGTAGTTATCTAAAAGATTATTTTATGCCAATAAAAGTTAATCTTTTAGATGGATTAATCGGTATGTCAATAAAAATGTCAATAAAAAATCAATCTTTTTATTGACAGATGGAAAATAATAGGGTAATATAAATGATGTCGTTTTTAGAATGACGTGTGCGTTTAGCTCAGCTGGATAGAGCGTTTGGCTACGGACCAAAAGGTCGGGGGTTCGAATCCTCTAACGCACGTTTGCACAGATTTTATATCTGTGCTTTTTTTTTCAACATAAATAATTGGGTGTTGACTTTATAATGAATTCCATATAATGATTAAGTATGTTGATTTTACAGAGTATCTGAATTTACAGGACACTCATTTTTCGTGAAGGAGAATAACTCAATGGGAGAATATATACTGACTGCTCCATGCCATTTTGGATTAGAGGCAGTTCTAAAAAGAGAAATACAGGATTTGGGATACGAGATAACAAAGGTGGAAGATGGCAGAGTTACATTTAAGGGTGACGAGAAAGCTATAGTGAGGGCGAATGTTTTTTTGAGAACAGCTGAGAGAGTGTTAGTGCAGGTTGGCAGATTTAAGGCAACTACTTTTGATGAAATGTTTGAAAAAATCAAGGCTCTTGATTGGGAAAACTATATCCCTGTGGATGGAAAATTCTGGGTGAAAAAAGCAACATCTATTAAGAGCAAATTGTTCAGTACAACAGATATTCAGCGAATTGTCAAAAAGGCAATGGTTGAAAAATTAAAAAGCGAATATTCTATTGATTGGTTTGATGAAGATGGAGCTGAATATCCAATCAGAATATTTATATACAAAGATGAAGTGGTAGTAGGCCTTGATTCTTCAGGGGAATCTTTACATATGAGAGGATACAGAAAGAATACGGCAAAAGCGCCGATAGAAGAAACCCTTGCCGCAGCTTTGATAATGCTTACACCTTGGCGTAAAGACAGGATACTTGTTGATCCTTTTTGCGGGAGTGGAACTTTTGCTATTGAGGCAGCAATGATTGCAATGAATATGGCACCGGGAATGAACAGAGAGTTTGTCTCTGAGGGCTGGACAAATATCATTGACAAAAAGATTTGGTATGATGTGATAAATGAAGCAAACGATATGATTGATGATTCGGTTGAAACGGATATTCAGGCTTATGATATTGATGCTAAAATGGTGGCCTATGCGAAAAAGAATGCGGAACTTGCAGGAGTCGATCATCTTATTCATTTTCAGCAGAGAGATGTTGCAGATTTAAGTCACAGTAAGAAATATGGATTTATAATAACTAATCCTCCATATGGTGAGAGGTTGGATGAAAAAGAGAATATGTATGATTTATACAAATGTTTTGGGGAAAGATATAAAAAACTGGATTCCTGGTCAGCATTTGTAATCACCTCATATGAAGACGCTGAAAAGGCAATGGGAATTAAGGCAACTAAGAACAGAAAGATATATAACGGAATGCTCAAGGCATACTATTATCAGTTTATGGGACCAAAGCCACCTAAAGCCAACAAACAAATATAAATATAACTAAGAATTATGTAATACTGTAATAATTTAATTATGCAATTATGGAATAAGAGGTAGTGTATTGAAAAAACAAGTATGGTATTGGATGATTTGTATCATTGCAATTGTTGGTGGTTTCTTTTTGTTTAAGTATCTCAACAAAGAATACTTAATAAAGAGTGAAGTGGTGGTAGACAACACACGATGGAACAAATTAATTGCAAATGAGTTAAATAACAATAATGTAAAACTGTCTGTAGACGGTGTTACAATTAATAGCAAAAATAAGAAAATATATGTTGACGATGAATTGAAAATGTATATTGCAGTTGATAATATAACAGAAACATTTAATTGTTTTTGTGCTATTTATAACGGGAAAACAGTTAAAATAACAAAGAGTGACAACGTGTTGACAATGGATATTGGAGCCTTGGAATATAACTGGAACGAGACAGCTCTTGATTCTGAATTGCCAATTCTTGAGATTGATAAAGCATATTATTTTCCTGTAGATATTCTGGCTGAATGCTTTCACTATTCCTATGTGTGGGATGGCCAATATACTGAGATGAAGCTTGTCAGTAATGATAATAATTCGAGAAATTTGCCATATTATTATTCTTACGAAAAGGAAGAAAGAAGCCCTCAGGTACGCTCGCAAGGGAATTATTCGACATGCTGGGCCTTTGCGTCTGTAACAGCATTAGAGACGTCATTACTGCCTGAAGAACACAAGGTATTTGCAGCTGATCATATGGCCATAATGAACTCTTTCAGTGTTGGTGTCTCTGAAGGAGGAGATTATAATATCTCAATGGCTTATCTAGCTGCGTGGCAGGGACCGGTTCTTGAAAAAGATGACAAGTATGATGGAGTTTCGGGAAAATATAAGACCGTTAAACACGTTCAGGAAATGCAGATTATAGAGTCAAAAGAATATGAAACAATAAAAGCTATGGTATACAAGTATGGAGGTGTACAGAGTGCGCTTTATACATCACTGGTAAATTCTTCAAGTACATCGACATATTATAATAAAGAGACAAATGCATATTGCTATATAGGTGAAAATAAACCGAATCATGATATTGTAATAATCGGTTGGGATGATAATTATCCGAAAGAGAATTTTAATACAGCTGTTGAAGGCGATGGTGCCTTTATTTGCAGAAACAGTTGGGGCAAAGAATTTGGTGACAAGGGCAATTTCTATGTGTCATATTATGATTCAAACATAGGAGTTCACAATATAGTTTATACAAGAATAGAAGATACAGATAACTATGATAATATCTATCAGAGCGATTTGTGTGGATATGTTGGGAAAATGGGTTATAAGGATAAGTCATCAGCTTACTTTGCAAATGTTTTCAAAGCGGATAAAGACGAGATAGTCAAAGCTGTAGGATTCTATGCAACCGATGTTGATACGAAGTATGAAGTGTTTATATGTCCTGATTATGAGGATGAGAATTCACTTACTTCGTCAAGAACATGGGTGGGTTCCGGAAGTCTAAAGAACAAAGGATATTATACAATAGAATTGAATAGAGCGATTGAAGTTGAAAAAGGAAATGAGTTTGCAGTTATAATAAAAGCGACAACTCCAAAATCATGTGAGCCGGTAGCGGTGGAATTTCAAAATGATGATATTACGAAAAATGTTGATATAAAAGATGGAAAAGGCTATATTAGTTTTATGGGCAATGCGTGGGAGCGTGTCGAAGATAAGAAAAAATGTAATATTTGCTTAAAAGCGTTTACAGAAGACAGATAAGGAGACATATTAAAATGATATTTGCAACAGGAAATGAAGGAAAAGTCAGAGAAGTAAAAATGATGTTAGAGGATGCAGGATTAGAACTTGATCTTGTTACCATGAAAGAAGCCGGAGTAGAGGCTGACATAGAAGAAACAGGTGAGACATTTGAAGAAAATGCAGTAATCAAGGCAAAAGCAATAATGGAAATGACAGGTGAAATTGCAATGGCAGATGATTCAGGCCTTGAGGTTGATTATCTTGATAAAGCACCGGGAATTTATTCTGCCAGATTTTTGGGAGAGGATACTCCATATTCTGTTAAAAATGCACACATTATAAAACAACTTGAAGGTGTTGAGGGCGAGGCAAGAAGTGCAAGATTTGTCTGCGTTATTGCTGTTGCATTTCCTAATGGAGATATTCTTACTACAAGAGGAACAATCGAGGGATATATAACCACAGAAGAAAGAGGTACTAACGGATTTGGATATGATCCGATTGTGTATGTTCCTGAATATGATATGACAACAGGTGAGATGGATCCGCATCTGAAGAACAGCATAAGTCACAGAGGCAAGGCGCTCAAGGAAATGATAAAATTGCTGGGTGACAGAATATAATTGAAGTAGTTACAAATAATTGTTAATGTAATAATTGCGAATAAACTGATTATTATTGCGACAACTGTAAATGATGCAATACAAAACAAAGATAAAAGTATAGTAATAAAGAAAATGAGAAAAATATTAGTTATCAGTGACACTCATGGCTATCTGGACAATTATGAAAAAGTGATAAAGCAGAATAAAGAGGCTGATTATATCATTCATCTGGGTGATGTATGTGGTGATGAAAAATACATACAGTGGTCTGTTCCCTATGCTGTAAAGATATTAAGGGGGAATAATGACTGGAATCGTGAACTGGCAGAAAAAGTAGTGTTTGAGATGTATGGACACAGAATATTTGCTACACACGGGCATAGATACGGTGTGTATGGTTCTGATGTGACAAGGCTGGTATATGCAGCGTTGCAGGAAGACTGCGACATTATAATGTATGGACACACTCATGTTCCTGTAATAGATGAAGGGGAGGATTATACAATTATCAACCCCGGAAGTCTTACATACCCAAGACAAAGTGGGAGAAAACCAAGTTATATTTTAATGACGATGGAAGATGATGGAAATGTGACATATGAATTGAAATATGTTGATTAGTTTTTATTTATATATCTAATCAACATATTTTATTTAAGAAAATTATTTTTAGTTATTAATTGTAAAAGTAGAAAAATATTAGAGTTGAAAAGTGATTTTTAAAAAAATTTTATTTTTTTGAAATTAAACTGAAAAAAATTTTAGATTTTTGACCTAATTTTATTATAAATAAAAATAAAAAATATAGTGGAAAAAATTTTTTTTTGAAAAAAATAGAAAAAAATTTATAATTTTTTTTTGATGAAAAATGAGAACTGTAATTATGAAATGATAAAAAGCAAAAAAAAAGAGGTCGTCAGAAAGCCCGTAAATAAAGGGTTTTTGAAGATGGTGAAAAAATATTTAAAAAAAATTAAAAAAAGTGTTGACTTTATTCTTAATTTACCATATAATCATTCTTGCGTTGTGAAAAACGCAGCACATTAACAAAAGAATACGGGGTGTGGCTCAGCTTGGCTAGAGCGCTTGATTTGGGATCAAGAGGTCGCAGGTTCGAATCCTGTCACCCCGATTTTGCGGGTGTAGTTCAATGGTAGAACACTAGCCTTCCAAGCTAGATACGTGGGTTCGATTCCCATCACCCGCTTGGTTTTCGCAATGGCGAAAATTATGTGTTCGTAGCTCAGCTGGATAGAGCAACGGCCTTCTAAGCCGTGGGTCGGGGGTTCGAATCCCTTCGAGCACAGTATGGTGGCTATGGCGCAGTTGGCTAGCGCGCCAGATTGTGGCTCTGGAGGCCGAGGGTTCGAATCCCTCTAGCCACCTTGTGACAATCAATGATGGGCTATCGCCAAGCGGTAAGGCACAGGACTTTGACTCCTGCATTCGTTGGTTCGAATCCAACTAGCCCAGTTTGGGCAGTTTGATAATTTTATATATTATGGGGCACTAGCTCAGTCGGTAGAGCACTTGACTTTTAATCAAGGTGTCGGGGGTTCGAATCCCCCGTGCCTCACTCGAAAGCGCAATTCCAATTGCGCTTTTTATTATCCACTTGGCGATCGTGTAGATTGCCCACGATTTTTAATGTATGCGGGCGTGGCGGAATTGGCAGACGCGCTAGATTTAGGTTCTAGTGGGAGACCGTGCAGGTTCAAGTCCTGTCGCCCGTACTTTTGAAGAGGAAAGTCTAGTTTTAGGCTTTCTTTTTTTACGTCAGTTACAATACGAAGAAAACCATGAAACAAAGGAAAAGCATGGGAGAACCTGACAAAAGGAATAAATACGTAAAAGACGTAAGCCTAGGTAGTACTGGAACATTCGGAAATAAAGTAGGACACTTGTAGGGCACTTCGCAGGTCACCAGAAGGGTGATTTGGCATTTTAGTAATAAAAATAGATATATAAATATAAATAAATATTTAGAAATAGAAATAAAGAGAAAATTAAATCAAAAACACTAAATCATAGAAAATGAATAATAGATTACGATTAAAGAAAAAAATATGGCTGATTATCTTTTTGAGATAATCAGTCTTATTTTTTTCTCTACTCGAAATAATAACAAACTAAAAAGTAATAAAAAAATAAAAGTGTGGAATGTTGATAGCGGGTTAGGAGGCAAATTTCGGAAACACCATCAAAAAGCACCGAAAAGAAGAGTTGTGAAATATGCATAAAAAAAACAATAAAAAGAAAATTAGAGATGACTTGAGAAAACGAAGCAAATAATAGGCTGAAAAATTTTTGTGGGAGTGATGCCTGCCCCATCAGGTTAACAACATCATTTTTGGTAAATTTTTGTGTTAGAATGAGCACATAGCAAATATTGTTGAAAGTGCTGATTTGAAATCTTGACTATTGATTTATTTTTAAAAGTGATGTATTCTTTCGTTGTGCTTAAGAAAGCACAGACAATTAAATACGGTACTAATCAGAAAATGAAAAGGTTCTTAAACCAATGGTGCGGCAAATTGCTGAGTTAGCTTTATATATACGCAGTTAGACTTTGATCTAATCTGGCAAGAGATATATGAATCTACAAATAATTAAAATAAATCGAGCGAAGGTGATAAGACTCGAGGGTAAGAACAGCGTTCAGATTGTTAAATTCATTTACAGAACGAATTTGGAGTTTCGATATTATCGTTACTGGATGAAAGCGTTTGATATAACACTATAGAAGTGTTTTATTTGTGATGCAAATGTATTCGGTATGGAGTAGTATACTAAATTTCAACAAGCTTCAAATGGAAAAGTATCAGTGCAAAGGGACGAGTATGTCTAAATGCAATGATATTTTTAAAGAGATGTTTTTGAATATATATAACAATCAGGATGCTGTTTTTTGTTTTCAAAAGTACCACAGACTTGTGGTGGCAGGGAACCCCGAGTGTTAGAACAGCACGAGCGAACGCTCAAATTTAAATTTAGGAGGTTTATAAAATGAAACTAAAAAGAATAATTGCAGTAGTATTTAATAAAGAGGCGGTTATTATATCGCAGAATAAGGTAAATGGAGTTGTAGAGATTGCAGTTCATACTTATGAGGGTGATGAACTACATCATACTATAGCATATTTAAACACAATGCTGTTGGAAGGTAATGTTGATTGTTTGATGTTATTCAACGGAAAACTCCCAGACTATTATGAAGTTGAAAATGGTGAAATAGTTAAAGGAAGAGTTGTTGAAAGTACAGTTGAAACTTTAATAAAAATTTTCAGAGACTATGACCTAGATGACATTAAGTTACTTGATGCCTTAAGTAGCACATATTTAATTAAAGATGGTGCTTCACAGATTTCATACAATAAAGAGGTTAGCAGATTGCCATTGTGTGACAGAGAACTTGTTGATCCAATTGCACATGTTGTTTTTTATTATGATGGATTAAGTGACGAATTTTTGAATGAATCAAGATAAAAGTAATATTTAGAGAATGACTAAAGGACCCTGCTCCTTTAGTCATTTTTAAAAGTTGATAATTAAGGGTTAAGGAGACTAACATATGGATAATTTTACAAGTGTCGTTGAAAAGAATAAGAAAGCTGGATACAAGTATCCACTAATAGTTATATGGAATGATAATGTATTACAGCTAAAGCTAACTTTTTTGGATGATGGTCAGATTAATTATAAGCGTGAAATGATAGTTTCTAGAAAAATGGAAATTGTTGAAGCCTATGAAGACATACAGACAAAAGAAATAACTTATAAACTTTGTTTTTTAACGGTTAGTGGAATAAGTAAGGAAATAAATGTTACAGCTCTTCAAATAGCAGATACTAACAAAATTCTTGAACTAGCAAGATTTGGCGTAGATGTTAATGCAATTAATAGTAAGACTGTGATTAAGCATCTAAACAATGAAGCAATCAAAGTTAAATTCAAAAATGCAACAACAAGTATAGGTTTTGTCAAAGTTGAAGAAAAGCATACAGTGTTCGTTGGCAGTAGAACAATAGAACAAATTGATGGCAAAATAAAAAAGTCAGAATTAGAGTATTCAGGAAGTATTAGTCTTGATAGAAAGGGAAAACTTGAGAATGCTATTTCGGAAATAAATACAATATTGGAAAATAACCCAAACTTGCAACTTGCAGTATCAATGGGAATTGGGGCATTAGTTGTTGGATATTTACGAGATTTTGGAATAATACAGCCAAATATTGTTGCACATATATCTGGAGATTCAACAACAGGTAAAACAACAGCTCTTAAATTAGCAGTTTCATTATTTGGTAATGTTTTAGATAATAATAGTCTATTCTCCAGCTGGAATACAACTGATAATGCTATGCAGGAAATGTTAGCAGGAAATGAGGGCATTCCTGTAGCTCTAGATGAAGCAGGAATGATGCGTAATAAGAATCGTACTGCATTAATATATGCTCTATCTCAAGGAAAAGAGAAGCAGAGAATGTATTTTGGTAAAGGTAATAACGAAATCCGTACATGGAATACACTCATTATATCTTCTGGAGAGATTCCCATTGATGATGATGATAGTGACCAAGCAACAGGTGTAGGAGTGCGCTTGGTTAAATTTAATGGGATTCAATGGACTATATCTGCTGAAGAGGCAGATAATGTCATAAAATATACAACATCATACTATGGAACAATAGGGAGCAGATGTGCAAGATTAATAATGAAACTAGGTTTAGAAAGAATTAAACAACTTCACCAAAAAGAGGCAAAGCTAATTTCAGAATTGTTATATGAGAGTAAGGTTAAGGAAAGATTAGCAAATACTTTGGCAGTATTTAGTGTTGCAGCAATTGTTCTCAAAAAAAGTGGTGTTAAAGTTGAACCAGATAAAATTCGTGAAATAGTATCTGAAAATGCTAATCTCCAGCATAATATCAAATCAAGTTTAGGAGAAAGAGCATTTATAGCTATCAAATCTTACTTGATTAGTAAAAGTTCTTTAATTGAAAAGCGTCTAAAGAATGGTTCAGCTATCGTACCATTACTAGGGGATTATGTTGCTATAGCATATGGAACAGGATCTAATCTAGAGAATTACAAGACTGAGGAAATCGCTTTTGAAAGAAAAGCTTTAGAGAAAGTGTTAAGGGAAAACGGATTTGCCAATACAAAAGAAGTGTTAAATCAATGGAAAAAAACAAACAGACTTAAAGAGAATAATAAAGGAGGGTTATATCACAAGGTTAAAATGGGAGGGATTCAGGTTGATTCAATACGATTGCTTATTGGAGGAACTGAGCTTGAAGAAGATTAATTTGAGTACATATTACGAAATCCAATCAAGATTTTTTGTAAACAGACCATTAGATGAGTATGACAATGATATTCCATTCAAAGATATGAACATCGCAAGAATCAAATTGAAGGTTCTTGCGATGCCTTCGGATGAAAATGAAACAGAAAGAATTCTTGAAGGCGTAGCAAGAATGTATAGTTTAAATTTGCAAATCGAAAGCGATGAAATGATAATTAACTTCAACAAAAAGGTATATATCTGTTATGGTTATTATCCTTGTCTACTAAAAGATATTGAAAACAGATTGAATTGGTTATTTTCTGGAGTAATTGTTGTAGAAAGATATAAAGTTCATAGAAAATCAGGATTCAATAAACTTAAGAAACGTAGAAAAACAAGAATCTCGGTATAAAAGGAAATTGATTAATATATCATATTAATGATTAAAGAAAGGAGGCTGTGTTATGGCACATATAGTGTGGATACAAAATAAGAATTCTAGTGAAAAACAGGCAAAGGTAGTTTATGAAATAAAGACACTTGATGGCTCTAGAAAGAGAAAGAGCAAGACTTTTCCAACAAAAACACCAATCCGTGAGATTAATAAGTTTAAGAGAGAGATGGAGAGTATGTATGAGGAATCAGAGGGAGTGGAGTGTTCAAAACAAACTGTAAGCCAGTTCTTGGATGTATATTTCAATACATATGAGAATACGTTGAGTCCAACAACATACAAAAACTATCATCAAATGGCAAATGCTAATGAACATGGAATTAGAAAACATCTGGGAGAGATAGATATTAAAAAACTAAAGACTATACATGTTCAAAAGTATGCTAATTATCTTGTAAGCGAAGGTCTTTCTGCAAAAACTGTAAAGAACCACATAATGATGGTACATGCAGTGTATGATAAGGCAATGAAACTACATATGGTTTCAAGCAAATATAACATTGTAAGTGGAGTAGAGTTGCCAAAGATTAAAAAAACGCAGATTAAGTCATATTCTGAAGAGGAAGTAAAAAAACTTCTTGAGATTGCACGAAGAGATGCAAATGAAATGATGTATTTAGAAATCCTTCTTGCGGTAGGCACAGGTTGTAGAAGAGCAGAACTTGCGGCAATTCAAATAGAGTCAATTGACTTTGAAAAGAAGATATTGCATATAACGCAATCAAAAGTTAGAAACATTAATGGGGAAGAGGTACTTAAAGCACCAAAGACTTCTGCAGGTGTGAGAGATATTCCATTGGGAGAAGAACTGATTAAAGCATTGAAATGTGCAGTAAGAAGATACAATGAAAACAAACTCAGATATGGAAAGGAGTTTGTTGATTCAAGATTTATCTTTAGCAATGAAAATGGTACACCTAGAAAAACATCTACAATGACAAGCAGTTATAAAAAGTTTATGAAAGCACACGAAGATGAGATAAGATACCTTCCATTACATTCAGCAGGGCGTCATTCGTTTGCATCTATAGCAATTGCTCAGGGAACGGACATAAAGGCTGTACAAGAGCTTCTAGGGCACTCAGACGCGACTACAACGCTTAACACGTATGCAAATTCATATACGAAGGTAAAAGTGGCGTATGCGAGCAAATTAAACGAATTGTTTGTCGCAAAAGAAGCATAATAAAAAAGTAAAATTGCAATTCAGTAGAAAGGAGAACTTCTTAAGTGAGGTTCTCCTTTTGTAATACACAATATTTATTTTAGGTACAAGGGCACTTTTTTTGACACCTTGGAGCATAGAAAGAGGATATAATAGATACAAAATACTGGAAATAAGCCAATGCGTGAAATAAGGGGAAAAAGGTTCAAGAACTGTTGACTGCAAAAACGATAGAAAGCACACTTCAAAAATATATTATTTTTTAGATAGTAATATCTAATTTCTAATATCAATTAATAATATTTTCAGGAGGTGTTTATAATGTGTAAACAGACAAAAGAGAGATTTGTAATGGACCTTACAAAGTCTCTTAGCGAAAGAACAAAAGGTATTCAAATAACAGTTAAAGAAATTAACAAAACAAATGACACAAAGAGAACAGCACTAAACTTGACAAACGAAGGAGAAAATATCGGTAAAGTATTCTATATCGAGAATTATTTCAATGACTACAAAAATGGTCAAGCAATAGAAGATATAGTAAACAACATTATTGATACTTTTAACAGCGATAATAGTGGGGTTCATGATAAGTGCAAAGCATTAGTTGATAAGTTGAAGGACTATGAGCGGATAAAAGATGTAAGTGGTAAACTAAATTCCATAGAAACTGGCAATTAATTTTCCATAGTTTTCAATCAAATATCATTCCGTGATATACTTTGTCACGGAGGTGAAGAAAGGATGATTAATTGGATGATTTATGGGAAAATCCAAGAAT
>JAILRH010000056.1 GCA_024698345.1 Lachnospiraceae bacterium | reverse complement strand
ATTCTTGGATTTTCCCATAAATCATCCAATTAATCATCCTTTCTTCACCTCCGTGACAAAGTATATCACGGAATGATATTTGATTGAAAACTATGGAAAATTAATTGCCAGTTTCTATGGAATTTAGTTTACCACTTACATTTTTATTGGTGATGCGGTTTTAAGGCGTGAAAACGCTTGTTTTTGCATAATTCTAACAAATTCCTGTTTTTCATTTTCATCTGCTGCGAACCAATAACCCTCAACACCGCTCAAAATCTGTAACCCCTGCTGCCTTGCCTGTCTAACAATAATCTTTGCGTATGCAGGAGTTGTATGTAGTTTTACGGCTAATTCTTTTTGATGTATAGCGTTTTCAACTCCAACAGGAATATATTGATATAAAATGTTATAGTCCATTCTCATCACCTCCTGAATTATCTGTTGATATGCTATCAATGTAACTCTGTATTTTATTCATATTCCATAAAATACGCTTGCCAATTTGAACTCTTGCACTTGCCAACTCACCTATTTTTATTGCAGTACTTCTCCCACAATCAAGTAATTCTGCCAAACTTTCGGTATTAACTGCTACTCTCTCATACGGCATAGTGCTACTTCTTTTTGTTTTATTCAATAACTGCACCTCCTTTTTCAGATGATATTTCATCAACATATTTTTTGAATTGCTCTGCATCCTCTCTTGAAAACTCTTTTCTTAATTTTCTACTAAATGCCGCATCCGTGATGCCAAACTTTTCTGCAACTTGCCACAATCTCACTCCTTTACTTGCTGCATATAATTTCAATTCTCTGTTCTTCATTGCATACCTCCTGTTGATTTATCGCTATAACTTTGTTATACTCATATTGTAAACAATGTTATTGTTGTTTACCATTTACAAGCACCATCAAAATTTGTGTGATTTACAGGAGGCAAGGGATGAATTACAACAAAAAATATAACAATGGCAATCCGATTTTGTCGGAACGCCTCAAAACATTACGGAATGAAAAGGATATTTCACAAGAGGAACTCGCCGAACTTATAGATAATAACGGTGGCAAATGCTCATCCGCAAATTATGTTAGTATGATGGAAACGGCAAAACGCCCTATTTCAAAGAGTATGGCTCATTGCTTGGCTCTTATATTTGAGATTGATGCAAGTTATCTCTTGGATGAAACCGTTGAATATAGAACGGCAGCGGAAAAATTCAAAACCGAATTTCAAGCCGCAATAAATGAAAGCAATCAAGAGGCATATTATATGTATAATGCTATCAACTGCCTTGCAGCTCTCAATGGATATACTGTAGAAATAAAAGAAAAAAAGGATATTGCAAACGCTATTGGAAAAGTAATATCAACAGGCAAAGGGAAAATTGCTGATAGTTTCAATGAATATATGGTATTTTATCGGAACGGCAAAAAAGAGTTTTCTTTATCCTTGGCGGATGCAAACCGTTTCGGAAATAATCTCTCTGAAATCTTTATGTCAAATATTAAATGGAATATCAAAACAGAATAGGCAGCAGGCGTATAATTTGCCTCCTGCATCATAAGAAAAACCCCTGCTTAAATTAGCAAGGGTTTTACCTTTTTTTCATCATAAATACTATTGTTTGGGGTATTATTTGGGGTATTGTGTACTCCCCCCTCCTCTGAATGCCTATAAAATAAGGCGTTTATTATACTTTGTCATTTTTCCTGTAGTAGAAAAATATATTATTTAGTCTTCTACATATTCAAATAAATCTCCCGGCTGACACTCCAGCACTTTGCATATTGCATTCAAGGTCTCAAATCTGATACCCTTCATCTTGCCTGTTTTGAGATTAGAAAGATTAACATTTGACATATCTACCTTTTCAGCAAGCTCATTCAATGACATCTTCCTGTCTGCCATCATGCGATCTAATCTAATAATAATTGACATAAACATCATCCTCCTTTTCTCTATGCAATACTGTCACTGTCTTCCTGAAGTTTTACCCCATATGTAAATATCTCTGAAATGATACCGATAATAATACCAAGCCAACATATGAAAAGAGTTTTTGATGCAAAAACAAAATCAAAATCAATCTCCGCCGGTAAATCGGCATTTACCTTTCCCACAAATACTACCAATTCTGTTAATAAATCCGGTAAAACTGATGACAGAATTACAACACCTGCTATAGCTTTGAGCTTATTTGTAATAGATGTAGTAAACGGTGTATCATTCTTTTTCACATCCCTGATTATCCAAATCAACAAAGAAAGAACAATACTTGAGGCTACTCCATAACAGAATTTTGTCAGGTTGTCATTTCCTTTACCACTAATAAAATCAATCAGATACAGAATAGAGTATAGTAAACTTGATATCAAAACTGCTATAGAACAAAAATACTCGATTTCAAGGTCCTTGTTCAACTTTTTAATTGCTTCTTTTTTCATAATAAAAATCCTCCCATATAATTAATTATCAATTAAATCATTTAAAGTTGCGCTTTAATATTTTGTTTTGATAATTGAATTATACGAGAGGTTTTAAAGTTTGTCAATGTATTTTTAAAGTTTTACTTTAATTTTTTATATTTTCCATCCTACACCTACTGGCCCAGTCACATGTTCTAATCACATACCGGACCTTTCTCCTCTTCAAGAACGCCTCCGCGTTCTTGCTGCGAAATGCGCCGGAGGCTTAGTTATAAACAAAATAAGACTGTCACACAAACATGTTCTTTCTTTACCATTGTTTGTGTAACAGTCTTACTTATTTGAGAATTATTCCTCATTTGAGAATTATTCCATGAGTTCTTTTATTACTTCCTTAACTGTTCTTATTTTATTTTCTTTTCCGACTCTTCCACCACAAAATAACAGTGCATTGTCTACATCACCTTTTGCCGCATTAATCAATCTTTCTGTTATGCAGTATGGAACATCTGCAGGATTACATTGCCTCATACAGGCGAGGCATTTCTTTGGCGTGAACTTTTCTCCTTCGCCCACTTTTTGCATAAACAGATTATTAATTGCGCGCCCCGGCATTCCCACGGGGCTTTTGACAATTATTGCATCCTCTTCCTTTGCATTTATGTAAGACTTCTTATATTTTTCATCGGCATCACATTCTTCTGTGGTCACAAATCTTGTGGCCACCTGCACTCCTTGGACTCCAAGAGAAA
Organism: Lachnospiraceae bacterium; assembly: GCA_024698345.1. Lineage (GTDB taxonomy): Bacteria > Bacillota > Clostridia > Lachnospirales > Lachnospiraceae > SIG293. The sequence goes on along the minus strand of JAILRH010000056.1, from coordinate 14,363 downwards.
ATGCCTTCTCAACATCTTTTTTTTCACTTATTCCACCGGCAAGAATCACGGGAATTTTCTTTTTGTATTTTTCTGCATATTCTTTAACTATAGTAATAATGCCTTTAACATCTTCATCAAAATTATTAATCTTTCCGGTTATTTCACCGGGCTTAAATCCCAAATGTCCTCCGGCCAGTGGTCCCTCAATGACAACCATATCTGCAGTTGTTCCATATCTCTTATCCCAGAGTTTCAAAAGAACCTTTGCTGATTTTTCACTGGAAACAATCGGTGCGATTTTTGTTTTAAATCCTTTTACATATTCCGGAAGTTCAGTTGGAACTCCGGCTCCTGATATAATCAGATCCGCTCCTGCCTTCGCCGCCCCAATTACTAATTCCTTATAATGATTGCATGCAACCATTATGTTGAACCCTATAACTCCTCTCGGCGCTATTTTTCTGGCTTTAGCCAATTCCTTCTTAATTGCGCGAAGGTTTGCTTTTAGAGTATTCTCATAAAAATCAGATTCCCTAAATCCAATCTGAGCTGCGGAAATTACACCTATTCCGCCTTCTCCTGCAACTGCTCCTGCAAGATTTCCAAGGGAAATACCTATTCCCATTCCACCCTGGACAATTGGAATTTTTGCACATAAATCTCCTATTTTTAAAGCATCATAACTCATCTTTTTTTCTCCTGCTAGAAATTTCTGAATCTTTCATATCTGTTTTCTGTAATTTCTAAACCTGAATAATTACTGCTCTCGTCAATAAATTCCACTAATGCACTGTCGATCTGTCTGACAACAGAATCCATATTCTCAACTGTATACCCTTCAGGTTCACCAAAAATCTTATCTATTACTTTCAAATCCAGAAGATCCGAAGATGTCATCTTCATTATTCCTGCTGCATCAGCTGCAAGCTTTGAATCTCTGAGAAGAATGCTGGCAAATCCTTCCGGACTTAGAATTGAATAAACTGAATTTTCGAGCATCCACACTTTGTCAGCAACAGCCATTGCAAGTGCTCCGCCGCTTCCTCCTTCGCCGATAACCAAAGAAACTATCGGCGTCTTTATTGCTGACATCTCGAAAAGATTTCTTGCAATTGCCTCACCCTGACCTCTCTGCTCTGCCTCTATTCCGCAAAAAGCTCCCGGCGTATCAACCAAACAAATAACCGGTCTTCCAAACTTTTCTGCCTGCTTAATAAGTCGTAAAGCCTTCCTGTATCCGTCGGGATTTGGCATTCCAAAGTTTCTTCTTATATTTTCTTTTGTTGTATTTCCCTTCGCCTGTGCGACAACTGTTATCGGAGTCCCATGAAATAACGCTATACCACCAATTACAGCCGAATCATCCTTATAATATCTGTCACCGTGAAATTCAATAAAATCATCAAATAAACGTTCAATATAATCTTCGGCCACAGGTCTGTCATTTTTTCTTGAAATATTTACCCTGTCCCATGCTGTGAGCGAGCTGTCTCTCATTTTCCTGTAAACATTATCTGTGAGATTGTCCGGGTTTTCTTTTATTTCATTATCTGTGATATTTTCTATATTTTCTTTTATATCAGTATCTGTGATATTTTCTGAGTTTTCTTTTATTTCATTATCTGTATTTGCTTCCGAAGTCATTTTGAAATCAACTGCGATTTTATCAGCTGTCTTTGCTTCATTGTCACCCTTCAACTTCTTCCGCAAACTTAGACTGGATAAAGATTGCTCCCTGTCCGGATCAATTTTCTGTTTATAATGTATCTTCAAAATATCAGCAAGTGTCTGTTTCAAATCACCTCTCTCAACAATCTTATCCACAAATCCATGCTCCATGAGATACTCCGAACGTTGGAAGCCCTTTGGCAATCTTTCACCAATTGTCTGCTCTATAACTCTTGGTCCCGCAAAACCAATCAGAGCCTTCGGCTCAGCAAGAATTATATCTCCAAGCATTGCAAAACTTGCCGTCACTCCTCCTGTTGTAGGATCCGTGAGAACAGACACATAGAGATTTCCCGAATCGTGATGTTTCTTGAGAGCTGCAGATGTTTTTGCCATCTGCATAAGAGAGACAATTCCCTCCTGCATTCTTGCTCCACCGGAGCACGAGAAAATGATGACCGGAAGATTTTCTTTTGTAGCACGCTCAACCATGGAAGTTATTTTTTCTCCAACAATTCTTCCCATACTGGCCATCAGAAATCTTCCATCCATAACCCCGATTGCAGCCTTATATCCACCGATACTAATCTCACCGCAAATCACCGCTTCGTCTAATCCGGTTTTACTTCTCAACTCACTGACTTTCTCAACATATCCCGAAAATTCTATGGGATTAGTCACTTCCATCCCCTCAAACCAAGGAACAAAACTCCCCTTATCTTCTAACATCTCGATGCGGCGCTTTGCGTGAACTCTGAAATAGCCTCCACACTTTGGGCAAATATATCCTGCCTCTCTGACTGTCTTGGCAAGAACAACAGCCTTACATTTTCGACATTGTCTAAGGAGTCCGTTTGGAACATCTTTTGATTTGTTAGCATGTGCCAGTCCTTCAACTTTTCTGTTTTTATTCACTAAATCATCTCTATTTCTATTTAAAAGCATTTGAAGTTTCAAGACTAATTCCTCCCTGATTTCTTTCTTTTCGTCTGTAGTTATCTTTCCCCCCTACAGATGATTTCTTCGATTTCTTTCTTTTCGTCTGTAGTTATCTTTCCCCCCTACAGATGATTTCTTCGATTTCTTTCTTTTCGTCTGTAGTTATCTTTTTTCCCCTACAGATGATTTCTTCGATTTCTTTCTTTTTGTATGTAGTTATCTTTTTCCCCCTACAGATGATTTCTTTGATTTCTTTCTTTTCGTATGTAGTTTCTATCTTTAGTTCGAGATATTATAATTTTTTATTTCAACTCTTTTACAAACACCAATCTATCTCTTGAGATTCAAGCACCAATCTATATCTTGAAATTCAAACACCAATCTATCTCTTGAAATTCAAGCACCAATCTACAGCTGGCTATTGAAGCCTTCTATAAAACTTACGTCGTAGTCGCCCGCAACAAATGTGTTGTCGCATAGTATTTCATACAAATAGTCAACATTGGAAGTAATTCCCTCTATGACAACTTCTCCCAGAGCTCTTCTCATCTTCTTGATTGCCTCGCTTCTGTTTCTTCCATGTACAATCAGTTTTGCAAGCATGGAATCATAAAACGGTGAAACGTCGCAACCCGAATATATTGCAGAATCAACTCGAACTCCGTTTCCGCCGGGCATGTACAAACCGGAAATATGGCCGGGGCAAGGGCAGAAATTCTTTCTTGGATTTTCTGCATTTATTCTGCACTCAATTGCGTGTCCCTTTGGAAGAACATCCTCTTGTGATACCGATAGTTCATTACCGGCTGCAATACTAATTTGTTCCTTTATCATATCCAGTCCCGTTACCATCTCTGTAACCGGGTGTTCAACCTGAATTCTTGTATTCATCTCCATAAAGTAGAATGCTCCGGATTTCTCAAGGAGAAATTCCACTGTTCCCGCATTCTCGTAATTAACTGCACGAGCCGCCTTGATTGCAGTCTCTGCCATCTTATTTCTTGTATCCTCATCCAGCACAATTGTCGGTGACTCTTCTATCATCTTTTGATGATTTCTTTGAACCGAACAGTCACGCTCTCCAAGATGAATAATATTTCCGTGGGAGTCAGCCATTATCTGAAACTCAATATGTCTTGGATGTTCAATATAATGCTCGATATACATCTGGCCATCACCAAATGCCATCTCACTCTCTTTCTTTGCAGTATTGAACGCGCTTTCAAATTCCTCTTCGCAATTTGCAACACGCATTCCTTTCCCGCCGCCACCGAGTACAGCCTTTATAATGACCGGATATCCGATTTCATCCGCTATAATTTTGGCCTCGTTGCAATCTTCCACAACACTGTCACATCCGGGAATTACCGGTACGCCTGCCTTTATCATAGTATCTCTTGCAAGTGCTTTATTTCCCATCAAATTAATAATTTCAGAATTTGGACCTACATATTTAATTCCGCACTGCTCACAAAGTTCTGCGAACTCTGCATTCTCTGACAAAAAGCCAACACCCGGATGAATAGCATCAACCCCTGACGAAACAGCAGCACTCATAATGCTTTCCATATTGAGATAACTCTCACTTGATTTTGTTTCGCCAATGCAGACTGATTCGTCCGCCAACTGGGTATGCAGTGCATCCCTGTCAGCAGTTGAGTACACTGCCACAGTCTCAATTCCCATCTCTCTGCACGCTCTTATTATTCGTACTGCAATCTCGCCACGATTTGCGATCAATAATTTCTGTATCATCTCAATACCTCTTAAAAACTTATACTTAACTATCTAACCAACAATCACCACATATCACATATTTTATTTAATCTTCGTTCACAATACATTTTTTCTACTCACCTACTACAAATGTAAGTTCCGCAGAAGCAACCTTCTTGCCCTCCACAGTTGCAACCGCCTCTCCGATTCCAAGAGGTCCCATCTGTCTGATTATCTTTGTTTCAAGCTTAAGTTTATCTCCGGGCTTTACCATCCCTCTAAATTTGCATTTATTGATTCCACCAAAGAATGCTGTCTTACCTCTATTTTCTTCCATACTCAGAATTGCTACTGCTCCTACCTGAGCCAATGCTTCTATGGTGAGCACTCCCGGCATAACCGGTTGCCCCGGAAAATGGCCTGCAAAAAAATCTTCTCTGTATGTTACACACTTATATCCAACTGCATATTCCCCCGGCTTGTAATCTTCAATATAATCCACCAGCAAGAACGGATGTCTGTGAGGTATTATTTCCTGAATCTGTTTGATATCTAACATTTCTCTTCTCCTAAAAATTGTTACACTCCAATTTTTTATACTGCTTAGTTATTCACGAATGAGTGACATACTCCTCTACACAACTCTGAATAGTGGTTGTCCATACTCTACTAACTGGCCATTCTCAACTAATATTTCTGATATTACGCCATCAAACTCACTTTCAATATCATTCATAAGTTTCATAGCCTCGACTATCGCTACTGTCTGACCTTTCTTTACTTTATCCCCAACTTTCACAAAAGGCTCTGCCTCCTCCGAAGGTGCAAGATAAACTGTTCCTACCAGTGGAGTTTTAACCTCATTTTCTGTAATTGCAGAAGGCTTTGTTTCTTCATTTTTATCTGTATGAGTCGAATCACTCTCTAAATTAATGCTGTTGTTGCTTTTATCATTATTGTTAATCCCTTTGTTACTGCTGCAATTTGATTTTTCCTCAATTTCTCCTAAAAAATCATCATTCATTTTATTCTTGCTGAGTTTTATCTCAAGGTTTCCTTCTTTGACCTGTAATGCTGTCAAATCAGACTCAGACACAGCCTTTATCAGTTCTTTAATACTACCTATATCCATTTCCATTTACCTCTGAAATTGTTCATATACTCTTTCTATCCAAGCATAGCTTTCAAATCTTTTCCTATGCCCTTTCTATCCAAGCATAGCTTTTAAATATTTTCATTTACTCTTTTTAGTCGGCACTATCCACATATTTTTTCACTGCCAGTGTTGCATTGTGGCCACCAAAGCCAAGAGAATTTGTAAGAGCCACATTTACCTTTTGTGATACGCCTTCCTCTAATACGTAATCAAGATCGCATTCGCTGTCTGTCTTCTTTGTTCCAACTGTCTGGTGAATAAAATCATCGTTAATTGATTTTACACATGTAATAAACTCAACACCGCCTGCAGCTCCAAGCAAATGACCAATCATAGACTTTGTGGAATTGACTTTCAGATTGTATGCATCTTTTCCGAAAGCCTTTTTGATAGCTCTTGTCTCAAATAAATCATTGTGGTGAGTTCCTGTTCCGTGAGCATTTATGTAATCAACTTCAGAAGGTTTGATTCCTGCATCTTTCAATGCAAATTCCATAGCTTTCGCCGCACCTTCCCCATCTTCTGCCGGTGAAGTAATATGATAAGCATCACATGTGGCACCGTATCCTACAAGTTCTGCAAGAATTTTAGCGCCTCTTTTTTTCGCGTGCTCCAATTCTTCAAGAACAACAATTCCTGCTCCCTCTCCAATTACAAATCCACCTCGATTTTCGTCGAAAGGAATAGATGCTCTTTCTTTATCTGTAGATTTTGATAACGCTGTGAGACTTGAAAATCCTGCGACGCCAAGTGGTGTGATTGACGCTTCGGTTCCTCCCGCAACCATTACATCTGCATCATTCATCTGAATTGTCCTAAATGCTTCCCCGATAGAATGTGTTCCTGTGGCACATGCTGTTACAACATTTGTACATTTACCCTTGAGTCCAAGGTCAATTGCCACATTTCCTGATGCCATGTTAGTAATCATCATTGGAACTAGCAGTGGCTTTACTCTTGAAGGCCCTTTTTCTGTAAGTTTTTGTTCTTCTGTTTCCATCTCCTGCAATCCGCCGATTCCTGAACCGATACAAACACCGATTCTGTATGGCTCCTCTTTATCAATGGAAAGACCTGACTGTTCCCACGCTTCTCTCGCCGCACCAATTGCATACTGAGAAAATAAAGACATTCTCTTTGCTGTCTTAAAATCCATTCTCTCCTTCGCAACAAAACCTTTTACTTCTGCTGCAAGTTTTACTTCAAAATCAGATGAGTCAAACTTTGTGATCTCATCAATTCCAACTGTTCCCTTTTTTGCATTCTCCCAGAATTCTTCAACTGTATTTCCAATAGGAGTGATAGCTCCCATCCCTGTTACAACTACTCTTCTCATATATAGCCTCCACTATTTATTTCTAAATGTATACTTTGTGAAACAAGCACATAATCTAATTTTTAGTTATACCTAAGGATTTCTACATTATATATCCCTTTTGGCAAAATTCATTTGGGGGATGTATGCTTATTAAACTTGATTTCATTATGCTTGCATCCCTTTTGGGATTTTCTTCATATGGGTTGTCAGCACTAACTTTTTCCTCGGAAATTCCTTACATCCCATTTTGAATTTTCTTCACATGGGTTGTCAGCCCTAACTTTTTCCTCGGAAATTCCTTACGTCCCATTTTGAATTTTCTTCACATGGGTTGTCAGCCCTAACTTTTTCCTCGGAAATTCCTTACATCCCATTTTGAATTTTCTTCACATGGGTTGCCAGGCATAACTTTTGCAACAAAATTCCCTACCTTGCTTTTGAAAATAGTCCTTTAAGTAATGACTCAATTTTTAGAAAAAAACATTCCTATTATGCGAAACGGTTATTTTTGAAAGCATCTGTAATCCACATTTCAAATGTATACGATTTTTGAAACGTAAACTACAGCAGTTTTCAGAATAACTCTGAGAGCATTCAAGCAAATGGTTTTCGCTAAAACATTTGCTTAATGCGATAGAGTATTCTGAAAACTGCGTATGAACGTTTCAAAAAGTATAAATCTTGAATTTCAACTTTACATATATAGTTTTTGTGGATATACTATACTAATAAATCAGTGAGGGAAAACAAATCATTAGTATTTTTGCTGCTATATGTTTCCAATTTCACAGATTTTTCATCAATCTTTTTTGCTTAATAAAATATATTTTAATCACATTTTGTGTTATAATTATAGTACCAAAAGAGATATTATTTTATGTAATATATCTCGGCGGTTCAAAGATTCTTAATTGAATCTCAGACTGGTGAAAATGAGAAAAAAGCGCGCAGTCACTTGATAGCCCAGGTGCATTTAGAAAGGAGTGATTGTATGAAGATAGAAAAAATTAACGACAAACAGATTCGCTGTACCATCAGCAAAGCTGATTTGGCCGAAAGAAAAATAAAATTAAGCGAGCTTGCTTGCGGAACAGGCAATTCAAAGGAATTGTTCAGAGATATGATTCGACAGGCTTCACGTGAGTTTGGTTTTGAGGTGGATGACATCCCTCTTATGGTTGAAGCTATTCCGGTGTCTCAGGAATGCATAGTTCTTATTCTTACAAAGGTTGATAATCCTGAAGAGACAGAACAACATTTTGCCAAACTCATCGGTGAGGAAGAAATGGATCTGATGGACAAATTAGGAGAATATCCTGAAGAGTTCGATGTAGATTCCATTGGCGACTCTTACAACGATGACGATGATGACGACGATATAGAAGACGAGTCCAAATCAAATCTTATCTGTAGCATTTATTCATTTGACGATTTAAATATCATTATTAAACTTTCAAAAATAGTGGCTCCTGTTTACATTGGTGACAGCGCGCTATACAAATCATCAACTAATCATCGCTACTATATTTCATTATGTACAGATAAGAAACACTCAAAGGAACTTGGCATCACAACAGGTATTCTTTCAGAATACGGCACAAAAGAGTACTCAGTTTACAATAGTGAATTCTTCTTAATGGAGCACTACGATACAATTATTGAGATTGATGCTTTTAAGAAGCTTGCAGATTTGTAACAGAAATTTCTGTTAATCAATTTATTACCGTTAGGTAAACACAAAAAAAGAGTGAAAGTTATATGGAACCACGGTTATGGTACATATCAACTTCCACTCTTTTTTTACATCACTTGATGTTGCATTACAATTTGTTTATTTTTTTACATCACTTAATGTTACATTACAATTTGTTTATTTTTTTACACCACTTAATGTTACATTACTTCAATCTGTAAATTGTCTGTTCGCTTTCTTTATCAACAACCAGATAATTGTCATCTGTTATATGAAGAGTTATCATATAATCTCCAATCAGCTTGTAAGTAGTTTTGCTGCCATATTCAGGCATATCGCTTACCTTTTCCTCAACTATTAATGAAGATTTCAGTTCTGCTCTTTGGTCATCATCAAGAGGATTGCCCTCTTCATCACTCACAATCACTTCCGAATCATCAATCATCTGTACTATCTCGGCAATGGTGCTGTCTGTTACAGCCATCTGCCCCACACTGGCATTCTCATCATCTGCTGTATTTGAATCCTCTGTGTCTGTCCCATTGTTTGCTGCTGCATTTAAACCCTTTGTAAATATTTCCTGCTCATGAGCGACTTTTGACTCATCGTTTTTTTTGATATTATTATGAACCGCCCATATTCCAATGCAGGCTACAACAAGCATTACGCTTGCAACTATTGCGACAAATCTGTACGGAAAGGTGACAATCGTTCCCTTTGACGATTCCTTAGAAATCATTTTGACTGTATCCTCAACAAACTTTTTGTCCGGTTGTATTTTGTCTGCTTCTTTCCTGTAGTCTTCAAAAAATTTTTTCTCATCCCACATATCCATCAGCCTCCATCATTTGTTTGAGTTTTTCCCGGCCCCTGTGTAAATATGAACGCACAGTCGCCGGCTTTGTCTTCATAGTAACTGCTATCTGTTCGGTTGTCATTTCTTCATAATAGAATAAATATATTGCTATACGGTAGTTCTTCGGAAGTTTTTGCACATATTCAAAAGCGTAAGATTCACTCTTAGTGTCATCAGCCACTTGCCTAATTGAATCAAGCCCTTCAGTTTTTCTATTCCATGCCAGCATCACGATTGATTTGCCTCTGTTGATTGCAACAGTCAATAACCATGCCTTTAAGTGCTCTTCGTCAGCAAAACTCATACCGCTTTTAACTTTACTGACCAGTTTCAGGAATGTATCCTGAACCACTTCCTGGGCATCAGACTGATTTTGCATTCTGATCATTGCCACATGGTAAAGCATTGCCGAATATTTTCTTACTATATCTTCAATTAATACCTCTTGTTCTCCACATTTTAAAGTCATATGACACTCCACATTATTTATCAAGGCTGATAGGTATGCCCCTTTTGTTTAAGACTCATACGTGGATAATCATAAGGCATTATGGAAAAAATATCAAGAACGCTCTTGGTCCTTGCTGCGAAATGAGTGTCGCCGTTAGATAATCGTAATTGCTTCAATATCTACTACTTTGATACGGTCATTATTCCGAACTGGTAAATATATCTTACGCTCTCAATATGAGCTGCATTACAAACTTCTGTTGCTACCACTTGTACTTGTGCATCTGTCAGTTTTTCAGAAATACGAACACTTGCCATATTACTGTTTTTTAACAAATCAGATATCATGTCAACTGCCTCATCTGCGTTTTGGGCACATTTACCTTTGTTCAAATAGTATTCCTTCTCTCCATCATTTGCCTGATACTCATCGTTCTTTTCAGGAATAACGTCAGTCTGTCCGGCAACGAGAATTCCATCTGAAGTTTCTTCTGTAAGATTAAACAATCCGTTGTGAATGTATTCATTGTCATTGTTTGTGACGTCTAAAATACACCATGAACCGTCGATTTTTACTTTGTTCCACTCATGATTTACTCCATCCATCTTCCCTGTCTGAATAATAGCTTCCAAACCTGCATATTTTGCAATCAATAAAAATGCTTCTGAATATGATTCACATACGCCAACCTTGTCAACAAGGATTCCATATGGATGAAATGAACCGGCATTCTGCTCAACTGCATCTTCTGAAATTGTTCCGTCTTCGTTAATTGCACTTAATATTGCTTCATTGTATGAGCAGTTTGAACATAAGTATTCGTTAATTGCCTCTTCTTTTTCGAAATCGCCCATTCCGTCTTTTATTATCTCATTTGCGATATCTTTTGCTGCACTAATGGATTTATCCTGCATTTCCTTTGCTTCTTCCTTTGTGTGCAGGTAGCTGACAACTAACTGATTGTTAGAGTAATCATATCTCATCTCTTCAATCATATCGATTAATCCGTTCTGTGTCCAAACCTCATTAACAACTACCCAAAGATTCTCAGTATCTGATACTTCAGGATAAGAAGACATTGAAATATTCTCTTCGTGAGCAAGTAAATTGATTGCAATCCACTCTCCCATAGCACTGTTTGCATATACAGTATCTCTGATTTCAGAACTTAAATCTATAGATGAACTCTCGTCGTCTGCCGGCTGTGTTTCATCTTCAATTGCTTCTGTCTCGTCTTCAATCGCTTCTGTCTCATCCTCGATTGCCTCTGTCTCATCCTCGATTGCCTCTGTCTCGTCTTCAATCGCTTCTGTCTCATCCTCGATTGCTTCTGTCTCGTCTTCGATTGCTTCTGTCTCGTCTTCGATTGCCTCTGTCTCGTCTTCTACCGGCTCAATATCTTCATTTGTAGGAACATATGGGATGTCAAACTCTGTAGTGTTTGTTCCTGATTTTGCAATGAGTTTATCCTCACGCTCAGTTACATTCTTCATGTCCTCAAGGAAATCATTGTAGTCCATTCCTGTCAGATACATTGGTCCTAATTCTAAAGGTATATTTCTGATTTTTGGTTCGATTCCTATCTTACCATCATCATATTTTGTTGCTGTGGAACCGTGATAATCGATAAGATATTTTGCAACACTTCCATCTAACATCTCAACATTTGTATAAGCCGGTAACACCATCGCAGTGTTTCCCTCAAACATATATTCCTGACCTAACTGATGATTTTTTGGAATGGTGCCTGCAATGTCTTTAACATATCTCATATTACTCATTCCTGATTTTTTGCCGTCATTTGACTTTGCAACAACAAAGTATCCATCATCTATCAACAATGCTCTGTTCATCAGATATACACCTTCAACATCAACTTCTGTTCCTCCGTATATATCTTTGAATCTCTTTTCTGAATTAATATTATCCTTAAAATCCGCAACAGTACATGATGTAGATTCTGTTGAACATTCCAATTCTGCAAAGTCCATGCCTTCATCATATCTGTAAACTTCGTAATAATCTGCACCTGAAACGCCGTTCCACTTCAGCTGATAGTTTCCGTCTTCTGCTACAAATTGTTTGAGAGTTGTAGTATCTAACTCATTTGGGATTGTGAAAACAGTTACCTGCGGTTTATCAAGCTTCTTGTCTGACTCAAAATCATACTTTTGAACAAGATAAAACTTACTTCTACTTCCCCAGGTTCCGTCCTCATACTGGCAACTGCCTTCATTGTCTTCATAATGGAACACCAATTGCGGAGATAATATAAGTCTTTTATTGTCGTAATCTTCTTCAATTTTAATATCAACTTTTTTTGTAAGAGCCGAATCATAATAAACTTCAAGCATTGAATATACATCCTGCCCCCAAAAATTATCAGATATATTTTCGAACACAAACTTCTTGTTTTTTGGAAGATTGTACATTGGATCCGTGTACTGAGTTTTTTCGCTTGCAGCATATTTTTCTCTCAATTGCTCTGTAAGACTGAGTCCGTCAGCAATATCGACTGTTTCATTTACATCTCCATTACCTTTTGTATTTTTAGTATCCTTGTTTCCGTCCTTCTGACAACCTGCCAAAAGTGTAGCACATAATAATAATGATACTGTTCTTCCTATCGCTTTTTTCATAATAAAAATCCTCCCATTTTTAATCTTTTGTCATCAAATTTTGTTCGATTTTTAAGCGCTTACATATATAACACTTTTCAAGTAGACAAAATGTTGCACCAACATAAAAAAATCATTTTATTATTTTCAAATTACTATTAAGTTTAGAACCGGATGGCTGTTGATATATTATCACAACCATCCGGTTTTTTATAATTGATTACAAAACTAACTTTTGTTCTTATCAGTTCATTATCTGGTACATTAAAATTGAAGTGGCAATAGCTGCATTTAAAGATTCTACCTGTCCATGCATTGGTATCTTTATCAGTCTGTCCGCCTCCTCTGACACCTCATCGCAAAGTCCGTTTGCCTCATTTCCAATCAGTATTGCTGTCTTGTCGGGAAATTCTTCCCTGCTGTAGTTTTCTCCTTTTAGGTGGGCTGCATATGTAACAATGCCCTGTTCCTTTATCTGTTTTACTGTTTCCGGAAGGTTATCCACAATCACAACAGGAACTCTGAAAATTGACCCCATTGTGGAGCGGATAACTTTTGGATTATAAACATCAACTGATGAGCTGTTCATTATCACACCGTTTATTCCTGCGCCCTCCCCGGTCCTGATTATTGTTCCCATATTTCCCGGATCTCTCAGACTGTCCAATACTACGAAGCAGTTCTTTCCCGGTCTTACAGTATCAAACAATTCATCAAGGGTGTATTTCTTTTGCTTTACAATTGCAAGAATTCCCTGAGGAGTCACAGTGTCTGAAATCTTCTTAAATACACTGTCACTTACAGTCAGCGCATCAAACTCTTTTGCCAGTTCAGGCTTTTCGTTGTTGAATGATTCAGAAATAAAGACATTTACCAAATCTTCCTTTGGCGCTTCAAGAACCATTTTGATTCCCTCAACAATGTAGCAGCCTTCTTTTTTTCTGGCTTTAGCCTTATCTTTCAACTGAATTATATTCTTTATTTTTTCGTTACTTGCCGAAGTAATAATCATATCTTATTGTTCTCCTGATTTTTATTCTTCTATTCTGCAATTGCATTTTAATTATTATTTTTCTTTTTTGAATACAGAATTCAGTCGGTTTTCGTCACCGACAACAACCAGTTCCATTCCACTGTGTAGCGGTTTTTCAATATCAAACTCTATTGATAATACATTGTTTTCTCTGATTGCTATAACATTAAAGCCGTGTTTCTTTCTGAGGTCAAGCTGTATGAGATTCTTTCCAATCCATTTTTTTGGCACTTCCACCTCAACCATACTAAACTTGTCTGACAGCGGAATAATGTCAACAATATTTCCAAAGAGAAGACTCATTGCAATTCTCTTTCCAATTTCCTCCTCAGGGAATATTATTCTTGTCGCTCCAATTTTTTCAAGAACATTTGCCTGAATTGAGTTTGAGGCTTTTGCAATAACATTCTCAATCCCCATCTCTTTACACATTATAATCGCCATAATTGTTGCCTCAAAATTACCACCCATGGCAATAATTGCTGCATCAACACTCTTTATGATAGACAGTCCCTTTATTGTATCAGTATCCATAACATCAGCTCTTATTGCATAGGCTACTTGGTCTGCAATCTCATCAACTCGTTTTTGATCATTATCAATTGCTACAACCTGACCGCCTTTTGCCGAGAACTCTTCAGCAAGACATTTTCCGAGTCTTCCCAAACCAAAAATAACAATTTCTTTAACATTTTTTTTGGTTGCATTTTTCTTTTTATCCATAACAAATCTCCCTATCTTATTTATTTTCTTATATCATTTTACTGATATCGTACTTTTTATATTTTCCTGTTCAAGACTCGCTCGCGAGTCTTGCTGCGAAATGCGCGTCAGTCATGAGATAATTTACTCTGTAAGTTATCTCATGCTGACATTTTCATCTGCGCATTTCTGCAATCCTCGCGGAGCGTATATCAGATGTGAGATTGTACT
>JAILRH010000039.1 GCA_024698345.1 Lachnospiraceae bacterium | reverse complement strand
CACAAATTCGTGAGTTTTCTTGATGAAAACTCCCTCAGCTTGTGCTAAAAATCGAGGAACTGAAATCCTCGATTTTTAACTTCGAATCATTCTTCTTTTATCAGAATCCTTCTAAGCATGTCTCAATTGTTATTTCGAAATTCATTCATATAATTGCTCACCTTATTATTTTTGAAAGCATCTGTAATCCACATTTCACAAAATATACGATTTATGAAACGTAAACTACAGCAGTTTTCAGAATAACTCTGAGAGCATTCAAGCAAATGGTTTTCGCTAAAACATTTGCTTAATGCGACAGAGTATTCTGAAAACTGCGTAAGAGCGTTTCAAAAAGTATACATTTGAAATTTGATGGAGCGGATATGAAGAGACAGAATAATTTGTACAGAATAATTAATAGTATTTCAATAAGAAAGAAAACAATTATCAGCTATATTTTGATCGTGACAGCTGCAATAGTAAGTGTTGCAGCTGTTTTGATTGCAATGTTTTCCGGAAGATATCAAAAGCAGCTTTTGTATTCGTCTTCGCAGTCATGCACCCAGGCTAAAGAGTTTTTGGAATACAGAGCAAATTCTGTTCAGTATGCATCGAATCTAATCCAGGTTGATAATGAATTACAGGAAATTCTGACTCGAAGTGAAAAGGAAGTTAGTGATGATTTGATTTTACAAAATAAAGATATGATGTACATGGAAAATTATATTTATTCTCTATGTAATTCAACTGATATTTTTCAAATATCCCTATATGTTCCGGATTATTTCATGTATGTAGATCAGGAAGTTCTTTTCAGAAATCTCAATACATTTGAGAAGACTGCTGAATATGATAAATTGCACCAATCAAGAAAGTCCGGAATATGGCTTCCTACAGAAAAAATATACAGTGCGGATACGTCGAAATGGGTTAAAGTGATTTCATTTATCAGAGAGATAAAAGATGTATCTGATCTTAACAGAACAATTGGTGTGCAAAGAGTAAGTATCAAATATGATGATATATATTCAATACTTAATAACAGTAAGATAACTAAAAATGGTTTGGTGTGTCTAATGTCAGGTGATGACGAACTTATTAGTACAACGGATGAGGGACAGTACCATTTGCTTAAAGATGAATTTGTAAAATATAAAAGTGAGTACGTTAACGGAAATGTATGGAAGAGAATAAAAGCTGACAACAAAAACTATTACATTAATATGAGTTCTGTTAACAGTACAGACTGGTCTTTGATAGTTGCATTGCCTGAGTCTGAGTTGTTTAATGATTTCTTGTCTTTGGTGTCAGGAATGATAGGTGTTGTATTTTTGATTTTTATTTTAGCAATAGTTCTATCGGTTATATTTTCACATATGATTACATCGAGAATTTCAGAACTGGCCGCAAAGATGGAGAATTTTGAAAAAAATGATGAGAAGAGTTCTGATAACTATAACGAGGATATGGGAAATGATGAAATTGGTTCATTGTTTGTTACGTTCAACAATATGAAAAATGAAATTGACAGACTCATAGAAGCGGAATACGAAAACGGTAAAAGTGTTAAACAGGCAGAACTGAAGGCATTGCAGGCACAAATCAATCCCCACTTTTTGTATAATACGTTGGATTTGATTAACTGGAAGGCTTTGGATTGCGGTGCTGATAGCATAGTTGATATCTCGAGGGCTCTTGCTAAGTTTTACCGCTTGAGTCTGAATAAAGGAAAAGAATTTTCAAAATTGTCAGAAGAATTTGACCATATTAAATATTATGTAGCTATACAAAACTTTAGATTTGAAGACAGAATTAAGCTTTCATTTAAAGTCGATGAGAATATAAATGATTTGAATTCTTTACATATTATCCTGCAACCTTTAGTTGAAAATTGTATAGTTCACGGAATGAAAGATTTGAGTGAAGATGAAAACATATATATCACAGTTTCCGGTAAAATTCAGGATGAGGATGTTCTCCTTATGGTTGAGGATACCGGATGTGGTATTAACGTGGAAGAAATGAATAATTCTCTCCAGATGGATTTTGACAAAGACGGTGGTTATGGAGTGAAGAATATTAATGCAAGAATTAAATTGTGCTATGGAGATAAGTATGGCTTGAAGTACTTTGATAACTCATTCGGGGGAACTACAGTACAGATAAAGATACCTATAATTGAGGGAGAAATATAATGAACAATAAAAAAAGATACAAAAAAAAGACGATAATACTGTTGATTGTATGGCCGTGTGCTCTCGTTTTGAGTATTTGTATTTATTTTGCCATGAAAAATTATGTGAAAAAGAACACTTTGGAAAAGACAACTGATAGCGGAATCGATATATCAAAGCATGTAGATCTTACCATGTATCTGATTGGAACAAGACCTTCGGATATGGATAAAGTTTTGCAGAAGTTAAATGAAAAGACTGAGAAAGATCTTAATGCCAGTTTGGCTGTTGAATGGATAGGCTGGGGGGATTTCTCTAAAGAATACCCAATTTTGCTTTCATCAGGGCAGCCTGTTGATTTGGTGTACGCATCAAATTGGCTTAACTTTTATGAAAATGCTCAGCGTGGTGCCTTTATGGAGTTGAATGAATTGATACAAAAATATGCTCCGATTAGTTATTCAAATATGACAGAAGAAGAGATAGAAGATGTAAGTTACGACGGAAAAATATGTGCAATTCCATCGGACTACACAAATTACAGTGCATTTGGTCCAATTATCAGAAAAGATTATTTGGAAAAGTATGGGGTTGAATCAATTGATTCATTTGAAGACTATATTGATCTTTGTTGTAAAATCGGAAAGAATGATAATATTGACCCAACCGGCCTCTGCTCGTCAAGCATTGAGTTAGACGATTTATATCTGATGAACAAAGGTTATTATCCATTGTCAGGAACAGGAAGCATGTATTGGATAAATCTGAATGACACAAATCATACTGTGTATTATGAGAGTGAGTGTCCGGTAATGGATTATTTTCTGGAATCAGCAAAAGGATGGTATGATGACGGATGTTGGAATAAGGATGCACTTTCAAGTAAAGATGAAACGATGCTTGAGAGTAATAAAGCTGTATCGAGAGTTCATAATTATGATGCATGGATAGGGGAGTCAGGCAAAGACAATGATTTGGATTTGGAATATTTTAATTTGTCGAATCCGTTGTACAAATTATCTGCAGCGCAGGATTGCATGGCTATTCCAAATTCATCAACTAATCCTGAGAGAGCGCTAATGTTACTCGAAAAATTGAAAAATGACGAATCATATTATATGTTGATTACATATGGAATAGAAGGATATAATTACAAACTTGTTGATGATAAGATTCATTTTTTAAATGATACATACGGAAATGAACCGGGTACATGGGGGATTAGAAATGCCTTGTTTTATAAACAAAATATGGCAGTAAAAGATGAAAAATATGAATACAGAAAGAAATATGTGAGTGAAGCAAAAGAAAATCCAATGCCCGGATTTTATTTAAATCTTTCGGAAATACAAAAAGAATATGAGCAGATAAACTATGTGAGCAAGTTATATCTCGATCCATTGGTACTTGGATATGTGGATTATGATGAAGGAATGAAAATGCTTAAAGAAAATCTTTCGCAGTCCGGAAATGATAAAGTGAAAGAACACTTGCAAAAACAAGTAGATGCATACTTTGGTAAGTAATATATAGTCAGATTCCTTCATAAGAAAATTGACCTAAAAGATGCTTTTGGATATAAGCATCCCAACAATTGTCAACAGTCTTGTCCATTGTAAAGATGTTGAGAGATGAGGCTGTGATAATTGTAAGGCTGTTATTTTCATAAGTTATATGAAGATAAAGGTTGTCAATTGATTTTACAGTAGTTTCATCTGAAGAATCAGACAAAACAGAAGGGTAGTATTTTGAAGGAAGTGAAAGAGTTATTTTGAACTTGTATGGAACCTTTTTTCCTTTAATAATCTCAAAACAAATAGGCTTTAATTGAGCCCAGGCTGCATATACGCAATCATCCATTACTTCCAATTCTTCTTTTGAGTAATAATTTTTATTGATATGGCAGTCAATATGATAAGTGCAGAAAGTAGTTACAGAAATTTCGTTAGCGTTAAATGCGTCGAAAGTCTCTGCAACAAGTAGTTTGTTCATAAAGTTTTTTATGTCGGTAATTTTAAATGCCTTCATATTGATGTCTCCCATATGTTAAATAT
>JAILRH010000033.1 GCA_024698345.1 Lachnospiraceae bacterium | reverse complement strand
AGATGAATATACAGAGAGACTTCATAAAAAAGTTCAGGACGTCCGTCAGAATAAGGAATGGAGGCGAGAATATATGACTTTGGAGATGATGTTGGATGAGAAGCTGGAAGAAGGGATAGAACAAGGTCTAGAGCAAGGTTTGGAAAAAGGTTTAGAACAAGGTCTAGAGCAAGGTTTAGAGCAAGGAACCATAATTACAAATATGAAATTCTACTATAAAGGAAAAATCAGTAAAGAAGAAGTTATGGAAGAATTATCAATTGATAAAGAAAAGTTTGAGGAATATTTAAAAGAATTTCCAAAAGAAGAATTGTTAAAATAGTAAGTTGTACTTTGAACTGCATTGGCAATTGTCAATGCAGTTTTTTACAGGAAGGGGAGTATATGAAGTTAATAATTTTAGGAAGTGGCGGCTATGGCCGTACTATTTATGATATAGCAGAGCAACTTGGTTTTAATCCGATAACTGTATTAGATGATTCTAATTCGGAGAGGCCACTTGATTCGTTTGAAAAATATATTTCGGATGATACATTATTTATTCCGGCATTTGGCAACAACGCTTTTCGTTTGGAATGGATGGACAAAATTGAAAATGCAGGTGGCAGACTTGCTACCCTTATTCATCAATCGTCATACGTTAGTCCAAAAACTGTTATTGAGTCCGGTACTGTAGTTTTACCAAAAGCCGTTATCAACACAGGAACAGTGGTTGGAAGAGGTTCTATTATCAACATTGGGGCGATAGTTGATCATGACTGTGTTTTGGGTAAGGGAGTTCATATTGCGCCGGGAGCGATTGTGAAAGGTGAGAATAAGATACAGGATTTATCGAAGATCGAGTCAGGTGAAGTGGTTGACAGAGGTGTGATGAGATAAAATAAGGTTCGGGAAAAGTAAAATAAGTATAATCCATACCCGTAAAAGGTAATAATAATGTAAATTTAGACACGAAAAAATGTGAAGGTAATATGAATTTAGCCCCGAAAAAGTGTGAAAGTAATATGGAATTAGCCCCGAAAAAGTGTTATCATACTGATGGATAAAGTGAAAAACATGGCTTATGAAAGCCTTTGGAGAAAGATATTATAAAAAAGTGGCATATTAAAGTAAACAGGGTTTGATTCAAAAAGGTGAAGATGTTGTTCCGATTGAAGTGAAAGCTGAGGGGAATATCAGATCGCAGAGCCTTAAAGCATTTAGAGACAAGTTTGAGCCGCAGATGTCAATTAGAGTATCAGCAAAAGGTTATATTAACCAAGGATGGATGGAAAATATACCATTATACGCGGTATGCAATTTGTAATGTCATCGCTTATGCGCAAAATGATAGATAACAAAATACAACAGAAAGGTATATGAAAAATGATAGAACACAATTTTACATGGAAAAATGATGGAAGAACTAAAGTTATGATTGGATGTGGAACACGTCCTGAGATTATTCGACTTGCAGCAGTTATCAAAAGATGTAGAGAGTATTTTGACTGTTGTGTGGTTTACTACAACCAGAATTGGGATCCAAACTTAAGTACAGTTTTCTGGGAAGATTTTGAACTTAAGAATAATGCAGGAGAATTTGGACCGGATATCCTTGTTCCTGTAGTAGGTGATAATCTTGGTGTTACCTGCGGAAATATCTTAGGTCGCAGTTATGAGTTGTTATCTGAACTTCAGCCTGACGGATATCTTGTGTTGGGAGATACTAACAGTTGTCTTTCAGCTATTAGCGCAAAGAGACTTCATATTCCACTCTTCCATATGGAAGCAGGAAACCGTTGCAAGGACGAGTGCCTTCCTGAAGAGACTAACCGTAGAATTGTAGATGTAATATCAGATGTGAATCTTTGTTATTCTGAGTTTGCAAGAAAGTATCTTGCAGATACAGGACTTCCAAAGGAGAGAACATATATGACGGGTTCTCCTATGGCAGAGGTTCTCCGCATGAATTTAGATAAGATTCAGGCATCGGATGTGTTGAGTCGTATGGGACTTGAGAAGGACAGATACATTCTTCTCTCAGCTCACCGCGAGGAGAACATTGATACTGAGAAGAACTTTGTTTCATTATTTACAGCTATCAATGCATTGGCAGAAAAGTACGATATGCCTATTCTGTATTCGTGCCACCCAAGATCAAAAATCAGATTGGAAAAGAGCGGATTCAAGCTTGATCCAAGAGTAAGAGTAAATGAACCGTTAGGATTCAATGATTATAACTGTCTTCAGATGAATGCACTTGCAATCGTTTCTGATTCCGGAACACTTCCGGAGGAGAGCAGTTTCTACCTCTCAATCGGACATCCTATTGCAGCAGTTTGTATCAGAACATCAACAGAGAGACCTGAAGCGTTAGAATCAGGAGATTTTATCCTGGCAGGAATTACAACAAAGGAACTTCTAAATGCAACAGATATGGCAATTGAGATGAAGCAGAATGGAGTGCTTGGCAAACCATGTCCTGATTATGTTGATGAGACGGTATCCATGAAGGTTGTTAGAATCATTCAGGGATATGTAAATGTAGTAAATAAGATGGTTTGGAGAAAAGAGTAAATAAAAGTTTAGTGACATCAAATAATATTTTATGGTATTATAAATGGGGATATTATTTAGGTGGCATATGGACGAATGTGTATGCTGACTGAATTTAATTAATTTTTAGGGGAGCAAAGGATGTTAGACCGGATTACAAAAGCAGAACTGAATACTTTAGAGATAATCAAGCTGGCACTCGGCTCTTCTGATGGGGATAATGGCAACATAGATGCCAAACTTCATGAATTATCCGGAGATTGGAATGAGATTAAGTCGGAACTGGCAGTTCAGACAATCATAGGATTGCCTGTAGATGTTGTGTTGAAACTTGACATAGCTGATAAGGAAAAAGAAGAATACTTCTACTATGTGGCTCGAAAAGTTAAGAAAGTATACAACATTCTTAACGCGCAGAAAGAATTGTGCGAAGTTTTGAAAGATATTCCTTTTGTTATTATAAAAGGTGGAGCCGCAAGTATGTATTATCCGAAGCCTGAATATCGTCAGATGGGTGATATTGATGTTATTGTTGCCCCTGAATTCTGGGATAGAGCAGTTTCGTTACTGAATGAACATGGATATAAGCAGGGTGATGATAATGGAAGGCATGTCCACTTCAAGACGAAATACGGTTTTGAAATAGAACTTCACAGATTTTTTGTTAGTGAAAGAAATAACGTGAATCATGTGATTTTTAATCAGATGATTCAGGATGCCGTCGCAAGAAGAGAGAATGGGCAAGTCTGTGGATATAATTTTCCGGTACTGCCAAAACTTGAAAATGGATTGGTATTGTTAGGTCATAT
The DNA here is from genome assembly GCA_024698345.1 of Lachnospiraceae bacterium. Taxonomy (GTDB): domain Bacteria; phylum Bacillota; class Clostridia; order Lachnospirales; family Lachnospiraceae; genus SIG293. The sequence continues at coordinate 6,539 of JAILRH010000033.1, read as the reverse complement.
AAGACAACATCTTGATGCTGGTTTAGGGCTCAGGCAGATTCTTGACTGGATGATGTATGTCAAAGCCAATCTTGATGATGATTACTGGAATACAGAATTTGCCAAAACGGCAGAGGCGGTTCATCTCAAGACTTTAGCCCAAACAGTTACTCTTCTTTGCAAGGAATACTTGGGGCTTGACGGTGTTGCATGGTGCGATGGTGCAGACAGAGAGTTGGTTGATGAATTACTTGAATATATATTGAGAAAAGGTAACTTTGGAAGAAAACAGGTCGAGGGCGCTAACGCTACAGTTACGGTTATGCATTATTTCCGCAACCCGGTATCTGCCTTCAAATACCTTCATGCAGGTGGTATGATTCATTGGGAAGCAGCCAAGAAACACAAGTTCTTAAGGCCGTTTGCCTGGATTTACCAGATTGGACATCTGCTCCGCAAAGGTCTTGCCCGCAAAAAAGGAATCAACACTTTTGTCGGTGAGATGAAGCAGAGCAAGAACGAAGTCGATTTCTTAAGAAGACTTGGAATTATGGATTAGTTAATTAATAATATCAGTTGAAATATGGTGGATTTTGGGGGCTTGTCATGGGACAGGCCCTTTTATCAACTATTAGTAGAGGATGAAAAATATGTTTGCAAAGTTGTATTCAGAATTTATAAGATTATATGATGTAGATAAGCTACATTTTTTTATTTCCATATGTATAATGGTAAGCATTATTGTTGTGGGAGTTATTCTCGTGAGAAAATATGCCAAGGATAAAATTATTGTCGGAAGTCTTGCAAGTGTATATGTTGCATTCATGCTGCACTACATGCTTTTTGGCAGACCGTTTCAGGCGGAGAGAACCTATGAACTGGAACTGTTCTGGACTATTAGAACAGCAGTGGAGACGGGTAATTTATTGTACTATTGGTATGTAGTTGTGAATATTGCTGTATTTTTTATTTTTACATTATTTATGTGCTATCTCACATCAAACTCAAAGATGAGCATTAGTGTAGCACTGTCGCTGTCTGTATTTATTGAGGTTAATCAATTCATATTCAAACTGGGGATGTTTGAATTCGATGATTTAATCAATAATGTAATTGGAATTGTGATGGGATGCATGATATTTGTAATTGCAAAAAAAGTCGAAACCGGAATTTCAAAAATAAAATGATGTTTATTGGAAACTGCATTGGCAAGTGTCAATGCAGTTTTTATATAGCGGAAAAATTCAACAAAAGTGCAAATTAATGCCAAAAAGATGTAAAAATAATGCAAATTCAAATCAGAATAATGAGAACAAAAAAATAAAACCTTGCCCCATCACCTGTTAAAATGATAGAATAAAATGAAAGATTTATTGGGCGGTCAAAATTAATATAGCAGAGTTTATATGGAGCAAATGCAGACAGGTAATGTGCACTTGTTTTAATTTTGACTCATTATTAGAAAAATTGGAGGATATAGAATGAGAAAGGATTCTAAAAAGATTATTGCGGGACTTATGTCTACAATGATGGTCGCTTCTTTATTTACAGGAGTCGGACCGGTTAAGACTGGGGCGGACGAGGCTCCGGTTGAACTTACTATTCCAAATTGGAAGTTTACACATCAGGGGGTAAATGACTGGAATGAGCCTGGAAATGTTGGTATTATCAATTCAGTTACAATGACAGGAACGGAAGAATCAGTTGGTACATGGCCAAAGACATTGAAGTATTCGGCAAAAGCTACTCAGGCCTCTACAGGATTTGACATGGAAATTGGCAATACAGGTTGGGATCGTACATGGAGCAGCAACTCTATCAATCCATGGTCAGTAACTGCTGAACTTGATGAGATTTCGCTTGAAGAAGGTCACAAGTATGCAGTGACATTTGATGGATCTGCATCAACTCACAAGTATTGTTATGTTGGATTTGATCCTGCACCTTTTGGAGGAAATGGACTGACAAAGGATAGTGACAATCAGATTATTGAACTTGAGGAGACAGAGAAGTCTTACTACATTGAGTTTATCAATTGGGAAGCTTCCTGGGAAACTAATGTTCAGCTTATGCTCGGAGCGTTCGGAGGAACAAAGGATTTCGCAGGAAATCCAATAAACATAAAGGAAGAGACAAACTGGAACGGTACAGTTCATATCAGAAACTTCAAGTTTATTGACTTGGGATACACAAAAGAGTACGAGGATGGACCACAGGCCGGAGGCGGAGATACAGAAGACGAGACAGATGAGATTGCCTCAAAGCCTGCTTATACAGGAGCAGAGAAGTCTAATGCATACGCATTGGCTAACGGCTATAACGGCGGAGACCTCGTTTGGAGTGATGAGTTTGATGGTGACAAAGTAAGCACAGCTTCATGGAACTTCGAAAAAGGAAATAACAATGGCTGGGGAAATGAAGAGAAACAGAGTTATACCAGCAACAGCAAGAACTTATTTATAGCAGATATTTCCAATGATAAGACTTCAGATGACGGAAAGGCTCTTGCTATTCATGCGCAGAGAGAAAATAACGGAACATACACATCTGCAAGAATTCAGACATCAGGCAAGCATAGCTTCAAATACGGACGTATGGAAGCAAGAATCAAGTTTGATAATGGAATGTGCAATGGTGTTTGGCCGGCATTCTGGATGTTAGGTGATGGCGAACCTATGGGATGGCCATACTGTGGTGAGATTGACATCATGGAACACAAGAATGCAGACAAGAACGTTATTTCTACACTTCATTGGAATCATGGTGATGATACCTCAAAACCATACACAGAAGATTTCAGTGGCGGAAATACAGCTATTCCTGGTGGAAGCATCAACGATTGGCATGTATACGCAGTAGATTGGAATTCTAAGAATCTTACATTCTACATCGACGATGTTAAGATTGCAACAGTTAAAGTAACTGAACAGATGGATAATGAGTTCAACAAACACGAACACTACTTTGTACTCAATATGGCAATCGGTGGAAGATTCATTGGCGGAGCACTTCCAAGCGATGACTGGGCAGGATCAACAATGTATGTTGACTATGTCAGAGCATATCAGAAGACTACTATTTCTACAAATTCAGGAACATGGAACAAGTCTTCTATCTGGGAGAAATCCGAAGTAGAGTCAACAACAGCAGCCAGTGAAGTAGAGTCAACAACAGCAGCAAGTGAAGTAGAGTCAACAACAGCAGCCCCAGTGAATACACCAGGTGGTGAAGGTGTCACTACAGCAAATCAGTCTTCAAACTCAGGTAATACAACTACAACAAAGGCCCCTGAGACAACAACAGTAGCACCGGCTACAACAAAGGCACCTGAGGCAACAACAGTAGCACCGGCTACAACAAAGGCACCTGAGACAATCAAGTTAGGCAAGGCAAAGATTAAGAAAGCAGCAAGAGCAAAGAACAAAAAGAAAGTTAAGCTCACATTGAAGAAAGTAAAAGGTGCAACATCTTACGAAATTAATGTTTCAACTTCTAAGAAGTTTGCAAAGAAATCAACTAAGGCATACACATCAAAGAAACTTACAAAGACTATCAAGAAACTCAAAGCAAGCAAGAAGTACTATGTAAGAGTAAGAGCAATTGCAGTTGCTGCTGACGGAACAAAGTCAGTTGGTGCATGGTCTAAGGTTAAGAAAATTAAATAGTAAAATTACGCATATGAAAAAACACAAATAATAAAACACAAATAATAAAACACAAAAAATAAAACATAAATATTTAAAACATCCCTGTATCCGGGCTCGTATCCATAAGTTTGGGCAAGACCTGTTTACAGGGATGTTTGCATGTTAGAGTATTCTTGGGTATTGCTTTGATTTTGCAGAATTAAGATTGTTTAAATGGCAGAGTGGGGGAAATTAAGGTTATGAAGGTCGTCGGTATATACGTTGTGAAACAGGGTTGAAAATGATAAAATAATACTATTGCAGTTGCGGATTAAGCTGCGTTGAATAATTAGGAGGGTTAGAGAAATGAAGAAAAAAGCAAATATGTGTGTTGGTAAACGAGTCGGCTCAATGTTCCTTGCAGGCTTGATGGTTACCGGGATGGTCCCACAGTCGGTTGTCCATGGTGCAGTTAATAATAACCGGGCACTTGATATGGTGGCAGATGAAAAGCCTGTATTGTATAAAGATGGGGATAAGGTGTGGTTTGGAAATTATCCTCAGGCGGAAGTTGTTCCAAGTAAAGAGACGTATACAGCAGTTGATGAAGCCAATCTTTCTGAAGGGGATTTGATTGTGTCTGATTCACTGTACAAGAAGTTAAAAGAAACTAAAGAGTGGGATATGTATGGTGATACCGTTATTGACGGTCAGAAATATCGTCGTGTCAGCAAAGACAAATGCTGTTACGGTATTGCAGCTAAAAGTAAAGAAACGGCTGTATATACATGGGATGAGGAACAGTATCATTATTTCAAATATGAGCCTATTGAGTGGAAGATATACTCGTCAGATGAGGATTCCCTATATGTTATATCTGATAAGATTATAGAGAATGAAGGGACTTTTGGAAGTCTGCTGGAATCAGATAAAAATGGTTGGGAGACAAGTTATATTAGGAGTTGGCTCAATGGATACGGAAGTGATGATAATAATCTTGGTGCTGATTTTTCAGGTTATAATTTTATGGATATTGCATTTGACGACTCGGAACAGAAGGCGATTTCCACGTCATTCCTTAGAAATGATGACAATACTCAATTAGGTAGTGAAGCATACTATGAGGATGTTATAGATACAAATGATACTGAAGATAAGATTTATTTGTTGTCTTTGACAGAATTATACAAAGAATTAGGAACAAGGAATTTCTCGGAGGAGAGTAGCACATATTCCAAAGCGAGAGGAACTGTATTTAATGCCAATTTTTTCATTACAAGAACATTTGGTGAATATGGAATGCCGATTGTATTTGGAGAAGATTTATGGGGAGCATTTCGTGGAGATAAATATAGAGGAATATATCCAGCCATGAAGATTGATAATGTAGATGTGATAATAGAGAATGTTGACAGTGTGGAGGAAGTGGAATCAAGAAATTATAACATTGAAGACACCAAATATAATGCACCTGGATTTGAGGTGTATAGCTGTCAGGACAGTAATCTTACAAGTAATTATTGGAAGACGGACAGGACTCTGACTTGGAATTGTATTTGGATGGGAAGCTATCCACAATCTGAAGTTGATGAACAAACAAAGGAAATGCTGGATGGATTAATGGATTCGACAGACTGGAATTATGATGATGCAATAGTTGTTGGTGGAAATAAATATCAAAGAGTCGGAAATGATTCGGGTTACAGATACTTCAAATACGAACCGATAAAATGGAGAATTATAAGCCGTGAGGATAATGAGGCACTTGTCATGGCCGACAAAAATCTGGATATAGTTGAGTTGGATTCATATGAGAGGGCAAAGCCATGGGAAGAGAGCAGAGCCAGAGATTACCTTAATAATAAATTTTGCGATGTGGCATTTGATGATAATGAAGAAAAAGCAATTAAAAAGACTCTCGTGATTGATGAAAATAAATATGGAAATGATACTATGGACAGAGTATTCCTTTTGTCAAATGATGAGATTGATTCAAAGTTAGGTTTTAACGCAGGATATAAAATTGGTGGAGTAATCAGATATTATTTATCCAGACCTGAAAACCTTGAGAGAACAGATGCTTTCGACATTGTTCCGACTAATATATTTTTAACCAGAACACCTGGATATACCATGGGTAATCATGGCCCGGCAGTATCACTGATTGATAGTTCCTCTTCCGGTCTTGAAAGTTTTATATTGAAACCTGTAATGCGCATCAATCTTTTAGAGAATAACTCTTTCAAATATGCAGGAACAATTTGCTCAAATGGTATTGATAACGAAGTGGGTATCGATGAGCAGGTGGTTGAGGAACCGACGGTTTCTATAGAAGGTGTGCAGATTAGTGCTGTTAACGAAGGCTTTAGAATAATATATGATACCACATCAAACGATGATATAGTTGAGAGAGGACTAATCTACGGACTAGCCGATTATGCTGACAAAGATAAAATGACAGTTGATAGTGACAGTGATACGGTGCATCATTATTCAGCAACAGGAAAAGGACTGATAGGAATAGCACCGGACTATAATAAACGCACTTATGCCATGACAATGAAGCTCATCAAGAATAAGCAATTCTATGAATCGCCATTAATGGTGAGGGCTTATGCAGTTCAAAAGGACGGAACAGTATTATACAGCGAAGTGGAGCAGTTTGATATATTTAGTTGTGCAAAATACCTGTATGAGAGAAGTCTGATGAACAGTCAGGCGGATCACGAATACCTCTATAACAGTATCCTAAAAGTTGTGGACGGTGAATATGTTGAGAAAGCATATGATACTTCTTTGTAGAGAAAATAGCTTATAGCATATAAAATAAGTTATAAGATAAAATATAAGATATAAGATAAAATAAAATATAAAACATAAAATATAAAACATAAAATATAAAATATAAATTATAAATTATAAATTATAAATTAT
>JAILRH010000010.1 GCA_024698345.1 Lachnospiraceae bacterium | reverse complement strand
CGTCAATGTTATTACTTTTTAACCACTTACACATTCTATACAATAACGTCATTGACCCGCCAAAAACACCTAATGTGTCATTGATAATTACCATTTTCAGACCCTCTTGCTCTTCAAAAACTCAAATAATCGATTGCCACTTTTTCCGGGTAGCAATGCAAGAAAAAATAATAACATTGCCCGATGGTTCGGGAAATACGGTTTCAGAAGTTCTCTTGTCTCTTTTTTATTATTTGATAATAAAAATTTAGCTTGGAGAAAATCTCGCGTAAACTCAAGTTGCCTAATATCATCAGGATATTTTTCAGCAAAAATTGGATGAACTGAATATATTGAGTTTAATAGGACATCATATTCTTCTTTCATTACATTCTGAAGTTTTTTGGTTGTCATCGATTGATGGATACGATATGTCACCAAGGACTCATTGATGAAATATGTATTTTTTTCTGTTGCAATACGTGAATAAAGTTCAAAATCCATGGTGTATTTTAACTGTGTATCAAACACAAACGACAGTTTTTGTAAAACTGCTTTACGAACCATACACGCACTAGTGCTTATAGATCCGGCTGCAATCAATTCATGTAATCCCCCGACACCAGAAACACCATGCCAATCATTTAACTTGGTAACACCAGACTCCATATTCATTATTGAAAAATTTGTTGTGACCAAATCAATATCTGGATTTTCTTTGAAAATTCTAACCTGCTTTTCTAACTTATCTCGTTCCCATTGGTCATCACAATCCAAAAAAGCGATTAAATCTCCATCCGCTTTTTGAATAGCCAGATTTCTTGCGCTACCCAGCCCCACAAACTCAGTCCCGTGATAAGTCTTAATGTTTCCATCATATTGTTCAGCAATCGCAACGCTTTGATCTGTTGAACAGTTATCCCAAAAGACCACATCAAAATCTTGATATGTTTGATTATGAAGTGAATCTAATGCTTCTTGTAAATATTCCTCACCATTATAACAATTAATAATTACTGTCACCATATTTATCACCACCACATACTTTTATCTACCATATCTTCCATGGAGCAGACTTTGCATCCCACAGTTGTTCCAGTTTTTGTTTCTCCCGAAGTGTATCCATACACTGCCAATATCCTTTATGTATATAGCCGAAAAGTTCCTGCTTTTCTACCAACTTAGCCAATGGACCTTTCTCGAATATCGTTTCATCACCATCTATGTAATCGAACAATTCCGGCTGAAAGACCATAAATCCAATATTGATTAAATCTCCATCCAAATCACTCTTCTCGCGAAATGCATTAATAACCCCATCATTTCCAACTTCAACCACTCCCTTGTTCTGGCCAAAATTATACATAGACATAGTACCAATTTTACCATGTGATTTGTGGAATTCCAAAATTTCTTGGATATTCATGTCTCCAACAGCATCTCCATAGGTAAGCATAAATGGCTCGTCGCCGATGTAATCCCTAATTCTTTTTACACGTCCACCAGTCTGTGTCATAAGTCCGGTATCCACAACCGTTACTTTCCAGGGTTCTATGTGCTTGTCATGCACAATAATCTCGCTCTTCCCACCTGTGTAATCAAATGTTACATCTGATGTATGCAAAAAATAATCAGAAAACCATTCCTTAATTACATGTTGTTTGTATCCTGCACATATGATAAATTCATTGAATCCATAATGGGAATAATTTTTCATAATATGCCATAATATCGGCATTCCTCCTATCTCTATCATTGGCTTAGGCTTATATGCCGATTCCTCTGATATTCTAGTTCCCAATCCCCCTGCTAAAATTACTACTTTCATTGATATATGAACTCCTTTTCCCCTAAAAATCTTAGCTTATTGTATCACTCTCAGACACTTGAATCAATTGTTTTGCTTAGACTCAAATCATCCTGTATTGAAAAAATTCGTATGCAAAAACAATACATAAACAATCCTAATGAGGTAATCAAATATGGATTTGTATATGATGCAAACATAACAGCTGTAAGCGCACAAAAAACACATGTTCTCACAAATATGTTATTTTTTGTTTGAAATAATGAAATCATCATATTTATATATGGAAATAAAAA
>JAILRH010000005.1 GCA_024698345.1 Lachnospiraceae bacterium | reverse complement strand
GTATCAAGGAGCATAAGTATAGTTGTAATTTTGTTTTTGGTTTTGTCGTTAGGAGGTTCACTAGATTCCATATTAAGTAATATTGGTCTTGTATTAAATGCATTTATGCCAAGTATAATAATTCTTCTTGGAATTGTCGGAGTGATTTCTTGCCTGTTCCCAAAAAGAGGAAAATAGTTTGTTTATATGAATTAGTAGGAGGAAATGTCATGGAGAAGTATAAAGTAGATTTACATATTCATAGTTCCCATTCAGATGGAACATTTACACCACAGCAGCTTATTGATATAGCACGAAACAGAAATATAAAATGTATATCCATTACAGATCATGATACATTGGCGGGAGTTGATGAAGTAATGAAGTCTTGCAATCTTGGAGAAATAAAGTTTATTCCGGGAGTTGAATTAAGCTGTGGAGATGGGGAGTATTCTTATCATATTCTGGCGTACAATTTTGACGTCAACAATACCGGTTTTAGAACACTCGTTGATGATGAGGCAAATCAATTGGGACGAAAAAAGATGGAGGATATGATTCGTTTTGTTGATGAAGAATGTGGATTTCCAATCTCTGGAAAAGAAAAAGATAAGATAATGGCGAAGTCATCTCCCAGAAAGCTAGACTTGGCGCGAACAATGTATAAGCTGAAATATGGTATTGATATTGAAACGATAATCAAGGTTACACTTAACGAATTTGGTGAATTCGAAGACGAAAATAAATATCAATTAGATGTAAAGAGGGCAATTGATACTATTCATAAGGCTGGAGGAATAGCAATTTGGGCACACCCATATCGCGCGAAAAACAGAACTGTTGGAAAAGAAGAATTCTTAAGACGTTATGAACGACTTGAGGGGAAGATTGATGGAATGGAAGCGTTTTATTCATATTATTCGAAGGATCAATATGAGTTTTTAGAACAGTTTGCTAAAGATAAAAATATGCTTGTTTCAGCTGGCAGTGATTTTCACGGACAGGACAGACCTAATAGACCATTTGGAGTAATAAATGCTGAAGAGGAATACATTAGTTCAGAAAGAATTACAGTTCTGGATGCTATAAAAATATCAGATAATTATATATGTGAGAACGGTACTCCTCCCGGAAAAAAGAAAGTCATCGTGATATCAGGCTTTTCGGGTTCAGGAAAGGGTACAGTAGTTAAAGAATTGCTTACTCGCAATAAAAATGTTAAATTAGTTCGTTCGTTAACTACTAGAAAACCTCGAAAAGGAGAAACGGATGAATACACTTTCGTTAGTACAGAAGAGTTTCTGAAAATACAAAATAGCGGAGGCTTGCTTGAACATAATATGTATGACGGAAATATGTACGGTACTCCTATAAAAGATGTGCAGGAAATCCTTGATAACAACATGATACCGGTCCTTGAAATTGATCCGACAGGATTTCTGAACGTAAAAGATAATTTGGCGATGTCTAAGTATGAAATCACTGGATTCTTTATGTACGTAGTTCCTGATGAACTATTGGCCCGACTTGAAATGAGAAAATCCGAATCCTATGAGTCCATTATCAGAAGACTCAAAACAGCTAAGAATGAACTGATAAAATTGCATTTGTATGACTATGTATTAGAAAACTATAATACGGAATTCACAGTCAATAGAATTGAGGATTTCATAAAAAAAGGTGAAAAGCCTGTAAGTTACAATTTTAAAGAGAATCTTTTCATTTGTGATATTGATAGAATTATCAGCCAACTTAATGATACTGATTCTATTAACAGTTTAAAAAAGCGAGTTGCCAGATTCACGGAGATAAGAGATTGGACACAATATCATACAATTAAGGATATCGCTATCGGTATAACCAATGAATCAGCGGAACTGTTACAGATATTCCGTTTCAAGACAGAAGAACAGATTGCTGATTTGTTGAATAATCCTGAAACGCAAGAGCATATTCGTGAAGAGGTGGGCGATATACTGTTCTTTATTTTAGACTTTGCCAATCACACAGGATTGGATTTGGGTCAGTGTTTGCTTGAGAAACTTGACAAGAATGATGAAAAATATCCAATCGGGAAGGAAAATAAGTAGAAGATTAATTAATGATACAGAGGGTAAAAAAGAAGAGGAGTGTGAATGCGTATGAAGGTTCAAAAAGTATTAATGTTATGCGTTTGTTTAAGTTTGTTTTTGGCAAGAGGCGTGCAGGCGTCAATCGTAAATGATAAAGAGACATTTGAAGAAAAAAATATAGAGTATTCATTTGTGGACTCGAAGTCAGTTGAAGTTAGTTCTTATTCGGGTAATGCATCTGAATTAATTATTCCTTCAGAGGTTAATGGATATAAGGTTGTTGCGATTGGTGATAATGCGTTTTATGAAAACAAAGTAGTTAAAAAAATTGCTCTTCCTAATACCATAGTAAGAATTGGTATGGATTCGTTTTCAAATTCAACGCTTGAAAGCATTAATCTTCCGGAGTCTGTTAGGGAGGTTTGGGCTCATGCATTCGCGTTAACACCTGTGTTCGAAAATAACAAGGTTGATGGAGTGGCTTATATTGATAATGTATGTCTCGGAATGCGTGAAGATGGATTAATAGAGGATGTAAAAGAGAGTGAAAAAGTGAGTATCAATGTACTCTCGGATACAAAATCAATTGCAGCCGGAGCGTTCTCTAATAATCGGTATATTAAAGAAGTTACAATTCCTGAAAGTGTTAAAAATGTTGGAGTGAGTGCATTCTCAAATTGCATAAATTTGGAGAAAGTTGAAATTGAATCTAAAGATTTGGAAGTGTCATATTTTGCATTCTCAAATTGCAAGAATTTACGAACAGTCCGCGGTAATATTGCTTATCTTGAAGGAAGTGAAGGTTTCAAAAACACTCCTTTTAAAACAGCGCTATTAATAAAAAAGAGTTTAATTGCCGGAGGTGTAATAGGAGTTGTTCTTTTGCTGACTTACAGCATATATAAGAAAAAGAGAAAAAAGGATAAAGAGTGATTCAATGCACTAAAAAATCAGCAAATTGTTCGATTGTGAGGTGTGTCTGTTGATAAATTACATATATACATACAGAAATATAAAACTTAAGTTGTTATCACATAGATGGTCTTCTGAGATTAATGGAAGCATTAATGGGAGATACATACTATATGGGGAAACCGGTACGGGAAAGACTGTGTGTCTGAACCAAGTTTTTGGCAAACGGCAAAATGTTCTTTGGATGTCTGCCGAAAGAATGACGGACTTGTGTATGGAACTGTTAAATAAAAAAGATAGCGGATGCGTTTCGAATATAGACAATAAGAATGTTATCATAGTAGAAAATGTTGAGGGATTATATGCAAGAGATGCCATAAAACGGAGTATACAAGCCGTGTTTGATAAGTGGTATAAAGAAGGAAAACTAATTATATGCACATCATCAAAGGAAGACGTTAAGTTTGACGGATTTAATGAAATTAAAGTTCGTAAACTGCGAATTACAAGAGGCGTTATCAAAAGAATAGCCACTCAATTGGGTGTTGGGGTTACAAATTCCGAAATAAAAGAATTATTAAAAGATTCCAAAGAGGTCGTAGAAGTTGTTTCCTGGCTAAAAAAGAAGAAACTGCTACTGGAAAAAATATGACGAAGGAGGGGCAATTATGGTGGTAATAAATGAAGAAAAGATTCAAGAGTTCGTGGAAAACATCGATGAGAATGATTATATGCAAGTGGAGAACTTAGGCTTCAGCCTAATGGTTTATCAAAAGATGCGGGGAAACATAGATTTACCTGCTGAAACTTTTATAAAAATAAAAGATATTTTAGTGAATTATTATAATCATAATATAAATACGGCAAGAGATTTTGCGGAATACTGTCTGGTGGTAACCGGTTATCTTATAAAGTATAATAGATATGAGGAAGTGCTTAAACTATACGAACTAGCACTTAAAACGAGTCAGTCAAATTATTATAAGTATCAGGATAATGCAGACATTGTTGAAACATATGCATTGGTGCTCTTTTATTTGGCAGAACATTATTTCAAAGAGAGAAAAGAAAATATGTATGCGATTCTTTATTACACTAAAGCTTTTGATGTTTTGTTGAATAATAAAAGTAAAATGATTATTAGAAAAGGAAACGCAAAATACGTTTCTTGGCTAAGTGATATTGAGGATAAAATAAAACTAATAACAGATATGGAAAAGGGTGATAAAACAGCAGATAAGCGAATCCTTACAGAAGTATTGAATGCAGGAAAAGTTCAATAACGTGACCGAGAGGACGGTGTGTAGCAGATGATTTATTTATGTGATTTTGAAAAAATTGATGTCGGCGTATATGACGAAGTATGGCTTATAACTCGGCGAAATAAAGAGATTAAACTGGGAATGAGATTGGAACAAGAACTCGCACCTTCATCAGAACTTTTAGATGTATATTTAGATCTGAGGGATAATGGTCAGTGGAATAGAGAAGCGTTTGATTCAATCTACGTTCCTGCATTTATCCGAGAAATCAGTGAGAATACTAAAGCAGGGAGACTTTTGCAAGAATTATGTTCTAAAGATTTGGAAGGAAAGAGTATTTGTTTGGTTTGCTACTGTGAAGACGAAACAATGTGTCACCGGAGCATTGTTGCAGGAGTGTTGATGGGAAAAGGAGCAAAAGTAATAGCAGATGCGGATTATCTAAAATATTATGCATTGTATGAGAAATGCAGAAAGGATGCGGAATAATGGATAAAAGATTTGAAAAGCCTCTGGCTCTTGTAATTGATATGCAGAATGTTTACTCAAAAGGACAACAGTGGGAATGCGAAAACTTTGACTGTGCATTGTTTAATATAAATAAGTTGTTGGAATGTATGCCAAAAGAAGATGTTATTTTTACAAGATATATTGCTTCTGAATCACCAACAGGTGTGTGGAAGGATTATAACAGAGAAAATGAAAGTGTTAACAACAATGAATGGTTGAATGAAATAGCGGATGCTCTCAAGGAAAATTCAAAAAAATATGCCTGCTATGACAAGTCAGTGTATTCTTCATTAAGTATTGATGAGATTAAAACTAAAATGCAAGAGAAAACATGTGTTGTTGTAACAGGAGTAGTGGCGGAATGTTGTGTGCTGTCTACAGTTATGGATTTGATTGATGAAGGAGTTTATGTTGTATATTTGAAGGATGCGATTGCAGGAATAAATGAAGAAACTGAAAAAGCAACGTTGAAGATTCTTGAGGGACTAGCTCCGCTACACCTAAAGATAATGGGCATTGAAGATTATCTTGAAAGAAGGAACAATTGTTAAGTATTTAGAGGCTTTTTGTTATTTTCTAGAAAAAATAATAGGTATTTATGGTATAATTCTTTTATGGATAATTGGAGTCGGTAAAACTAAAAATTAAATTAGTATATACAAGTGATTATAGAATAAAATGGTTTGATGTTTGAAAAAGTGAATAAGAGATAAAATGAAGGTGATTTAGATGAAAAAAACAATGGCATTAATTATAGCAACAACTTTATTTGTTTGCTCAATAGGTGGATTATTTCATAAAGAAAATTATGTAAGTGCTTCAGCTGAAATAAATGGAAATATAGAATTATCTGGAAAAATGTTTTATGGGATTAATGGAGCTAGAAATAGTTCGTGTTATATTTCATTTGAAGATAAAAACAATTACAAGTCAACTTTGGATTTGATTTCAGAAGGTGTTTCTTTTAATTTCTATAATGAATCGTATGATAGTGGAACAGGAGAACTAAGTGTTTATTGTAGTGATTGTAGTGGATATTGGTATAGTAATGGGCGTTCTGCAAGTGAATTGTCGCCGTATCAAATAAAAGGAACTTATAGTAAAAATACAGGGGAGTTATATTTAAAAATTACTTTGAGTAATGGAATGACGCTTTTTTGGGGAACTTTTCAAGAAATAGGATTTAGCGCAAATGAGCAATCAACAACTTCAAAAGAAAATGAGAATGAACAAATTGAAAAAAAGACGACAACATTTACATTAAATGATTTGGAAGTGATGAAAACTGTTGGAGATATTTTTTCGCTTTCAGGAAAGTATTCATATAGTATAATTGGTCAAACAGAAGAACAAATTAATAAAATCCAATGGTCAAGCAGTAATGAAGAGGTTGCAACGATTGAAGGTTTTACACATTCCGATGTTGACGATACATTTACTGTGTCTACTTTTTCAATTAAAGTTAAAGCGAAAGCTGCAGGTATAACAACAATTAAAGGGATAACAACTGATGGAAGAGAAGTAGTATGCCAGGTTATAGTATCCGATATGTTGGGAGAAGGAGGAATAGATTCTACAAATATGGCATTGACATTAGATCAAACATGGGGATTTTCTAATGGTGATGTATCAAGTAGCGGATTAGAATTGAAACATTATTCAAAATTTTTTGCTCCGGGATATGCAAATTTGGGGTATTCAATAGACAAAGGAAGTGGTGGGCTATGTGCAGGTATGGTGACATCGGCTATTTCAATTTCAGGACATGAAGCACCACCAATTAATTCATTTGTTTTAAGTGGAGGAACAAAAGCAACTAAATTGCATGATATAAAGTATATTGATTGTTATAGTGAGTTAAATCTGTTTAATAAAATATCAGCAAAGGATTATGTGAAATATGCATATGTATACCAGAAGACTCCGTTAACACAGATTGAAAAAAATATGAATAAGAATAAACTTGATAAGTTGTTTAACGCTGTTAAATCATCAATTGATGGAAGTGGAGAATATGTCGAGATTTCAATTAGAGGAGAATTACATAACAAAGATGAAGGTCATTTACTTTCGGCAATGGGATTGGGTATAAATGACAATGAAAAAACTGAAATTGTGGTATATGACTGTAATATTATAGATAAACTTCAAATATTAACTTTATATAAAACAAATGGAAAGTATACTTCGTGGTCATATGAACCCTATTATATGAAATGGGGTTCAGGAAAAAAATATTCTGAAATTTCATATACAACATCTGGTAATGATTTTGCTCGGGATATGTTTTCAAATTATATAGACTCTACAGAATTATCAAATTATAAAATGTTAATATCAGTTAAAGACAATCATGCATCAATGATTACAAGCGAAGGATACGAACACAAATTAATTGATAATACAATTAGTGGCGAAGACATTTTGCCTATTAAAACAGAGTCGGTGTTGTTGACTGAACAGGGAAATGTGAATGAATTCTCAAATTATTGGGTAAAACAAAATGGAGAATTGAATTTTAAAAATGAGAATAATACAAACAGAATTTTAGTTGCAAGTGAAAGAAAAATGATAACTACTTCATTGCTTGCAAATGCAACTCTTTCAGTCAAAGTGGTTGATGAGGGCAAAAGTTATGTTAATATTGGAGAAATATCTACAGGAGATTTGTTTGACATTGAATATGACATTTTTAGAGAAGAAAATAAAGATGTGATAAAAATAATAGGAACAGCATCTGATAAAAAGATTGAAACTAGCGAAGTAAATTCGGCGGTTGAAATAAAAGGATGCGACTCACTAAATATTGAAGTTTTGACAGATGGTGGTGAAACAAATGAGATGGAAGTAGATTGTGATGGTCGCGCAGTCAAAATAGAAAAGAATTCTGAAGGTGATATCGTTGTAAAAGCCGATGCAAATGAAGATGGAATTTATGATAAAATAATATCAGATTTTTCAAAAAAGCAGATAGAGTCAACAAGTTTATTTGAAAAGCAGATAGAATCAACAAGTTTATCTGAAAAGACGGCAATTCCTCAAAAAACTATCATTAAAAAGATGATTTCGAAGAAAAAAGCTTTAAAGGTAACATGGAAAAAAGTTAAAGGAGTTAGCGGTTATAAAGTTCAGTATTCTTTAAAGAAAAACTTCAAAAATGCAAAAACTAAAAAAATCAAAAAGTCTTCAATCATTTCAATTACATTAAAGAAATTGAAAAGTAAAAAGAAGTATTATGTCAGAATAAGAACTTATAAGAAAGTGGACGGAAAAATATATCAATCAGATTGGTCGAAGGCAAAGAAGAAAAAAACAAAATAATGTAAAGTGAAATAATAAGGCGGCAATTTTGTCGCCTTATTAAAATGCTAAAAAGCATCATCTATTCTAAAACAAATTGTTAAGGTGTTTTTTGAATATTCTGAGTTCATACATTTGCGAGCGTAGCGAAAAATCACACAAATACGTCGTTTTGTGGTATAATTATCATAGATTATTGTGTTCGTTGTTTGATGAAATAACGTTTGTAAATTGGGAATATAATTATTTTTTTGATATATAACTTCCTATAATTTTTTATTATGAGAAGGAGGGCATTGTATGAGTATATTAGATAAAAAGAATATGTCGGAAGAAGATATAAAATTAAATTACATTACGCCTTCTGTACAGAAAGGTTGGAGCAATCATATTACAATGGAAACGAAGATTACTGACGGCAGAATCAACCTTAAAGGTAATATGGTATCAAGAGGAAGAGCAAAATATGCAGACTATATGCTTTATCTTAATGACGGAAAGCCAATTGCTGTAGTGGAAGCTAAAGACAATAAGCATTCAGTGTCTCATGGATTGCAGCAGGCTATGACATATGCCATGATGATGGACTTGCCTTTTGCGTACAGTTCTAATGGTGACGGATTCTTTGAACATGATTTTTTGACCGGAAAAGAAAGAGAAATCGGATTAGATGAATTTCCTACACAAGAAGAACTTATAGCAAGGTATTATCTTGAGTTACATGACGGACAAGGAATAAGTCAAAAAGAAAAAGAGATTATTGAGCAACCGTTTTATTCCAGTCAGACTACATTTCCACCGAGATATTATCAAAGAAATGCTGTTAACAGGACGGTTGAAAATATTGCTAATGGTAAAGACAGACTGCTTCTTGTAATGGCAACAGGCACGGGAAAAACATATACTGCATTTCAAATAGTATACAGATTATTGAAAGCCGGTTTGAAGAAAAGAATTCTGTATTTGGCAGACAGAAACATTTTAGTAGATCAAAGCATTGAACAGGATTTTTCACCACTAAAAAAGACTATACATAAAATAGACTTTGCCCATGATGATATTAAGAAAATAATGTCATATGAAATTAATTTCGCATTATATCATCAGATGGTTGGACAGAATGATGAGGAGCATTTTAGATTCTTTCCACCGGAATTTTTTGATTTAATTATTGTAGATGAATGTCACCGCGGTTCTGCAAAAGAAGATAGCAGATGGCGTAGAGTTTTAGAATATTTTAATACCGCAACTCAAATCGGTATGACGGCAACACCGAAGGAAAGTTCAACAGTATCAAATATTGATTATTTCGGTGATCCGATATATACATACAGTTTAAAACAAGGAATTGAAGATGGATTTTTAGCACCTTTCAAAGTTATAAATATAACAACGAATATAGGTGAGGGGTGGAGACCACATAAAGGACAGTTAGATATTGCTGGGAATGAAATTGAAGACAGAATCTACAACAATAAAGATTATGACTATAACATTATTATTGAGGACAGAATTAATCAGGTTGCAGATGAGATAACTGCGTATTTGAAGAGCACGGACAGAATGCAAAAGACAATTGTTTTCTGCGCTACAGAAGAACATGCAGAATTAATGAGAATTGCTTTGACAAATCTGAATGCAGATATGGTTAAAGAAAATCCTGATTATGTTGTTCGTATTACCGGAAGTGATATTTACGGAAAATCAAAACTGGATTATTTTATTTCAGTATCATCACAATATCCGGTTATAGCTACAACATCTGAATTATTATCAACCGGAGCAGACTGCAAGATGACAAAGCTCATTGTCCTTGATAAAAACATTGAATCTATGACAACGTTTAAGCAGATAATTGGACGTGGCACCAGAATAAGGGAAAAAGAAGGAAAAACTCATTTTGTTGTAATGGATTTTAGAAATGTATCAAGATTGTTTACGGATCCGGATTGGGATGGACCGATAGAACAGGATGAAGGATTTCATCATGCCGAACAAAAAGAAAATGATAGAACTCTGTATTCAGATGATCCGGATGATGTGATAATAATTGACACGGACAAGCTGGGAAAACCAATCGTTGATAAAGACGGATGTAGGGTAAAAATCATAAACAAAACAGTTTCTGTTTATGATGTTGATGGAAAACTTCTAAGACAGGAAGATATTATTGATTACACGAAGACAAATATCATTGGCGAATATGCGTCGTTATCAGAGTTTATCAGAAGATGGAAAGCAGAAGACAAAAAAGAAGTTATTGAAGAAACTTTTGCAGAGCGTGGTATAGATTTGAAAATGCTTAAACATGATCAAAATATGGATGATGTAGATGACTTTGATTTTATCTGCCATGTGGCATATGGAAAGAAGGCTCTTACAAGAGTTGAAAGAGCAAATAATGTAAAGAAG
>JAILRH010000234.1 GCA_024698345.1 Lachnospiraceae bacterium | reverse complement strand
ATAATTTTATATCGTTATTAGAAAGTAATATATAATCACAATTATCATTAAATGCTTCTTTTATTCCTATATTATTTCCTTTTGCAACCCCATAATTTTCATTATTTATTATATATTTTACAGGAATTTGCAAAAAATTTTCATACTCTTTACAAACCTGTAATGAATCATCTGTAGAATTATTATCAACTACATAAAGAATCATATTTTTGTAATTTTGCTCACCTAATGTTTGAAAAAATTCTTTTATTACAGCTGAACTATTATATAATACTGTGACAATTCCAATTTTTTTCATTTATACAATCCTTTTTTCTTCATCTCATCCAATGACTTTTTGTAATTATCCTGCTCAACAGGCTGAGTTAAAACCCAGTCGCAGAATTTAGCAAGTCCTCTTTCAAAATTATATTTAGGTTCATAACCAAGAACTTTTTTCGCAAGTGTAATATCTGCAAAATTATGGCGAATGTCTCCTAATCGGAAATTTCCACTAACTTTTATCTGACTATTTGATTTGTAAAATTCTTTTAGTTTGTTTGCAACAGTTACCACATCTACGCTTGTTCCTGTTCCTACATTGAAAGCAAGTCCAGAGCACTTTCTATTATCAATAGCAAGAATAGTAGCGTCAGCAACATCATCAATATAGACAAAATCACGACTTTCTGTTCCGTCTTCGAAGATATTTATGTCGTGATTCTGACGTAGACTGTTACTAAAAATAGAGAGTATACCTGTATATGGATTTTTAAGACTCTGCCCCGGTCCATATACATTTTGATAGCGGAAGGAAACAGAAGCAATACCAAGTGCCTGACACACGCAGTGAACCAGCTGTCCCTGCATTTGCTTTGTAATGCCATAAACACTTGTTGGATGCAACTTTGATTCTTCATCTGTAGCAACAAGTTTTACTGGTTTATTACAATTTGGACACTTTACTCTAAAATCTCCGGCAAGCATATCTTTTTCAGTTCGGGCAAGCGGGTAAACAATACCGCAATCATTACATTCGTACTTTCCTTCGCCATAGATTGCGCGACTTTCTGCCACAATTACTTTTTTAACCGATGTTTTTTTGTTGGCAAGAATATCAAGAAGAAGAGCCGTTCCTCCAATATTTGTTGAGCAGTATTTTTCAATCTCATACATTGACTGCCCAGTTCCAGTCTCCGCAGCAAGGTGTATCACTGCTTCTTGTCCTTCCAAAGCTTTTTTAAAAACAACACGGTCAGTTACTGAGCCTCTGATAAAATGTACCTTATCCTTTATTGAACAATAAAGCTGAGACTCTTCAGGTTGTTCTCCATGAATCTGTTTTGTAAGATTATCCAAAACTGTAACAGTTCTTCCTTGAGAGACAAGTTTTAATGCAATATTTGAGCCAATAAAACCGGCTCCGCCTGTAATAAGAATATTTTTTAACATAACCCTGCTTCCTTGTTTTCTTTTAAGATCTGTTGTATTTTGGAATTGTCACCCCAAACTGCGAGGCTGTCATACGGTCTGTCCGGGAATGCCCCATAGTTCAGTCTAATATTGTAATTATTATCATTTATAAAACGCTCTACTCTGCTTGCAAGTGATTCTGGATAACCTGAGCAGCAGTTTATCGTTCCTAAAACACTATTGTTTACAACCACATTTGCAATTTGTGAACAGAATTCATCATAATCAATAAAATCATACTGATTCTTTCCTGTGGTAAACGGAAATTCTTTTCTGCCTTCCTTTTCTGCAGATGTTATTTTAGAAAAAATCGATGCTCCCTTTTCAGAATTTCCCACAATATAATATCCACGAATCCACTGGAATTGTGTATTCTTTTGCTTGCAGAGAAGTTCAAGTGACTGACGCAGAGCATTTTTAGAAATACCATAAAGTGAAAGTGGATTACAAGGGGTATCTTCTTTTATACGACCTTCCCAAAATCCTATTTCATGCATAGAACCAAGTGCAACTATTTTTTTTATACCCGACTCAGCCAGTTTTGATAGAAAAGTATAATGATTTGCTAAATCTCCTAAATGGGATTCTGCATTATGAACAAAGCCATTACGCCATGCGAGATGAAGCACAACATCAGGCATTCCATAATATTCATAAGGATTTTCTATTTCGAATATATTTCCCGCAATAGCTTTTGCATGAGAGCAGATTCCATCTACATTGAAATCTGTTGCAATAACATCTTGTTTTAATTCCAACAATGCCTTTACTACACCTGTTCCTATATAGCCATTTGCTCCTGTGACAAATATTTTCATCTTTTCCTCTTTTTAAGTTCAGCAATTGAACATTATGCATTTATAGTATAAGTATTAAATGATTTTGTCTACATTTATTAAAAAAACTTATTACAGAAAAACTCATATTTTATACCAATACTATTGATAGTGTATAAATAATTCCATTATATGTTGTCATATCTATTTAT
>JAILRH010000233.1 GCA_024698345.1 Lachnospiraceae bacterium | reverse complement strand
TACAAACATTAAAATATATTATATCAAAATATATGTACACATTTTTGGACAGATATTTTGATATAATAAAAAAGACATCAAGAGATGCCTTTTTATTCTGCACAATGCAGACTATAAAAGTGATGTCGAATAAATTCTTATTTGAACTCACCTTGTAAATTATATACATAATTTATCATTTATTTATAGCTGTGTCAATAACGATTAATATTTGTGAAATAGCGATTAATATTTGTGAAATAACCAGATTGGTATTAATAGAAGGAGGTTTTGGTATGAAAGAGTATTATTTAGGATTGGATATGGGAACTTCGTCTGTAGGCTGGGCAGTAACTGACACACATTATAACTTATTGAGAGCAAAAGGAAAAGATATGTGGGGAGTAAGGTTGTTCTCAGAAGCAGATACATCTGCTGGAAGAAGAGGCTTTAGAACAGCTCGTAGAAGAAGACAAAGAGAGAAAGCAAGAATTGGATATTTAAAAGAAATATTTGCGGATGAAATTAATAAGATTGATCCGGGATTCTTTCAGAGATTGGAAGAAAGTTTTTTGATGCAGGGGGATAAGACGGTAAAGCAGCCATATGCTTTGTTTGCCGATAGTGGATATACAGATAAAGATTACTACGAACAGTATCCGACTATTTTTCATTTGAGAAAAGAACTTATAGAAAATAAAAACGCGCCTTATGATGTCAGACTGATTTATTTGGCATTATTAAATATGTTTAAACACAGAGGCCATTTTCTAAATTCCAATATCGACAGTGATGGTTTAGGTGATGTTACTGACTTATGTAATTCTTTTGTTGAAGAATTGAAGGGGTATGCAAATATCGAGTTAAACGGTGATGATTTTGTTGGAGCTATAGAAGAAATCTTAGCTGATAGCAAATATGGAAATAAGAGTAAAGCAGAGGCAATAACAGAAAAACTCGGTGAAAAAAACAAGACAGTTAAAGAGATGATTAAAGTAATATGTGGCTTAAAAGCAAAAATACCAGTTATGTTTGAGTATGAACAGTATGATGAGGACTCTCTTAAATTATCATTTTCATTCAGAGATAGTGATTATGATGAAAAAATTATGTTGGTAGAGAAAACTGTTTCAGAAGAAGCATTGGAATTATTATATGTTTTGAAGGCGATTCATGATTGGGGTGTATTGGTTAATATTATGAAGAGCGGGGATAAAACATATTCATATTTGTCACAGGCAAGAGTGGAATCATACAATAAACATGCAGAAGATTTAGCATTATTGAAAAAATATTATAAAGAGAATATACCGGAAAAGTATGATGAAATGTTTAGGATTATGGGAGAGGCTAATTATAGCGCTTATGTAGGTTCTGTGCAATCAAAAAAGGAAGAAACGAGAAGGGGAGGAAGTAAAAAGAGGGTAGATTTATATGCAACAATAAAAAAAGACTTGAAAGATTTACCCGATACAGAGGAAAAACAGCTGATTTTAGATGAGATAGAAAAGGAAACATTTTTACCTAAACAACTTACAGCATCAAATGGAGTAATTCCTAATCAGATACATTTATCTGA
Source organism: Lachnospiraceae bacterium (assembly GCA_024698345.1). Taxonomy (GTDB): domain Bacteria; phylum Bacillota; class Clostridia; order Lachnospirales; family Lachnospiraceae; genus SIG293. The sequence continues at coordinate 4,294 of JAILRH010000233.1, read as the reverse complement.
ATTAAAAGTGATTTTAAAAAATGCAGAAGAGTATCTTGATTTTCTAAAGAATGTTGATGATAGCGGAATTAATAATTCGGAAAAGATAATTGAATTGTTTAAGTTTCAAATTCCATATTACATTGGACCACTTGTAAAAGATGAAAGAGGTAATGGTTGGGTAATAAGGAAAGAAGAAGGAAAAGTATATCCTTGGAATTTTTCAAAAAAGATAGATGAGAAGAAGACTGCGGAGAAATTTATTAATCAGCTTGTTAATCATTGCACTTATCTTACAGGAGAGCAGGTGTTGCCTAAAAATTCACTTTTATATGAAAGGTTTATGGTTCTGAATGAATTAAATAATCTTACAATTAATGGTGAAGAGATAAGTGTAGAACTTAAGCAGAGTATATATAATGATTTGTTTAAAAAAGGGAAAAAGGTCACGCAAAAAACATTAATAAAGTATTTGAAAGAAAATGCAATTATTGAAAAGAATAGTGAACCTTTAGTAAAAGGTATTGATGGTGATTTTACAAATACGCTTAGCAATTATAAGAAGTTTTGTGAAATATTGGCTGTCGATGACTTGTCGGATAGTCAAAAACAGATGGTAGAAGATATTATCAGACTCTCAACTATTTATGGTGATTCGAAAAAGTTTCTTACTGATACATTAGTAGAAAAATACAAGGACAATCTTTCAAATAAGCAATTAGACAGAATAATCGGAATTAAGTTTAAAGATTGGGGAAAACTGTCGAAAGAGTTATTGATGTTGGAAGGTGCAGATGTTGAAACTGGCGAAGTTCAAACAATCATGCATAGAATGTGGAATGATAACAAAAATTTAATGGAGTTATTGAGTAAAAAATATACGTACAGAGACGTAATTAATGAGAAATCAATGCTAATTGAAAAAACTCTTAATGAAATTGAATTTGAAGATTTAGAGGAATTATATATTTCTGCACCGGTAAAAAGAATGACTTGGCAGACAATAAAGATACTTAAAGAAATATGTAATGTTATGGGATGTGAGCCTAAAAAGATTTTTGTTGAAATGGCTCGTGAAAATGAAACTGTTAAGGAAAGAAAAGATAGCAGAAAACTTAAGTTCTTAGAGTTGTACAAAAAATGCAAAGACGAGAAAACAGATTGGCTGGAACAAATTAAGAATACAGATGAGAGTACTTTCAGAAGCAAGAAATTGTATTTGTATTATACGCAGAAAGGAAAATGTATGTATTCGGGCAGGAATATAGAATTAAGTGACCTGTTTAATGATAATTTATATGATATTGATCACATTTATCCTAGACATTTTGTAAAAGATGACAGTATAGAAAATAATTTGGTTCTCGTATATAAGCCGTATAATGCACACAAGAGTGATGCTTTTCCAATTGAAGCATCAATACGTTCAGAAAGATATGCATTCTGGAAAATGCTTAAAGACGGTAATTTTATAACTGCAGAAAAATTCAACAGACTTACAAGAAATACAGATTTTACTGATGATGAGAGAGCTGCATTTATTAGCAGACAGTTAGTTGAAACAAGGCAGGGTACAAAGGTAATTGCACAGTTGTTTGAAAAATCATTTGAAAACACAAAGATTATATATTCGAAGGCTGGCAATGTGAGCCAGTTCAGACAAAAATATGGAATCATAAAATGTAGAGAAATCAACGATTTGCACCATGCAAAGGATGCTTATTTAAACATAGTCGTTGGAAATACATACAATGTCAAGTTCACATCTAATCCGATTAATTTCATAAAAGAATGGCATTCTGACAAAAAGAAAAATAATTATAACCTTTATCGTGTGTTTGATTATAACGTCAGACGAGGCGATGAGATTGCTTGGATAGCAGATAATAATGAGAGTATTGAGATTGTTAAAAAAGTTATGCGAAAAAATACACCTTTGGTGACAAGAAGAAGTTATGAGGAACATGGAGGAATAGCAGATCAGACAATATACACAGCCAAAGAAGCAGCAAAAGCAAAAGGTGTTGGATACATTCCAGTAAAAGAAAGTAATATAAAAGTTACGGATACAACTAAGTATGGTGGTTTTAAGAAGGTTAAGGGAGCATACTTTGTGTTGATTGAACATACGGAAAAAGGAAGAAGAATAAGAACGCTTGAAGCAATGCCTATTTATATGAAGGCTAAGCTGAAAACAAATGCTCAAATAGAAGAGTATTTTAAAGAAAAAATGGGTTATGTTGAACCTGTGGTTAGAATGGCTAGAATTAATATGTACTCATTGATTAAAGTTGATGGTTATTATCTGTATCTTACAGGAAGAGGAGATGAGAGAGTATTAGTAAGTAACGCAATTCAAATGAAATTGTCATATGATAGTGAGATGTATATTAAATTGTTGGCGAAAGTAAATAAGGAAGAAAATGAAAAGAGTAGATTATTAGAACTGTCAAAAAAGTCGAACGAAAAGTTATATGATGAGTTGGTAAACAAGCACAATAATAATATTTTTGCTCTAATGCCAAATAGTGTAGGAAAATTGTTGGTGGAAGGAAGAGAAAAGTTTGGAAAATTAGAGATAGAAAAACAAGTTTATGTTTTGCTACAAATACTAAAATTATCTTCAGGGTCAAATAACGGTGCTGATTTATGTGAAATTGGAGGAAGTAAAAAAACTGGATATATGAGATTGAACAAAAAGATTTCAGATAAATTAGAATTCAAAATTATCAATCAATCTGTTACAGGTCTTTTTGCAAATGAAATAGACCTGTTGACGGTATGAGTTGGCGAACGGTAGTAGTTTCAAACAGTTCAAAGTTGGATTATCAGTTGGGGTTTCTTGTTGTTAGAGGACAAGAAACCCATAAGATACATTTAAATGAAATTTCTACTTTAATAGTTGAAAGTACTGCTGTTTCAGTTACGGCATATTTGCTTAGTGAATTGGTTAAGCATAAAATCAAGGTTGTATTTTGCGATGAAAAAAGAAATCCATCATCTGAATTGTTACCGTATTATGGAAGTCATGATACAAGTCAAAAAGTTAGAAAGCAGATGGAGTGGACAAAAAATGATAAAGAATCTGTGTGGACAGAGATAGTATCAGAAAAAATAAATAAGCAGGCCGACTTGCTAGAGAGATTTAAGAAAGAAGAATTCAAACTTTTAAGAAGTTATGTTACAGAAATTGAATTTGGAGATGTGACTAATAGAGAAGGTCATGCCGCAAAAGTTTATTTTAATGCTTTATTTGGTAAGAAGTTTACCAGAACAGATGAAAACTCGATTAATGCAGCATTAAATTACGGATATAGTATAATATTATCTGCTTTTAATCGTGAAATTGTTGCGAACGGTTATGTGACTCAAATTGGTATATTTCATGATAATATGTTTAATCAGTTCAATTTGGGATCGGATTTGATGGAACCATTCAGACCGATTATTGATGAGTTTGTTTATAATATGAAACCTGAAATATTTGAAACGGAAGAAAAACACAGAATAATCGAGATTATGAATCAAGAAGTTTATATTGATGGAAGAGCAGAGTATATTCCTAATGCGATTAATATTTATTGCAGAAGTGTCTTTGAAGCTTTGAATGATAAAGATGTGTCTTTAATTAAATTTTATAAATTATAATGTGTGAGATATGAGTTACAGATTTATGAGAGTAATTGTATTGTTTGATTTACCGGTTGTTAAAATATCAGATAGAACTGAATACACGAAATTTAGAAAATATTTGCTAAAGAGTGGATTTTTGATGATGCAAGAAAGTGTATACTGCAAATTGGCTCAAAATCAAAGTGCAGCAGATTCTGTTGTAGATGGTTTGAAAAAGAACAAACCACCTAAGGGATTAGTTCAGGTCATGAAGGTAACAGAAAAACAATTTGCAAAGATGGAATTTATAGTTGGTGAAGAGCAGAATGAAGTTGTTGATTCGGATGAAAGGATTATCTATTTATGAAATTGGTAAACGCAAAGTATAATTTGATTATTGAATTTAAAGAAAATATGACACCTGTTTTGATAATAGAAAATCCAAAAGCAATGGAAGATATAATATCTAATATTTGGGCACAGGTAAATGGTCAGGATGGTGATTTTATCTTATCAAGTGAGAAAGAAATTAGAATAGAAAAACAAATGGATTGTATCATTAATCCGTTTGCAATTGATTTTAATAGTAAAAAAATCATTAATTCATTATATTCAAGATTATCTAAAATTGCTAATACATATGTTGTTGAAAAAAATGATATAAATGTTAGAAGCGTCGAATTAATTGATAAAATATTGTTGC
>JAILRH010000222.1 GCA_024698345.1 Lachnospiraceae bacterium | reverse complement strand
CACAACATATTATGAAGCGTATAGATTTTTACTATTAGGAGAGGATAATCCATATGTTTATTGTGTTAATCCATATAAGTCGAAAGATAATACAAAACCGTTTTCTAGATTTTCAAATATGTTGATTGATCATTATAATATGTTTGTGCCAAAGAAGCAGAATGAAAATGAATAAAAGGTTTATGTTTAAACAATTAGTTAGTGTTCTGCTATTATGTTGTACAGTATTAAACAGTATTGACGTATATTCTAAAGAAAAAGAGAATGTGAAATATGATATTGATTAAGGATAGAAAGAAGAAAGAAAAGGTACATAGAGTGCTTTCATATGTTTTTACTCCTGCGGGAGCAGTAAGTCTTTCTGTTGTAATTATTCTTTTCATTGTATACAGGTAAAAAAAGATATTAGATTTTGCGATAAAAAAACAAATGGGATTGTTGTCGGGGTTCAACAATCCCATTGTTAATTATAACTATGTTTATTTATAACTATGTTTATTTATAGCCATGCTTATTTACAATTATATCTAATTAAATTTACATCTGCCAATATTCATTACTGAAGTTTCTTACAGAACGCATAGGTATATCTTCTTCTGCGAGAGTACTTTTTCATAACTGAGTGTTTCATGGCAACTTTGTGAAGATAAGCAAGACCATCTTCATCTTTGCAGAACTTCTTGGCATTGCCGTAGTGATCAATACACTTGTCTATAATCTCTCTTGCGTTTGATGGACTCTGCCAGAATAAATCACAAAAATATGCCACGATGGCATCGTTATTTAATTTGTAGCTGCTTGTAGCAACTCTCATTTTTGCCTGAATATCAGATTGAATCTTAGAGTTTTGAATCTTAACGCCCTGATCACTTCCAAGTAATTCTTTGATGGCAATCAATTCATTCTTCTTGAATTCTCTCTTGGATTTCTCCCAGTTATCTCTGCCCATGATATCTTTGTACAAAGCGTTTGCTTTTTCCTCGGCTTTGTTTCCGGTGAATGCATCTTCAATTATCTCTTTTGCCTTCTTTGTGTTGGCTGAACATATGAGTCTTAAGATGTTATGAGCATTTTCACCGTACCATTGCCATGCGCCGACTGTGATTGTCTTTTCGCCTGAGGTGATGGAATTTCTGGCTGCTTTGTAATTGCCGGATTCATTGTGAGAAACAAGATTGATAATGGCATCCTGTAATTTGTTGCCGGTAGAACCAATCTTCAAATTAAGATAACTGTTGAGTGCTTTTTGTTCCTCTAATTCCAGTTCGTATTGATAATCATCAAACTCATCCTTGGTCATTGCCTGTGGGGCTGTGATATTCAATTTGATGTCAGATAAAGGAATCCAACCCGATATAGTTTCGGTTCTTTCAATATATGCGTATTTGTCATCGTCGCTAAATCCAAGAACCGGATAATCTTTACCTTTGTATCCCATTCCAACGGCGGAACTGTTTTTCTTGTTTTTGCTTAAGATACACACAGAATCCTTCGTAATGGTTGCACTGACAAATCTGTTGTCAATAATTGTATCTTCCACAGTCTTATCTGATACTACATATTTGGTACGGACATATCCTTCTATCTTATCTGATTTGATATGGGTCCAGTCTTTGTTCTGTTCCAGGATTGTCATAGTAGCACCATCAGCAAGATATCCTTTTATTTTGGATTTCTTGTCGGCCTTTTTAAAAATAGTGAGAGCGTCACTGTCGCTTTCACTCAAATCGGCGATGGCGGTATTGGCTATTTTATCCCTAAACTTTTCTATTTTAGTAAGCTTCCTTGGTTCAGTAGTTTCCTCTTCAGGAGCCATTGCTGCAATAATGTGTTCATTTACTTTTGCAAGTAATTCCGTATCGATAACAACCTGATTTAGTGTTTCGTGTTCTTCAATCTTTCTGATTGCAGGATTTGGTTCGAAAATCAAACTTGAAACTGTTGCTGATGTTACAAACAGAACAATTGCTGAGCCGGAGGCTATCAATATTTTCTTCATATGGTAATTCGTCCCTTCCAAAAACGCACAACGTGTTTTTCGTTTGAAAACAATTAGTTAATTATAACATTAAAATCGCTTGAAAACAAGGTAGACGGAAACGAAGGTTAACATTGCCAGATTTTTATCATCGTGGTATAATCGCGACGTATTACTTACAAATTTTTTAAAATGGAGGAGAGACATGAAAAATATTCAAAGACTCATGGCTGTTGTTCTTACAACTGCTGTCGTTGCCACTTCACCTGTTGCAACTGCAGATGTAAGCGCGAAGGCAAAAAAAGCAAATGTAATTTCATTAAGTTCAAAAAAGGTATCTTTATCTCTGGGCAATTCATCAAAGAGTAAGACAACTCTTAAAATCAAAGTTAAAAAGGGTTATTCTCTTAAGAGCAAAAAATTCACAGTGAAGAAAAAGGGTATTGTTACAGTTTCTAAGAAGGGTGTAATAACAGCTAAGAATGCAGGTTCAACAATAATTAATGTTACTGTTAAATATAAGAAAAAAGGTGCTAAAAAAGTATCGTCGAAGAAATTGACTTGTAAGGTTACGGTTGCATCAGCTTCTTCATCAAACAACAAAGCTGTTAGCACAACATCAAACAGCAATAACTCATCTGCTAACAACAATTCATCATCTGGGAAGAATAACGACAATGGTACAAACAGTGGCAATATCACAGATGACGATTACTATGATTATGAAGGTGATGATGAAGATGTAATTGTAAATATAAAAGGATTGGCATTGGAAAATACAACTGCTCCGTCAAGAGCTGATTACAAATATGTTAAAACCATTAATTTGGGAGCGTACAGTACTGGTAACGTTGGATATAGCAGATTGGATAAACTTACCTCAGATATTACAGGAGATGTTTATCTCATGAAGGCCAATAAAAAGGGTGACGGTGCATACTGTCTTTTTATCAAATCTAATAAAGATGATGCGATTATCGGATATTATGAATCAATTCATGAAACATTTGAAAGAAGTATGAGAGATAATGGTAAGGAAAATCACCTTTTTTGTGTTGTATTTGAAAACAAAGTAAAGGCGAATATGTGCAGTCATCTGTTTGATAGTTTCTTGGATTTTGACAGATACTCAACAGCAATTAAGCATATGGGAATATACAACATAGAAAATCTGGATACGTCAGACGTTAAGGATTTTATTGGTACTTTCAAAAGGTCTTACAGAATATATAATGCTAACATAGATTTCTATCTTCCTGATAGCTTTGATATTTCAAAAGCTACGATATTAAGTGATATGTTTGAGGATTTTGGTTTTTTGGATGAAGATTATCCTCATCATATTTCAGTTACATTGCCTGAATCATTTGATACAAGTAATGTTCAATTTTTTGATGGCATGTTTTCAGGATGCGATATTAACGATTTGAATCTTCCGGCGTCATTTGTATTCAATCCTTCGAAGGTTTTGGACGTGGGACAGTTCTTCTATGCCTCATATGTTGAACACATTAATAACAAAACACCGTTTAATACATCAGGATGTAAAGACACTATGTGTATTCCACGAGGTGGTACTTTTGAAGACACTAAGAAATATATTGACCAGCTTGATTTTTCTTCGATAGAAAGTACAGGACTCACATTTTACGGTTTGACTGACAGCAAGATAATAAATTATGGATTGGAAAAAATGGCAAATGAAGCTACATCAATTCCTAATTCTCATATGACATGCTGCAATATAAAAACTGATGATATTGTCGTTAATTATAAAAATGTTCAAGTGACATACTATAAGGGATACTTTGAAGGCTCTGTAATTAATTCTGTAACTATCATAAATGGTACAATAGCTGATGCAAGAGGTATGTTTGAGGAGTGTGACGTCAAAATAATTGACTTATCAGCATCTACATTCTTAGATGGATGTTTAGTGGAGCGCATGTTTTATTACTGGAAAGGTGAATCAGTGCCTACAATTTATGTTAAAGATTCTGCAACGCAGAAGCTGATTATTGATGCGTATAATGCAGACAATGCTGATGCACCTATTGATGAAACTCATGTAATAATAAAGTAAAATACTGTTTTGAAAATCAAATAATTAATTTATTAAAAACTGCTGTTATAGTGTTTTGAACGCTATGGC
>JAILRH010000215.1 GCA_024698345.1 Lachnospiraceae bacterium | reverse complement strand
TATTGGAATACCTGCATCAGAGCAACAAAGAATATTTGAGCGGTTTTATAGGGTGGATAAGAGTCGTTCGAAGGCTACCGGAGGAACCGGGTTGGGACTTGCAATTGTAAAACATATTGTTGAAATTCATGATGCTAAAATAGAGGTAGATAGTGCATCTGGCGTGGGCACTACCATATCTGTGTTGTTTTAGGATTATTGTTTCTTCTTCCTGCGCCCCTTTCCCTTCACCGGCTTGCAGAAGTCTGAGTAGCGTTGCAATATGTCGGTAAAGGTCTTAAACTCATATGGATCCATTTTGGTGAAATTGGTTTTTATAATCCGGGTGAATTTCCAGAAGGGTTTGAACCTCAGGATTTTATAGATAGACCAGAGAGACTAATTAGGTAAAGTCAAATACCTCTCTGTAAAGATAGTATACTCATGATTCTCACCAAGATATTTCTTAAAAAGACTGTGAGATGTGTCAAAGGCTGACTTGGCACTCTTGTAGTCTTTTTTGTTGAGTGAAATAATACCTTTATAAAATATTCCTGTTGCATAATCAAGATTATCGCATCCAAGAAATTGAGTAATGATATCGAGGCTAAATGCCAGTATTTTTTCAGCTGTATCAAACTCTCTTGATGACAATAACTGATTAACCATATGAAATGTCTGCTGGATAGTATCGTTATTCTCCAGTGTGCCAAGATATGAGAAGTCTTTTCGAATTGAGAAGGCTTTTTTTAGAGCATTTGTTGCATCTTCTTTTTTTCCTTTAAGCATTAAAGCTGTGGATAAGTTATTGTGTACGTTTGAAAGTAGGTTGGCTGAGCGTGCAGATGCCTCATTTTGACTATGGTAGTTTTCCACAAGCCTAATTGCTTTGTTATATTTCTTTATGGCATTATCGTATTCCTTCTTGGAGATTAACAGCCACGCTTTGTAATCCAACAACAACGCCTTATCAAGCTCTGTTATGTTGGATTCTTTCTCGTTCATTAATATTTCCATTCTACTGATAAGATCAGGTAGCACATCTGTTAATCCATACTTTTCAAAGTATGGGAACATATCCTGGAGGAATGACAGATAATAGTCATTATCGTCTATTATGATGCGGTTATTTATGCTTGTAAGGGTGTCTGTAATCATTACAGGTCTTACTACATCAAGTCCTCTTGCAAGACATATGAAATGTAGATGGTTAAGCAGTTTTTCGCATGATGATACAGTAGGCATAGTATCAACCAGTGATACTTCCATGATCATTTGATGGAGCGATATAAGGTTGTTAGCAGTATCTTCTGTTACTATTCCATATCTGATTAGTTCATTTGCTGTGTTTAGGTTATCAAGTTCTAGCCATTTTCTAAAAGCATCTTTTGGGACTCCTGATGATGGCATAAGACAAAGATTTCTTAAAATATCAATCTGTTTATCTGTAAGTTTTGAAAGGCTCATAAGTTTCTGCAAATGTCCAATCATACTTGAATAATCAAACTCATCATCCTTGAAGAGCTCCACTTCATTAGTGTTATTTCTGATGCCTGACTGCATGAGTTCATTCAGTAGTTCTTCTGATGAAATACCACTCGCCTGCATAGTTTTTGCGGCAAGGCATACAGTCAGGGTGTGGCATTTAAGCGTATCAATTATCTTTGTTATATTTTCATCATCTTTTCTTGAAGAGGGACTGTGAGCGAGAAATAAACTGTTTAATTCCTTTTCTTTATCGAGTGTTCCTATCGCAATTGAGCTGTATCCGGAAATCTTACATCTGCTTGTAATGATAAGATGAAAGTCGTATTTTAATAGGTCTCGAAGAAGAGGTTCTTCTTTGGGGAGTTTATTAAAGTTGTCAATGATTATAAGAGAATCCTCCTTTAGCTTTTGAAGTGTGGTGTAGTGAGATGAGAACAGTTCTTCTGTAGTTGTATCCGCATGGTCTCCTGTAAATATCAGATTTGAAATATCAGTCTTTAAATCCCCGGAATAGTAGATATAAATGATATTTGTATATTTCTTTTTAGCCCTATGTGCATATGCCTTTGCAAGCTCGCTTTTACCAATACCTGCCATTCCGGTAATAAATATATGAGATTTCTGTTTTAGTAAGTTATCTATTTCTTTTAATTCATTTTTTCTTCCGATAAATTCCTTGGTAACAGATGGAAGTCTGTTGCCAAGTATAACGTCAGATAAATCAGGTGAATACAGTTTGCCGGTGCCGTGATTAGACATAAGGGCATAGCGTATTGTATTAGCAAAAAAGATGGAAATATCCTGCTCATTAAGCAATTCTTTGGCAGTGATCTCTCCGATAGTCTCAACACTGTCATTTATCAGCTCTTCTATCTGTTGTCTAGCATTAGATACATTAATGAGATTAGGAATAATGTAATCCCTAAAGTCGTTTTGCATCACATCCCATTCATCATCTTCATCATAAGTCTTTATTATTTCTACAGGAATAGGACGCGCACCACTAACTCAGCGGCTGTAAGTGATGGCTTCGTTAGTTATCTCATCAGCATCCATTCTCTCGTGATCAGCATTAAGACAGAGTGAAAACATATCTGAAATCATCTGATACTGTGTATAGGTTTTCTTTTTATTGTCTAATAAAACATTAATTATATTTGAAAATGTAAGTCTGTTTTTCATTTTGTTTACTCCAATCTATGTCAACTTTTGGTTAAGTCTTCGTCAATTATTAATCCTCAAATTTTGCGTTAGTATATGTCCATGAAGCGACAGCGGAAACAGGTCGTTTCACAGAAGTACATGTACGAGTCGGTTTTAGAAATATACGGTGAGTATAACACAAAACGAACGTATGTTCTATACCGAAATAGCAAAATAATAAATGATTAGGAGGTCGAAAGGATGATGACAACAAAGAAGTTGGCTGTTCTTGGCTGGATATATAGAAATGGAATGATAACAGAGGAAGAATATATGAAGGCTAAGAGAATAATAATCAGTAGCAAAAAGCCATACATTCGTTAACATTTAGTTTTTAATGTATAAAGAGTGTGAGTGGCTGATTACAAACCATTTAATAAAAAAGTTAGGAGGATTTACAATGGAAGAAAACAAAGTTCAGGTTATTAAAGCACATGACGGTCCCGTGATAAGGGACCGTAGACTAGAGGGTAAACCGGTAAAGATTACTAGAAAACGAGTTGCAGCTTATGTGAGAGTAAGCACTGATGGAGAAGAACAGATTCAAAGTTTCAACTCACAAAAACAGTATTATCAGGAAAAGATTTCTAAGAACAAAGATTGGGTGATGGTTGGTATATATGCTGATGAAGCAATCACTGGTACAAAGACTGACAAAAGAGATCAGTTCTTAAAAATGATTAGCGACTGTGAAGCAGGATTGATAGATGTTGTCATTACCAAATCAATTTCTAGATTTTCAAGAAATCTTGTTGATACACTTACCTATACCAGATTGCTAAAGCAGAGTGGAGTTACAGTTATTTTTGAAAAAGAAAATATTGATACTTCCACAATGGAAAGTGAAATGCAGTTATCACTTCTTTCAGCATTGGCGCAGAATGAAGTGGAGTCATTATCACAGAATGTAAAAATGGGAATCCAGTACAAGATGGCAAGAGGTGAACTGATGGGGTTCAATGGCTGTCTTGGGTATGATTACAACAGGGAAGACAAATCTATTTCTGTAAATCCCGCGGAAGCAGAAACTGTCAGACTCATTTACGATTTGTACATTGCAGGTTATGGTGCAAATGTGATTGCAAAGAAACTTACAGAAATGGGCAAAGTAAATAAAAAGGGAATTGTAAAATGGACTGACAGTGGGGTAAGAGGCATTTTGAAAAATGAAAAATACAAAGGTGATTTGATGATGGGAAAGACTTACACTGTTGATCCGATTTCAAAAAGACGTCTTGATAACAGAGGTGAGGCAAACAAGTATTACACAAAGAATCATCATGAGCCGATAGTTTCAGAAGAAATCTGGGATGCAGCTCAGGAAATATTAAAGAGCAGATATCGTGATAACACAATGGCAGAAGAAGGTACAAGAAGAAGATATATCAGAAAGTATGCATTAAGCAGTATGTGTGAATGCGGTTTTTGTGGAACTAATCTTACAAGACGTACCCATAATCAGACCCGAAGCACAACAAAGCCTGTATGGAAATGCAGAACGGCAACTAATAAAGGGATAGAGAATTGTCCCAACAGTAAAGCTATTGATGAAGTGATAATAAAAGGTGCTTTTTTGGAAGCAATGGCATTGCTGGCTGATAACTTTGATGATGTATTAGAATCCGTCCTTAAGGTAGTTGAAGAGGCAATCAATACTGATGAGAGTGAAACAAGACTTAAGCAGGTGGAGAAGACGATTGCATCTCTTGAAAATAAACGCAATAAATTGACCGATATGTTGTTAGATGATAAAATTTCTAAAGACGCTTATGATGATAAATATAATGAACTTGAAGTAAAAATTAATAGGGCATTGGGCGAAAAAGCATTACTTGAGCAGGATGTTCTTTCACAGAATAATGTAAAAGACAGGATGAAAAAGATTCGCGAAAAGATTAAAGATGCAAACTTTCTGGATGAGTTTGACAGAGTTGTTTTTGAAAGCATTGTAAGTAAAGTAATCGTTGGTGGTTACAATGAGGACGGAACAGTTGATTCTTATAAAATCACCTTTGTACTTAAAGGCGTGGAAAATGCCTGCATCACAGATGCAAAAAATAGAATGAAGAAAGTTATATAATAAAGCAAGGAGGTGAACGGCTATGAGCAGTCGTGACAACTTGCTGAATGATGTTAAAAGTTGTTCTTTTGAAGCAAACGACATAGATAATGTATGTTGCACTGATGCAGACGGTGCATGTTGAGACGGTTGTCTTGCTTGCAGTAGACAAAAAGGAGGAAAAATGAGTCAGGATTTATGTGTAAAAATGCAAGACGGAATTTTAAATATTCGTGTCGGAGCAATAATAATAAAAGATGGGAAGTTTCTAATGGTTGAAAAT
>JAILRH010000189.1 GCA_024698345.1 Lachnospiraceae bacterium | reverse complement strand
TAGAAGATAAGAGAAAGAAGAAGGAATATATGAAAAATAAGAATATCCAACAAAATACTATCAGCACTATAAAGATTATAAAAATACCTGTAGGAACAAAAGAAATAGAAGATTTCAAGTTTTGTGAATATATACATTTGGAATCAATAGAAATCCCCGATAGTGTAACCACAATAGGAGAATCGGCATTTTCTGGTTGTTCATCCTTAAAGTCAATAATAATCCCTTCAAAGATAAAAAAAATTGAAAAGTCAACTTTTGAAAATTGTTCTTCCCTAAATTCCGTAAAGCTCCCTGATGGCCTTAAAAAGATCGAATCAGAAGCTTTTAAGAATTGCAAATCACTTAGAGAGATATTTATTCCTTCTAGTAATGTTTTTATTTCAGCAAATGCTTTTGAGGGTTGCAAAATAAAGAAGTTAGCAAAACTGAACGTGTTCGGTTCTACATATATATTAAGGTCGGGATTAGTAGAATTAGTGATTTTTTTCAAAATGCTACTATTTTTTGGCATTCTCGCATTTGTAGCATACATTTTAAATTATTTTAAATAGTAGTTAATTGATTATTGGTAATATAGTGCATACAACAGAATCTATATGAAACTTAATTTTTTTCAAACAATAGGACTTGCAGATATGGAAAAGGTGCATTCAGCCGTTATTGGGTGGATGCTATCTGAAAACTGCATTGCTTTTGACAAAAAGGAAAAATCTAAATTGCTTTGTCAGATATTTGGTGAGTCAATAACGACTTTCAATACAATCAATGTAAGTGTTGAGAACCATCATTTTGACATATTGATAGTAACAGAAAACGAAAAAACGGGGAAGATATATTGGGTTATTGAGAATAAAGTCAAATCGTCACAACGTGAAAGGCAGTTGGACGATTACGTTAATACTCTCACAGAGATAGCAATCGGTTGTGGAAAAAGGTATTGTCTGCTATCTTTGATTTCGGAGAAACCACGATGCGAAAATGACGTATGGCATTGCACTACATACGGACAATTAGCAGGTTATATTGAAAGTGCTCTTAACCATGCAAATGAAGACGCAAAGGACAGCATTTTCATCAACGAATATCATGATTGTATAAAAACATTAAATACAGCCCTGATTGACTTTTTGAATAATTCACAATCATATCCCAACGTATTTACTGACGGTTTAAAAAGAAAAGAAGATAAGCAATTCGGAATGGCAAAAGGTCAGTTCGCAGATTTTATAGGACAAAACAATTTGGAAACGATTTTCCAAAAATGCTTTCTTGGAATTATACTCCAACAGATGGATATTGAACCGTGTGGCAAAACTGCAATCAATGAAACACGCGGAACGGCACTAATAGACTATCTGAACTATTGGGAGGATAATACCCATACAGTAGAATCTCACATACAGATTCAGAACGGAACCTTTAAGGTGTTTTTATGCAATATCAATAATACCTCAAACAAAGAAGATTTTGTGGGGAACTGGCTGCCATTATTCAAAGCAATATGTGAAAAGCATGATGGTTGGAAAATCAATTCGCCTAAAACTAAGCCATCTCTATCAATATCATTATTAGGAAAAGAATGGTATAATAATCCTCAAAAGGATATTGTGGTTCAATGGAAAAAACGTTACGAATTAGCGATGAAAATTCAACAATCGATAATTGACAAAATTATTTAGAATATGGCACAGACAGTAAAAAGTGGTGGATTCCTTTATCGCATCAATCCGAATAACGATAAGGAATTGCAACGTTGCTCAATTGGGGCAAGTAGTTGGAGTAGGGTTTGTGATTTCAACGGCAATCATATACTTGACTTACTACTTGCAAGTAACGGAAAGGATATTGAGGTTTATACTGACCGATATGTCTATATACGAGATTACAGCGGAGGAATTCGCAAAAAATAGTTATTAATTAAAAACAAAAAGAGTTATGACAAAGTTCAAGATCACATCAAAAGAGAAGTTTGGCGATATGCCAAAAGGTACAACACTCACTGTTGAAACCCCATTGAGTTCTTGTGACCCAGACAAGATTCAGGCAGCCATCAAGGCCGCTGGCTTCAACAAGCAGGCACAGGATGCTTATTCACAAGCATGGTGGGATATTAAGAAAGTCTAATTATCCGATTTGTCCCCAACTGGTTTTCAAAAACCGGTTGGGGATTTAGTAAAAACGTGTAGATGGAGATACTTACAATTATAGGTCTTATCGTATTGGTGCTCATCGTCTTTACTGGTGGGGGCATTCTTGGCTGGGTGTTAAAGGGACTCGGAGCCATCTTTGAATTCCTACTTGAGGGGTGGGGCTCTTGCTTGAGAGTTGTTGTCTGGATTATTTTGATTCTATTGTTTTTGTTTGCATTGGCTAGTTAATCTTTTATTTATGCTTTTATTTATGAAACAGACATTTGAAATTGACGGTAGCACTTACACAGAGGAAGAGCTCATCGACATCTTGCGTGAACAGCTCCCTGGTCTTAAGAAATATTCACAATATGTAAATGGGACCATTGAATTTTGCAGACAGAACAAGGATGGTAACCTTTTCTTTTCTGTAACACCTGATGATATAAACGAAGAAGAGATGTTCATAAAAATTGGACAAGACGGGAATATCTATTGGGACTGGATAGGCCAGATTCTTGATGACTGAAGCATTTGACGTGGTACCAAAAAGCCTCCCCGAAGGGAATTGGTAAATTAGTATACAAAAATAGATGCCCAGTTTTTTGAATTTTTCTCCGATTGTTACTATATTAACTCATCAAAAATAAAGAATTATGGGTTTTAAAATCAATTCAAAAACAAAAATTATTAAATATCCTTATACACGTAGGGAAATGATGCAAGAATATCAATCTGATTTGTGGAACAGAGCAGAAGCGGTGGCGAGCAATCTTCTCGATTTACAGAAAAAAGTAGTAAATATGTTGTCTGAAGCTAAAAGGCTGTTGCCGGGAAATCATGAAGAGTTGAAGGGAGCAGAAGCCCAGACCAACTTCGTGAACTATATCAGACTGCGCTCGCTTTATGCCTTTGCAGAAAAAATCTGGAAGGTTATAGAAGAACAATGTAGTAAATTGGCCAAGGCAGAAAACGACAACGCCAGAGAATTAATCGATGATTGCAAATGCGCGTTGGATAATACTCTTAGCGTGTCTGAAACAATTCCTTTCGAAAAACTCGTTGACCAGAAAACGTTTGGACTTGATGAATTGAACGAACTTCTGTTGAAATATAAAAACAATCCACATGACTTCATCGTGCTGCGTCTTCCTCATAGTACTTGGTCCTTCCTCGATATCATGAGCACGATAACTAACTCTAGTCTCATGTTTGAAGGATTGCTGAATGCTGCTCTCTCAGATGATTTTTCCTCTGCCCCCAGTATTGGACAATTATTGGCAGATGATGATCCAATTCGTTTTTACTAAGATCCATAAGAAATGCATTATGCAAGGCTGGAGTAAGGAACTATTCATCCTATTGTAAAAATTCGTTGAATTGAAACGTGCTTACGCATATAAATTGCAGAAGATATATAAGGCCGTCTATAACGAATCAGATTATTATAGATACACACCTGAAATCATACAGTATCCAGCCAGCGGCTTTAACGGAATACATAATTAAGATAGATATTTAACAATTCGGTTAAAATGTCTTTTGTGAAACGCTAATAGTAACAAATGAAACTTTTAGATTTTTAGACTTGTTTAGTCTATGCCGAGTCGTGACAGGGGAAGAATGGAATACTTTAGAGTCTTTTTTATGAATAATATATTAAATTATTAAATACAGAAAAATGGATACAAAAACAATAGTGGATATCGCGAAGAAAGTGAGTAAGGTGGTTGCAAAGAAACGACGTAAAGGGGCATACAATATTTTTGAGTCGTGGTGTATGAATGAAAACGACCACACAAAGTTGCTGCTTTCACTATTATGTTATCAGGATCAGTATGGGCAGAGGCCCGTGTTATATAGTTTCTTGAAGCGTTTTGCACGAGGCTGTGGAAAAAAAATATCTAAACGCCCAAGCAAAGTGGAAATTACTTTTAGTTCAAAATTCAATGATAATGGTAAAAACAGCTTCATCGATGGACT
>JAILRH010000173.1 GCA_024698345.1 Lachnospiraceae bacterium | reverse complement strand
TTATTTCAGGCAATTTTAAGTCAAAAAAATTAACGGGGACCAAACATTTTCTAAATGTCGGTCCCCATTTATTAACTGAACAGTTGTACACTCATCATTAGAATGTTACATATTTCGCCTCAGAATACTTATCGCCTATTTTAATACTTTGTATTCCATAATTAAATGATATAACATATAAATAATCACCTATATATATTCCTCTGATATTTTCATATACAGAGGAAACTTTTACGGAATTAAGCAACTCAAATCCTTTTCCTGTATATCTGTATAAAAGATAGCTGCTTGTCGAATATCCGGAATCTGTAAATGAATCCGCTGAAAATCCTACATATCCTTTATCAGCGTCAATAAGAACTGATTTATAATCCCATGCATCACTTAACATATAATCAGGCTTTAGTTTTAAAGAGGCAACTCTGTCTGCAACGTTGCGGTCAAGTTTATACATGTCAAGTTTTACTCTATCTGATTCCTCTCCTATTCCAAATAACAGCCCTTTACCAAATGGGAATAAATTATCTGAATATCCCGGCATCTTTAATTTGCCAATAACTTTAGGATTCTCATTATCGGTAAAATCAATTGTAAAAAGAGGATCTGTGTTTCTGAATGTAACAAGATATCCATAGTCTCCGATAAATCTTGCTGCGTATATATCCTCGTCTTCTGCAATTCCATCAAGCATTGCAACTCTCTTCATATCACTGTTAAATACGGAAATTATATTTTCCTCTGTTAATCCATGCATATTTCCGTCTTCATCAGGCCTATACCAAATATGTGTTGAAATATAATTGTTCCCTGCAATTCTTTTTCCATCATAATAATAATCTTCATAACATACTGTTACATAATCACTCTCATTATTTGTAAACATTCTCAAATAGCCGTCTTTTTCATCCATACATAAGTTATTTTCTACCCAACCCAGCGTTTTTCCACTCAATTTTGCTTCAATCTTGCCTGCATTAATATTTAATTTATTGACAGTTGATACTCTTGTCATACGGGAATCTTTGTATTTTCTTTTTTTAGAAATTTTACTGATATCATAATCAGGAAACATCTCCTGCAGGGATTTCTTTTCTCTTTTCCTTATTTTAATGTCCTCATCTTCATTGATATTGTCTTTGTTTTCACTGTCCGTATTGTAATCTTGGGACACTCTTTTCTTACTATCTTCGTTTGTTATATCATTGTATTCATAACTATTTCCTGTGACATATAAGCTATTGTGGCTCATATACACTTCATTTCCACATCCGTAAATAGCAGTCTTATCGACAATATTTTCAGAATCCTTTATCTTGATTGAAGTCACAACTGTATAATAGTTATCCTCGATATTCTGTGGAATTACAATATCTTTTTTCCCGCAATATATTTCATCAACCTTTGGAATACAGTATTCTTTATCAAACAGTGAATATTCGTTGTGTGACACTGTATACAAGAATCCATCATAAATTCGTGACGAAATATAATGACCATCCTGTGTATGTTTAGATACAAGTTCCGGTTTTGTTCTTTCCTTTATATTGAATACAGTAATAATCGTATTAGAACCAATAAATGTACATGTATCCTCTTCCATATTCTGTACACCTACGAGAATCAATATATCATCATCAACATACATTTCATTATAACAAATATTATCGTTTTCAAATTCAATTTCTGATACTATGTCTACATTTCCTTTATCTGCAGATGCGATAAACACTTTTTTCTTATATTCATCTAATACATAAATATATTTACCGTCAGTTTTTACAATATCACCTTCTTCAACACCTTCTGTCTGATTATTTGTTCCTGAAAAATCATTTTTCTCATAATTAGGACCCGAATATGTGGCAGTATCTGCAGTCATTACCGCTTGGCTTTCAATTTTCCAATCTTTGTAAGCATCACCAAAAACAATGTTTGAACTTGAAACCAAATTGTCATATATGCTGTCCAAATCATCTTCATCAGGTATTTCTTCCTGTTCTGCAATATTAAACATCTCTTTCTCGTTATCAATATTTTTATCCTCACTCATTTGTGTGCTTCTTGATGATTCACTACGCCCTAATGACATATTATTAATTGCTACACCAAAAAGAACTATACATAACACCACGCATGCGGCAGCAACAGTTGGAATTTTGTATATTTTCCTCTTTTGCTTCAATTCAATCTTTGGAATTTCTTTATCAGCTTGAAACTCTTCACTGTGCTTTAATATTAATTCTGCAATCTTTTTATTCTCTTCATCTATATCATCATAATTCAATTTCATATTATACCTCCAAAGTTTTTCGCATTTTTGCTAATGCCCTGTTAAGTTTTGAACGTACAGTCGACTGATTTATTCCAAGTATCAAAGATACATCAGAACTTTTATAGCCTTCAACAACACATAATGTGACAATGATTCTTTCTTCCTTTTTAAGTTTCATCATCGCATTATGTATATCCAGCCTGTTATCTATATCACTTTTGTAACTGCCAATATTTATATCATCAATATTTGACACATTTGGATTATGTACATTTATCATTTGATATTTATCTCGTATTTTCCTCTTACATTTAACTGACAATATCCTAAGAATCCAACATTCAAATTTGGTTGCATCTTTAAGTTTTGAAATTCCTGTATAAGCATCCATTATCGTATCACTCACCACATCTTCTGCTTCATCTGAATTTCCAAGTATATATATTGCCATTTTTAGCAGATCAGTATAGATAGATTGATAAACTTTCTCAAATGCGTATTTATCGTTATTCATTGCACAGCTTATAAAATCTAAATTCACATTCATTTTTCTTCTCCTACGTTGTATCGATACCAAAGTGTAATTGCAATTAACATCTTCACCTATATAGTGTATAATAAATCGCAAAGTGTTGCATTCAATTTTCACTTTTTACAGATTTATCTGCGGATTTTACTTTTTTAAACATTCAGATTTTATGGTTTACATTTTTTTATTTAGTTTTTTTAGATTCATATAGAGGTAACTATGTATTATAACTCACTAAACAATTATTTAAAAAACAGATTTGGAACAAAAGTATACAAACTTTCTCTAAACGCCGGACTTACTTGTCCAAACAGGGACGGTACTCTCAGTTATGACGGATGTATTTTCTGTTCTGCCGGTGGTTCAGGTGACTTTGCCAGCAGTGCAACGCTTTCAATAACAGATCAGATAGAGGAAGCTAAGGGGAAAGTATCAAGAAAAATCAAAGATGGTTTATACATAGCATACTTTCAGGCCTATACAAACACATACGGTCCTATAAAATACTTAAGACGAATTTTTTTTGAAGCAATTAGTCACAAAGATATTGTTGCTATTTCTATTGCCACTCGTCCTGATTGTCTTGGAGATGATGTATTAAACCTATTAGATGAGTTAAATAAAATTAAACCGGTTTTTGTGGAACTTGGACTTCAAACCACAAATGAAAAAACAGCCTCTTATATAAACAGAGGATACGATTTAGATTGTTTTGAAGCAGCTGTCATTCGACTTCACAATATTGGTATTAATGTTGTTGTTCATGTAATTATCGGGTTACCGGGAGAAACTTCTAAAGATGTATTTAATACAATAAATCACATATCTTCTCTTCCAATTAACGGCATAAAATTGCAATTGCTCCATGTTCTAAAAAACACAAAGCTTGCCAAAGACTATGCCGATAATAAGTTTAAAACATTAAAAATGGACGACTATATAAAAATAGTCGCCCACTGTATTGAACTTCTTCCAACAGATATTGTCATTCACCGTATCACCGGTGATGGTCCAAAAAATCTGCTTATTGCTCCTTTATGGAGTCTCAACAAAAAACATGTATTAAATTCTCTAAATAAATATTTCAGAGACAACGATATAACACAAGGATCAAAAATCACTTAACTCGTCAGTGAATTTTGATTTCTTGTTATTTTTCTTTTCTTTAACACCTTTTCTGCTATCATCATCCGGCTTTTCTCCAAAGATATCTTTATCTGATTTTGTAGTCGTTTCTTCTTTGTATTTGTCTTCAGATTTTTCTAAATCTTTGTCATCATTCATAACACCGGATTCTTCTTCTAAGCTATTTGAAGATTCATATTCATAATACTCGTCTGTTTCATCTTCATTGATAACATCAGCATCAACTCCACTTTCATTTTCGTTTTCTACTGTTGCTTCCTCTGAATTATCTGATTCAGTTTCGTTCAAATCAACAACAATTGCGTCTTCATCAAAATCTTTTGCATCGTTGTCATTGTCAATTGAATCGATGATAATACTTTTATCAACATCTTTGTTCTTCTTCTGCGCCTGTACATATTTCTTTGTTATTTTTCCTACAGACAGTTCTGCAATTTCAGCAGGTTTTTCTTTTACTTTTTTTGAAACTTTGATACAGTATGCAGCTTTTCCTTTTGAAATACATTTCTTTTCAGCCAACTCATTAACTTTATCATCATTTTTGTATTCCTGATAAACAACAGTAAACTGACTGTCACTCTTTTTTCTATAAGTACTTATATCACTCTTGACATTATTAATAACAGAAACACTATTCTTTTCGTCAATATCGGCTGACACAAGCACCACTGAACTCTTTTCTTTGAGATATCCATTCTTCTTAATTTCTGATAAAGTCATGTCAATCTTTTTATCATTCTTCATTTTTTTATCAATCTTATTATTGATATGATCAACTACTTTCTCAGCATCCTTATTGTTAGCATTAATCGAAATAATATCACCTTTTTTGTTATATCCGACACTAATACTTGGATTAACATCAAATGTAATGCTGCATGCAACAGTGTTTACAGCCTGATTATGTAAAGGAATAACAAGTATCCCTAATACAGCAATAACCATAACTGCACAGGCACTGGCAACCGACATAGCCATTGATGGTACCCATCCGTGTTTCTTACTGCTTTTTTCAACAAATACAGGCTCATCTCTCAAGTCACTCTCAAGACTTTCTACCGGCTGTATATCACTCATTAAAATTTTATCCAAAATATCAGGAGCCATATCTGAGAACGCTTCATTTAATCCCTTATTAATCTTATCTTTCTTATTCATACAGATTCCTCCTATCCTTCTATTATTGCTTTCATCTTTTTTAATGATCTATTGTATTTAGATAACACTGTTGATAATGGAAGTCCCAAAATATCTGATATTTCTCTGTGCTTCATTCCATTTACCAGGTGCATCACCACAATAGTTCTCTCCTCATCAGAAATATACTTGAATGCCTGCTCAATTATCATTCGGTTTTCGACATTTGTAACCATTGAAAATGGAATTGTATTTTCGACCAGTTCAAAATCTACACCCTGATACTTTCCGTATTTTCTTACAAAATCAAGATACTGATTCTTTGCGATTGTACACATCCAAGCCATCGGAGTCCCGTTTTTCTTGTATAAATGAGCCGCATTTCTAATCCTTATATAAGTATTCTGAAGTAAATCTTCAGCATCTTCCTTATTCTTTGTCAGAGATAATAGAAATGCATACAGTTGCTTGTATGTGGCATAGTATAAATCTGAAAAAGCAGCATTATCACCATCTGCTATTCGACGAAACAAAGATTCGTCAATTTGTGTTTTCTTTTCTTTTGTTCCCATAATAATCTGATTCCTTTATTTTTCTATCCCAGAATTATTTTTAATTCAAAATAAATTTTGTGCCTTATAATAATTGTATCGATGTGCCTCTCAACAGATAGACACAAAGCAAATATAATTATAATACATATCTGATAAAAAAGAAAGAATCAAACATCATACCATATAGCTTCATAATTCCGTTAATTAGTCAATGAATGAATATATTTACTCTCCTTTATTTGTTGTTTCATATTATTAAACGAAGGTATTTTACAATTTATTGCATTATTTTTAAAACTTTTCACAAATTTTTACCCGGCTCGCCCTGTATAATACATAAAACACCTGCTACTTACTTGAAGCAGCAGGTGCATATGCAAAATACCTATCTTCTTTACCGATTACCTAACAGTGTTCAACTTAACCTCTTTTCAAAATATATTGGGAATAAAATCTCTCTCATGCCTCTGATTACTCTACCATCGGCTTCCCTACTACCATCACTGTATCATTCAATATTGCCGCACATTGAAGTAAAAATAACTATCCACCATTACTCCTATGCCGCTCATAATATAATGAAGCCAGCTAAATTCTGTAGTATTCTTACTATAATAGTTCCAAAGACTATTTCCGATCCACTCTGATAAACTATTGGCAATTCGTAAACAAAACCCGGTAACTAAAGTAAAGAACATTTGGTATTAATAACTATTTAATTATGAATATAAAATAACATGAAAAATGCCTGTTGAAAAGTGCTAAAAGGCAACTTTTTCATTTTTGTCAGATTGTCAAAAATGCCTTATTTTAAAACATTTTTTTATAATTTTTTTCGTCAAAATTAAGAATTGCGGAAACTAAATATATATACTTAGTTTCCGCAATTTTTTATTATAAATTAAAATATTTATTTGACTGTTTTTATCTGTGAAAATATCTTCAATTCACAACTGTTTTAATGGCAAAATACCAATTATTAGTTGTTGATGAACTTATCTTCTTCGTTATTCCAGCTATAAAGCTGTCTGATTTCTTCTCCAACCTTCTCTGATGGATGTTCAGCAGCTAATTTTCTCATAGCTTTGAAGTGAACCTGACGTCCGCCCTGTGACATATCAAGTAAGAACTCTTTTGCAAAGCTTCCATCCTGAATATCAGCAAGAACTTTCTTCATAGCTTTCTTTGTCTCATCTGTGATGATCTTAGGACCTGTGATGTAATCACCATACTCTGCTGTGTTTGAAATAGAGTATCTCATTCCAGCAAATCCTGACTGGTAAATCAAGTCAACGATAAGCTTCATCTCATGGATACATTCAAAGTATGCATTTCTTGGATCATAACCAGCTTCTGTTAATGTTTCGAAACCTGCCTGCATAAGCGCACATACACCACCACAAAGTACTGCCTGCTCACCGAACAAGTCTGTCTCTGTCTCTGTTCTGAATGTTGTCTCAAGAACACCTGCTCTTGCTCCACCGATTGCTAAAGCATAAGCTAAAGCCATATCTAAAGCCTTACCTGTTGCATCCTGCTCTACAGCTACTAAACAAGGAACACCCTTTCCTGCCTGATACTCAGAACGAACTGTATGTCCAGGTCCCTTAGGAGCGATCATTGTAACGTCAACATCTGCTGGTGGCTTAATACAACCAAAGTGAATATTGAAACCGTGAGCGAACATTAACATGTTACCAGCCTCAAGGTTTGGCTCGATTTCTTTCTTATACATATCAGCCTGTAATTCATCATTGATAAGAATCATGATGATATCTGCTTTCTTTGCAGCTTCTGCAGCTGTATATACTTCAAATCCCTGCTTTTCAGCCTTTGCCCAAGACTTGCTTCCTTCATATAAACCAATGATAACATTACATCCTGATTCTTTAGCATTTAATGCATGAGCATGTCCCTGGCTACCGTATCCGATAACTGCGATTGTCTTACCGTCTAAAAGTGATAAGTTACAATCTTCCTGATAATAAATCTTTGCTTCTGACATAATAATTGCCTCCATAAATTAATAATATATATATTCTGTCACTTGTACAGATATAAACTAATTAAAACCTCTTGATAATCCTGTAATACCTGTTCTAACAAGTTCAACTTCAGCTTCATCAAGCAAACTCAGGAAAGCATCAAGTTTATTCTGATTTCCTGTAAGTTCAACCATCATAGAGTCAGTTGACACATCAACAATCTTTGCTCTGAAAATATCAGTTACAGCAAGAATCTGCTGTCTTCTTTCAGGAGTTGTTTTAATCTTTGCTAGAATGAGCTCTCTTGTAACAGATGATCCGTCTTCAAGAACCTTCACACTGACAACGTCTACTAACTTGTCAATCTGCTTCTCAATCTGCTCTAAGATATCATCGTCTCCTGTAACAACTATAGTCATACGTGAATATTTTGGATTCTCAGTTACCCCAACCGTAAGACTGTCAATATTATATCCTCTTCTGCTAAATAAACCAGCAACTCTGTTGAGAACACCCGATGTATTGTCAACGAGTACAGAAAATACTCTTCTATTCATAATATGTACTCCTTTCATCTTAATCAACACTAGTTAATATCTTATCACATATGCATTTTTTGTCAATAATTCCAACATAAAATGCACCTCAAAACGTCAAACATCCGCCTAACGTTTGAGATGCACTAATTACTATTTTTTTACTTTAACTGTCTTTTTAGAAGACCACTTTGAAAAATATTTTTGTCCATTAACAAGTTTTACTGCTCTTACTCTGATAAAATATTTTTTCTTTGACAGTTTCTTAAGAACTGCACTTGTCTTTTTGAATTTTTTAGTCTTAGTACCCTTCTTGAAGTTTTTACTTGTTGAATATGATACTTCGTAATAATTTGCTCCTGAAACTGATTTGTAAGTAACCTTAATCTGTTTGTTATTTTTAGCTCTTAAAGCTTTTTTAATCTTAGTAGCAGGAACATTTACTGACTGCGAATTCTGATTATTTGAAGAATCATTATTTACGGCTGAACCGTTGTTGCTATTGTTATTACTGTTGTTATTGCCGTTATCATTACTGTTGTTGTTATTGTTAATGTTATTGTTATTGTTATTGTTGTTATCACCTACAGAATTGTTATTTCCTGACTGCTGATTGTTATTAGTTCCATTATTATTTGAACTGTCAGAAGACTGTTTAGATGTTTTTTCTTCCCCATTTCCGGAACCGGCAGATTCACCACCATTTCCATTTGTTGGATTTTCTACATGCGCAGTTGTTGGCTGTTCATTATTAGGTGTAGTAGTTTCAACAATTCCTCCAACAACCGATACATTTGTTGTTGCTGATGTCACTTTCTTTCCATTGTGGTAAGCTGTACATGTAATACTAACCTTTGTTCCATCAGAAGGTGCTTTAATCGCTGTAACATTACCACAATCATCTACTGTCACACAACTTTCATTACTTGATTTGAATTCTATATAATTGTCAGTAATCAATGCATAATCGTCATATGAACGAACACCTGTCAACCTATAATCTTCTCCAAATTCATTGTACATATAAGATAATACATTTCTTGTATTTCCAACTTCTATGCTGGCAGATCTCAGAACTATTTTCTGTATATCGGCATCAACATGCACTGTAACCTTAATAGAATTATTGTCAACGGATCCATCAATAGGATAAATTGTCAAATTAGTTTTTTCAACTTCTCGTCCCTCAAGATATATTTTCTTTTGAGTCGTATCAGATTTAACATTTAATTTTTTACCTATATCAGTAACCATATTAATATCATTCTTACTTACTTCATCGGTAAAGTCATATGATAATACTATACCATTTGTTCCTCTGATATAAATATCATCGCCATCATGGATTGAATTTCCATCGGCATCATATAATAAAACTTTCAAATTTGAAGAAATAACATTGATTCTTTGTGTAGCAATAAATTTACCTGAAGCACTTCTTATTTCAATATTAGAATAACCATAATCTAAAGCAGATACATCATATGTAAATTTCATATTTACTTTATCTATTTTAATATTTGAAATAGATATTACAGATTCATTTGAGGCTTTTACAATAATTGTGTCCGGATATTTTGTGTAATCACTTTCCTTTCCTGCAAATGTAAATGTTCCACTCATGGTCTGAGTAGAATTAATAGGCATATCCTTTACGGAACCGCCTAATGAAATGTTATTTATAGGGCTACATGACTTAATGTAAAATCTCTTCGTAACACTTCCTGCTGATAACTCTACTAAGGCTTCACCATACTTGCCACTAATAGTACTGAATTCATAAGACATCTTATCAGCTGACATTTTTGGATTTGAAAGAATGTCTCCACCGTTTATAATTTTCCACTCAGGAATATCAGTGATTCTTTCACCATATAGTGTTCCAACAAAATCAGGAGCAATTGTATACTTTTTACTTTCATTTCCTGCAACATATAAAGTGTCTTCCATAAATCCTTCAAACTTTATATCTGTACAAGTATTTTCCTTTACATCAATAACATAATCTGAGTTAACGTTTGCGTGTTTTCCGGTTGAAACAGAATTTGTAAACTTAATTACTGAACTAACTTGAACTGATACTTCATTTAATTCATGCACTCCCGATAAATTCAACTCAAATACAGGTACAGTAACTGATGCATTAGAGTTATTATTAGGATTAGTATAAATAACTTTTCTGTTAATCTGTCTAAGTTCAGGAACAATTCCAACATTTTCATAATTACCAATTAATTTCTTTTCGTTTTCATCATAAGTATACTGCTCATTACCAATCTTTAATGTTTCAATACTACATCCAGGCTGATTTGGACATACATAGAATGATAGGGTCTTGTCATCATTTACAACTATTGTTGCTCTTGACTTTGTTTTTTCTACAACAATACCTGGAATTGTTGATTTTACAAACTTGACAATAGCGCCAACACCATTTACAACTTCATTAATCTCAACACCATCTAAAAGTGGGACTATATCGTCAAAACTCTTGTCTTCAATTGTACGTGCTGAATAGAACGCATCTTGATCAATAGTACAACAA
>JAILRH010000139.1 GCA_024698345.1 Lachnospiraceae bacterium | reverse complement strand
ATACAAAGTATTATATCTATTTAATACTTTGTAGATATTATTAAGCAATGCATAATTAGCACTCTCTTTAGAAGTTACATTTAACTCTGCCTTCATAGTTCCGATAATCTTAGTTGTATCTAAAAGATTTTCTCTAATTGTAACTACATTAAGAACATTGTTATATAAGTATGTCTTTACTGAATCGTTTACAAGGTTACTATTATATAAATAGTCTGCAACATCGTAAATAGCTGTTTTCTGAATGTCACCGTAAACTACTGTATTATCTGCAAGAATTATATAAGGTCTAATCACATAATCAGCTGACATTGCTGCTGCTGTAACTCCATTATTTGTAAATGTAATAGTAAATCCTTTAGTATCTTCATCAAAATCATACAGTCCAAAGTTTGCAACCTGATTGTGAACGTTTGTACCGTCAATAACAAAATTATTCTCATCAATTGTAACATTTTCAAAATCAAGAGCTAATCCATATAATGTACCATATGTTGCAACTGCAACCCCGTCAACTGACTTTGGAGCTGTTGAAGTAACTCTAAATGATGGTGAATTTTGAGCCACCCCTTCAACGTTTGTATTCATCTGGAATCCAGCAACTTCAACTTCCGGAGTTTCAGGTTTTTTAACTTTAATTGCAAATGTATTGTCTACTTTACCTCTAACTGTAACAATTGTCACTTTTTCTGTTTCTGTACCATTAAGTGCAAACAATCTCTGAGAAAGATGTAACTGATCTCCTGTAAAATATACGTCTTCTGTTCCGCTTACAAGCTTTGTATCATTAATCCATACTGAAGCCATATTTCCATTATTTGCACCAAGAACCGCAAATGAAATTGTAGCTCCCGTAATCGTACGTCCAGCGTCAACTGCTGGAATATACGGAACATTTGAAGCATCATCATACAAACCGTAGATATCAGTTGTCTTAAAGAAAGCATCTGCTCCACTAATAGCATTTTTAGAAATATAAACACAATTTCCATCATTATCTAAAATCTGACCATGAACACCTACCGGTGTATTGAATCTAACCCAGTCATCCTTAGCTACTGTGAAACTCTCATCATCAGGTTTTTCTGCTACAGTAACTGTACCTGCAGTAATTGGTGATGAAGTATATCCTTCAAACGAAGATAATACTGTTACTGTATGCTCACCTGCTGCAATATTTCCTACAGAATATTCTCCTGCTGCTAAACCTGTTGCTACCACAACACCGTCAACTTTCACAACGTATGTGTATCCATCCTGATTTGCTCCGGCTGTAATAGTACCTGTGATTTTTGAGTTTCCACCAACTGCTGTTGCTGCTGCAGGTTCATTTACAACTACCGCCTCACCTGCTTCTTCCAAATCACCATCTCTATCTAAGACTTCTATTTCATTTACCTGTGGGCCGTATGCAACACCTGTAGGATAATCAATCTTGATATATCGAACAGCTTCAACACTTGTAACACCACTCACATCAATATCACAGTAGAATGGTGCTGAAGCTCTTTTTACTGTCGCATTAAATGTAGCCTGAGTCAATCTTGCAACTTCTGTATATGTAGCATTATCTGTTGAATATTGAATAACTGTATCTGTTGCTTCAGGGAATGTTCCACCAACAGTAGATCTGTACCAAATAACTACATCCTCGATTGTATTAGCTTTATATGCAGCACCTAAATCGATAATATAGTAACTATCCACATTATTACCCTTTGTAGATGTTAAATAAGCATCAAATTCTCCATCTGTTAAATTACCGTTACCCTCTGTAGATTCTCCTGAAGATAATACATAATCTTTCTGATAAGCTACGTTTGCTGATGTCTTTACACCATCTGCCATAGACTGAATCTTAACTGTCTTTGTAATACCATCTGACTCTATTCCATCCTTTACAGAAGTAACCTTAATTGTCTGGTCTCCTACAGGCTGATTTGTATATGTATAATCAACACCTGCTGAAACAGCATCTCCAACCTTCTGGTTTCCAACATAAACATTATATGTATATCCATCCTGATTTGCTCCGGCTGTGATGTTTATCTTGAAGCTTTCAAGAGCTTCTGATACGGCTGTAAAATCTGCAGGTTCATCAGGCTTTGTTACAGATACAGTCTGTGGATTCTGTCCAATTACAGCAACTTCTCTTAACTGCATACCATAAGCAGCTGTTGTTGGATAAACAATCTTAACAAATCTTATTGTCCCAGTATTTCCTGTAACATCATCTGTAGTTGAGTTATTATCATTAAATGCAGTTACTGTTTTCTCTGCAACAACAGTATTAAAATCAGATCCATCCTGAGAATACTGAATATAATAACTGTGATTTAAAACAGTATCATTATCTGCAGCATCTTTATAGGCAATGAAAATCTCATCAATGCTTGATGCATCATAATAATCTCCCAAATCAATAGTTACAAAAGACTGTCCACCTGCGCCTCCCCAGTTGCCGTTTGCATCATTTATTACAAAATGTGCTGTTGTCAAACTACCATCTGTCACCTTATCAGCAGTTGTACCTGCTCCATCTGACTGCATGTGTGAATATAGTATAGACTTACCTAAAGCAATATTTTTTGTTGCATCAGCGATATCATCAGTAATACCCGCGTTAACTGCAGAAGTATTAATAGTTAAAGAACTAACCACTAATGTCATACTTAATGCAACTGAAGCAATTTTCTTAATAGATTTCCTCATCGCAAAATCCTCCTTATTTTTTCCTTATAATTTTCTTATATCTTTCCTTTTTTCTTGAAACAACAGTTATATGTCAGATTACTAAGTCCGTATCTTGAGAAGACGGTTCTGACCAATCGTGTAAACCACCATTGTCAACAATGTCTCCATCTCCAACGTCTGTCATAATCCTTCCAACACTATCAAAGCTAACCAGTTTGATATTAGGTGTCTCATAATGCATTTTCATTTCAATACTCCTTTCCTAATATTCCGTTCCAATTTTCCCCACAATAATCCATTAAAAGATTATAATTTAGTTTTATCTTATCACTTATTTTTTTTCATTTCAATGTTACTTTTTCTCACAATCCATTCGATAAAAACACTTTTATCGCTGAAAAATTCTTCTTTATTTTTTATCAATTCCAAACGTACTATATTTCTTGAGTTTTTCTCAAATTCATTCTATTTACATATTATCAATCATTTTCTTATCCGTATTTTTTTTGAAACTGTTTTATTACATTTTCAATTTTTTCAACTCCAAAATGCCACTTAATTAGCTTCATCCTGCAAATAAGTCATGTAAAACACGTTATCAAGCCATTTGCTTTTCTTCTTTTATGATTGAATCGCCTTACTTTTGCTCGATTTTTACGTCTTGCAATTCCTATTTTCATTTAGTTTGTCATGTACACAAAAAAAAGCACGCCAGAATTATCTGACGCACTTTTTTTATATAATAGAGTATTTATTATTTGTATCTAATACAATTTTAGTAAGCAACTACCGGATAGTAGTATGCTTCTGCCGCACTAACAACATCTGCACCAAATGATTCTAAATCTGGTCCTGATGTTCTTGGATATGTTCTATTGTATACTCCAAGTGCTTTGTATACTGCATTTCCTGTAGCAGCATCTGAAACATCCTTTGCTGCTGTTGCAATTGCTAATTTGTCATTTGCAACTGTAACTACATTAAGAACATTGTTATATAAGAACTCATGATCAGCCTGATTTGACATCATCTTTTCATCATAAAGAGTCTTTGCAATTGCAAATGGTGAAACTGTTGTAATCTCTCCATATACTACTGTTTCGTTTGAAAGTACAGCGTATGGTCTAATCATGTATTCAGCTGACATAGCTGCTGCTGTAATACCATTATTTGTAAATGTTAAAGTAAAGTACTGATTTGCATCACCAGATTTTTCCCACATTGCAGTAGCTGTAACAGTATGATCTTTTACATCTGTATTTCCTTTAACAAATCCATTATCATCACCTGCGTACTCTGAAGCTAATGCATATAATGTACCATAGCTTTCTACTGAGTTTTCATCAATTGTTGTTGGTGATTTCAAAATAACTCTGAATGAAGGAGAATTTTTAGAAACTCCTGTTGTATCAACATTCATCTGAAGTCCGTCAACTTTAACATCTGGAGATGTTGTGATTTCTGCAGTTGCTTCTGTATTCTTTATGATAATTTCTGCAGTTCCGTCAGCATATTCAATAACAACAGTATTTAATTCCTGTGTAAATGATGAAATATAAACTACAACACCTGCACCTTGAATTGCATATCCAGTTGTATTACCATTTACTGTTACCGAACTAATTCCTGATGGAAGTGTCATATAAATACCATCTTCATCTGCAAAACCTGGTTTCTGTACGTTTACAACAGAAACTGCAGAAGATTTATCTGAGTTATAAAACAACTTATTATTACTGTTATCAACAACTACCCATGTCCTCTCTCCTGCTTCTGTTGGAGCTTCTGTTGGCTGTTCTCCTGACGATGGTTCCAAGTTTTTAATAAGAATAGAACCTGTTCCTTCAGCGTACTCAATAGAAATTTCATTTATTTCTTCTGTAAGTGCTGAAACATATATAACAACACCTGCACCCTGAATTGCATATCCAGTTGTATTACCATTTATTGATACTGAACTAATTCCTGACGGAAGAGTCATATAAATACCATCCTCTGCTGCAAAACCCGGCTTCTGAACATTAACAACTGAAATCCCCTCTGATTTATCTGAGTTATAAAACAACTTATTATTGCTATTATCAACAGCCGTCCAAGTTCTAGCACTTGTAGTTGTTTCTACCTGCTGTGGTTCCGGTGTTGTTGTCTCTACCTGTGTATTTGGTGTTGTTGTCTCTACAGGTTCATCCGGATAATTAATCGCATAATTTTCAGCTGTCATAATCACAAAATTTGATAGTGTAGCTGTAATTGTTCCGTTAGCTGGGAACGAATCTGAATCATCACCAAAATGTCCTAGTGATACTCTAACATTAAGATCCGACTCAATTGCCGAAGCATAATCGCCAATATATGTATATGTATAAGTACCATCGCCATTATCTTTCCATTCTCCACCGGCTCTCTCTGTAAAGATAACCGCATCATTAGTTCTGTTATCAACCTTGAACTTCTTTGGCGAACTTGTTGTAAGATCAAATCTACATACATAATTCTTATTTCCTTTGAAAGGAACATTATCTAAAGCTGTCTGAATCGAATACCAGTTTGCACCAATTCCTTTGTTTTCCAATGTATATCCTGTATGTGTATCACTAATTGAATAGCTTGCCCAACCTTCAGCTTCAAACCATCCTTGCCATTTTAAAGTTTCTACTATATTAGTGTACTCAGGAGTTTCAGGATCCTGTGAACTGTCATGTTCGCTTACGCTAAAATTATCAAACGAAACCACAGTACCATTTGGTAATCCTGACAATTCCATAACCAAATTATCTACTGTACCAGATGTAGCACGTGTAAATGTCTTTGTAACAGTATATGAACCTGCTGAAATATCTTCTGTCCACGTTGTTGAATCCTGTGTTTTAAAGAAAATCTTTCCCGCATTTGAAGACTTTACATCAACAGACATATCATATTTTTTCCCTGCCTCAAGCGAAGCAAACACGCCCTTATAATGTGCTTGGAGTGTCCACTCTCCCGGATTTCCACTAGCTGATACAATCTCTAACTCCATATCATCAATAGATGTACCTGCTCCATCATAATTCATGACACCGCCGCCACCCCAAGAGCCGTTAGCAGCATATAAATGCCAATTTCCTACATCTAAATCTCCTTGAACACTTGTTGCAGCAGTCGCAGTCGATGGCGAATAAGCAATACCTGCAAATGCTAAAGCAAAGGCACTAACTACAGCCACTGCCTTCTTAAATTCTTTCCTCATGTTTTTCTCCTTTCAAATTCCAATTCCCTATTAATATCGAATATAATAAGTCCCAAACAATTAAAATGGCATATCACCATCATCAGCAGAAGTTTCTGTCCAATCATGTAATGTGCTGTTATCAATGATATCCCCATCTCCTGCGTCTGTCATAATCTTTCCCTTCATATCAAATTCAACTAATTTAATACTTGGTGACTGATACATTTTTTTCATTTTAAATACTCCTTTCATTCATCTTTTCTCACTAAAAATTGCATAAAAATGCAATTTTTACGCCCCATATACTATAAATGGGCATAGTTTATGTGAGTGTACATAACACTATACTATCATTTAACAATCTATTTTACAAGTTTTTTCAACATAATAATTCATTATTTTTTCACATTTTTAAGTTATCCACATAAAATAAGTGTCATTATATGTTTATCCACACATAATGACACTTATTTGCTTCTTTATATTTTTGTATAATTACTCCTTTTTCAAATCATCAGGGCTTACGATTGGACTCCAACCGAACTCTTCCGGCTTCTCAAGATAACACTTGTTTCCGTACTTTTCATTGCACTCTCGCATGTAATCTGTGTGGAGAATGTTATCATACAAATAATTAAATGATACTTTATCGCCAATCTTTCCGCTTATATATGCGCTCCTTGCGATTTCGGCAACTGAGACTTTCTCAATTGCTTCGCCGTAGATGATTGTTCCGTCTGTACACAGTACGAAAGGCCTATGAATCATTGTGTTGGCAGCGATTGCATCCATGTTTGTCATTGTTCTGACATAGTAGCATAAATTGTCTTTGTCCCCGTCTTCTTTATCCAGACTCTTGAAACCAGGAACCATTCCCTGATCTGATGCAAGGTATCCATATGTTCTGTTCTTTCCTTTGTACTTATATTTTCCTACAAAGTATTCAGCAGAGCCGCTACCTGTAAGGCTTGTCTCATCAAGGAGTGTATACTCATCACCGAGCACTGTGTTTGCAGCCTTTCCTGTTTTGTTGTCGTCAAGAACGTATATCATTCCCACTCTCTCAACTGTGTATGTATTACCATCTGCCTCAATCTGTTCTCCGGCTTTTGGTGCTTTTCCAATCATTCTATATGTAATACTGTCCACTGTTGTCGTAGATGTACTCATCTTTATCTGAGATCCGAATATCTTTATTTCAGAACTGGTCAATACAGTATCTTCATCAGCGCTTATGCTATTTACAGTGTTAAATGTCATCACATTCACTGCCACTGAACACATCAACATTGTTGCTACCAGTTTTTTTCCATTCATTTTTTTCCCATTCATTTTTCTCATATCCACCTCTTGCATTCTTTTGTCGGTTCTTTTTTATTTACCTTATTCTATTCTACATATTTTTTTATTTCTTAGCAATGGGGAGTTTTTTTCATATCAACTAACCACAAAAGGTATCGCTCCATCCGCAGATGAAATGATACCTTTTATTATTATTCTAATCCTTTGATTGTCAGACTTTCAAATGATTATTTTTTTACTTTAATTGTCTTAACCTTAGACCACTTACCGTTTGTAACTGTTCCGTCTTTTGCTGTTGCAACAGCTCTAACCTTTACATAGTACTTCTTAGTTGCAACAAGTTTCTTGATTGTCTTGCTAAGCTTCTTTGATGTATATGTCTTTGTTCCTTTTTTGAATTTCTTTGATGTAGAAATCTTGATTTCGTATGATGTTGCACCTTTAATCTTCTTGAATGTAAGCTTTACTTTCTTACCATTCTTAGCTCTTGAAGCTTTTGCAATTTTACCTTTTGCCAACTTAACTGCTGCTGTTGTTGTAGGAGCTGCTGTTGTTGGAGCTGCTGTTGTTGGTGCTACTGTTGTTGTAGGTGCCTGTGTTGTAGGTGCCTGTGTTGTTGGTGCTACTGTTGTAGGTGCCTGTGTTGGATTATTATTTTCTCCAGCTGGTGTTGTTGTCTCTACTACCTTTGCTGGTGTTGTTGATTCTACTTCACTTGCCGGTGTTGTTGACTCTACTTCTCCTGCTGGTGTTGTTGACTCTACTTCACTTGCTGGTGTTGTTGACTCTACTTCTCCTGCCGGTGTTGTTGACTCTACTTCACCTGATGGTGTTGTTGATTCTACTTCACCTGATGGTGTTGTTGATTCTACTTCTCCTGCCGGTGTTGTTGACTCTACTTCGCCTGATTCAGACTCTGTCTCATCCTCAATTCCATTTTCATTGTAAACGGTAATATTACATACTCCTAATGCATGAGTAATAACTACTGTGTTTGTCTTCTTTGTAAGTGCCTGTAAGTAAACAACAACGCCTGCTCCATCAATTCCACACACACCTTCTGTTACTCCGTTTACTGACACGCTACTGATTCCTGAAGGAACTGTAAGATATATTCCCTCATATTCAGCAAACGCAGGTTTCTGTATACTTACTGCTTTTGAATTCTCATCAAGTAATACAGAGAATCCTCTTCCCATATCCACAGCACTTGGCTTAGCTTCTGTTGTTGGATCCTGTCCACTGTTTCCTGTCGTCTCATCGCCCGGAGTATCTCCACCTTCAGGATTACCGGCCTTGATAATTATCTGGAATTTGTGACTGTCAACAGCACTTGTTGCTTCATATACATTATAAGCATCCATTATCAAATCAGAATAATTAATATAGATTCCTGCCCCCGGAATCTGATTAAAGTCATTTCCATTGAGTGTAGCCTTTGTAAAATCAGGCCAAACAGGATTTTTTCCTTTTGAAACATCAGGGATTATCTGGATTCTATCTCCCTGATCTGCAACAGTCTGGAATGGGAAATCATCATTGCCTGCTGCTACATAATAATTCTTTGTTCCTACCTGGGTATAAGTAAGTGCTGCATACCCTGCCCCTTTTACCTCATCTGATTTGTAAACAACTATACTTGTCAAAACTAATGCAATAGCTACAAAAACAGATAATGATTTTTTAATTGATTGTGTAATATTCATTTTTTCTCCTTTCAATCTTCTCTTTTTTGCAATTTTTTACACGAAGCACCTTGTCCTATCAATATTTCGAAGTTCTATGCACTTCCCGCAAATACATTACATTTTCTATTATACCAAAAAAAAGACAGACTGCCAAATGACACTCTGCCTTCTTTTATTTTTTTTAGTTACACAAATTAACTATTATTTTTTTACTTTAATTGTCTTAACCTTAGACCACTTACCGTTTGTAACTGTTCCGTCTTTTGCTACCGCAACTGCTCTAACCTTTACATAGTACTTCTTATAAGCAACAAGTTTCTTGATTGTCTTACTAAGTTTCTTTGTTGTATATGTCTTTGTTCCTTTTTTGAATTTCTTTGATGTAGAAATCTTGATTTCGTATGATGTTGCACCTTTAATCTTCTTGAATGTAAGTTTTACTTTCTTACCATTCTTAGCTCTTGAAGCTTTTGCAATTTTACCTTTTGCCAACTTAACTGCTGCTGTTGTTGCAGGAGCTGTTGTTGTTGGTGCTACTGTTGTTGGTGCTACTGTTGTTGCAGGTGCCTGTGTTGTAGGTGCCTGTGTTGTAGGTGCCTGTGTTGGATTATTATTTCCTCCAGCTGGTGTTGTTGTCTCTACTACCTCTGCCGGTGTTGTTGTCTCTACCACCTCTGATGGTGTTGTTGTTTCTACTACCTCTGATGGTGTTGTTGTTTCTACTACCTCTGAAGGTGTTGTTGTCTCTACTACCTCTGAAGGTGTTGTTGTTTCTACTACCTCTGATGGTGTTGTTGTCTCTACTACCTCTGCCGGTGTTGTTGTTTCTACTTCGCTACCCTGAAGTTCAACTGATGCAGAGATATTTTTTGTTCCACCTGCACAGTAGTTCTGAAGGTATACTAATCTAATCTGTGCTCCTGCTGTTAATTCAAGTTCAGTTATATAATCAGTTGCTCCACCAGGCACTACCGGCTTCTGCTCTGTCTGAGCAAGCGGATTACCATTCTCATCTTCAACTACAAGCCATGTCTGACTTGTATCTCCACTCTCAATATTTGTCAATGTGATTGTATATGTTCCTGCCTTATCAACTGTGTAAAGTGGTGACTTAAGCTGGAAGTCATATTCCCACCAATTGTTCTTTACCACATCGAATAAAGGACCATCTTCAAAGCTTGTTCCACCAACTACAGTTGCTGATGTTGCTGATGAATTAATGAAATATGTCCATCCATCCTCACCAATTGTTGCCCAACTTTCAATTACGCAGTTTGTTGGTTCTACTGCCGGTGTTGTTGATTCTACTTCACCTGCCGGTGTTGTTGACTCTACTTCTCCTGCTGGTGTTGTTGACTCTACTTCTCCTCCATTTTTTGCTGGGAACTCAACAGTACCACGTCCAATTTCATCACCATTATTGTCACATGCAATAACAATAAGTGTATATGCTGTATCTTCATCTATAAGGATGCTTCCATCTTTTGTTGTCCAAACTGTGTCTACTTTCTTGTCTGTAGATCCTGCTACTGATACATCATTCCAAATCCATCCGTTAGAAGCCTTTGCGTCTTTTCCTTCAGCAACTTCATTGATGTATGATTTGTATCCTGAAGCTCCAGGAACTGCTTCCCAGTCAGCATATAATGCGTAATATGTGTTTTCGTCAACTGTAACGTAGTCTCTAGAAGAGCTTGTGAATACAACATCTCCGCCAATTACGTCAGGGTTAGGAATTGTAATATTTTTCTCACCATAACCAATCTTCTGATTGAATACATTGTATGCCTCAACGATCAATTTGTATGTTCCACCCATAACAACTTTGATTGAGCCATCTTTTGTCTGACCAACCTTATCAACAGAAGTCATAGGCTGTCCTGCAGCTTCATTGAAAATCCATGCATTGTTAAGTAATGCAGCTGAATGTCCTTCGTCAACCTGCTCTAAGTAAGCATAAGCCTTAGTTGTTCCTTCTGGGTTTGTCCAATTAGCCCAAATATTGTAATTTGCTGCAATGTTTGCTGTGTCAGGAGTAATAGTAATATCCTTAACTTCAACTTCACCGCCCTGGTTCTGAATTTCTTCTGCTGTAAGTGTAAGTGTCTTCTGTCCTACTGTAAGTGTTTTGTTAACATCTACAATCTTTGAAAATGAAGTAGCTGTAGCATTGATTGCCTCTTCATAAACAGTATTTGTACCATCTGAAATCTTAATCAAGTATGCAGTACCTGCTGTAAGACCTGTAACCTTGAATGATACCTGTACTAACCAATCTCCGTTTGCTGTATTATCTGTTACATCTACAGGAAGTGTATAAGGATTAGCGTTATCAAACTCAGCACCTACTGTTGCATGTTGTCCGTCGCTCCACTTTCCTGCGTAAAGACCTAAAAATCCTTCTGTAGCTCCGTCTGTCTTATCAAACTCAAGCCAGCTGTTGTCTGTGTAAGTGTATCCTTCTAATGCTTCAGCAAAAATCGGATTGTTAAAACTATATCCTGCAGTTCCTGTCAATACTAAAGCTGCCGAACAAAGATACGCTACTGCTTTTTTCATTGTTCTGTTAAATCTCATGTTTAACTTCTCCTTTCATTGATAGAAATAATCTCTTTTTCATTAAGTTCGCCACTTTGAAATTAAATCTAACGTCTTTTTTGTGGGGTTGATTTAATTTAAATTAATCTTGCATAGTTCTAATCTTTTCACTGATAGAAAACTTTCTAATTAATTTTCTTTTTCTCCGTGCTAACCAATGATAAACACATTCTATCACATTACTCTAATCAATTCAATCTGGCTTTGGCATAAAAACACTTTTGTATTATTCACAAAAACTATTATTACTTATTCATAAAAAATATATATTTGCTTTTTAAAATTGCATAAATCGCATATAATTGTAGTTTCATTCGCAAAATGTTGTAATTTCTATCATATTATCTCTTTGTATAATTATACATATATAAAAAACAACAAAAAAAGACAGTCATCAGGTATTAAAAATAGTTTTACCACCGATTCCTGTCTTTTTTTATTTCTCTCTGCTTGGCATTTTTATGCCAAAGCGTGAGTCTTTTCAAATATGATGTTATTTATTCTACACTGTAAACTTTGGTGTTCTGTCTACGTAGTAGATTCCCCAGTTCTTTTCTGATTCCTGTGGATTGTTTCCACCCTTCCATGGCTCATCATACATTTCAAACATAAACGCTGTAATCTTCTCTGCATCTGTCCATGCCCAGAAATCCTTGTAGTACTTAATTGCATTCTCAACTGTAGGCTGATCATTTACCATTCCTGCATTTGGAAGTGTGCTGGTTGTCCAGCCTACCTCTGAAAAGATTACCTGCTTGTCAGGGTAGCATTCCTTTACCTTTGCATAGTCTTTCTTATTTGCTTCTATAGCATCGTCTATTGTGAGTCCGTACCATAACGGATATGAATGAATACATATAAAATCAAGTTCATCTGCAAGTTTCTTGAGTTTTGGCCACTCGTTTGCTCCTTCGTTAAATGTTACAGGCTTGCCTGTTCCCTCACGAAGTCTTCTGGCAAATTCGCAAAGTCTGTCTACAGGTACTGTGTTTTCTCCCCAGTCAGGTGTGTTTTCATTCCCAACTGAAACACAGAAAACCACGTCACTGTACTCGTTCGCTATATCGATAAGTTCATCGATTTTTCTGTCATTTCTCGCTGCTCTTTCAACCTTTTCCTCTGCGGTATATACTGCAGGATTCCACTGACAACCCGGTGTATCCACTTCAGCGATATTACCAGGTCCAAGCATGAGTTTGATTGGAAGATTATTCTCTCTGATAACCTGGCATACCATTCTTGGATACTCACATGCATCGTACATTCTGATGTACTTGAATCCATCCTTTGCGATAATCTCAAGATCTTCTTTTATCTGTTCTTTTGTTGGAAATGTGCCTGTCTGTGGCGACTGGCCTTCTCTGTAACCTGAATAGCAGACTGCTCTGCCCCATTCTAATTCGTACATTTTTATTCTCCTTTCCTTTTATCCCCTGTTAATTTATTTTTTTAATTACACCTATAATATTTGATTCAATATTTGGTTGTATATATTTGACCTTATTCATTATCATTATATTTAAAGAATTTGCGGTCACTTCGTAACCGCAAATCTTTTTTCTATTTATTATGTTGTTTGAACATATGATAACTTCTCACATTCAAAATCTGAATTTTTCATTTCTTCAAACTTACAAATCTATTATTAATTATTTGAATTAAGCAAGTACCACTTTGATTTCGTGTGTTCCCTCAGCGGAAAGCTTATCGATATCCTCTTTAGAGATTACATCTCCGCCTTCATTCTTCACACCGTCAACGTATACTTCTGTAACTTTGTATTCACCTGCCTCAAGTCCTTCTTCGTTGAGGTATGTGATTACGAGGTTCTTACCTCTGAATACAAACTGCAATGATGCCTTACCGTCTGCAAACTGGTCTGCAATAAGCTTAGGTGCGAGTTTAAGTCCACCCATATCACCTTTTGCACCGTACATCTCTGTGAGTACTGTGAGAAGCATCCAGCTGGCTGCACCTGTGAGGTAATGGTACATTCCACGTCCTCTCTGGCTGACATATTCAGGTACTCCAGGGTAAATTGCGCTGGCATCATAGTCATGGCAGTGCTTGAACAATGTGTTGATTACCTTGTATCCTTCTTTTGCAAATCCTCTCTGGTAGAGTGCATTTGCATACATTGTTGCCATGTGACAGAAAACTGCTCCGTTCTCCTTGTGACCGTATGCAAATCCAAACATACGTCCAAGGTCTTCTTTTACTTCGTGGAAGTCTGTGTTAAGTCTGTATCCACCAATCTTCTCATCGAAAAGATATGCATCTGCTGCTTTGATGATGTCCTTAACCTGCTCCTCTGTTGCAGTCTTTGACATTACAGTAAATACCTGACCTGTGAGCATCATTCTGACACCCTTCTCAAAGTCACCCTCAACTCTTCTTCCGCTATTATCATAGTATCCGTTGAACCATGCGTTTCCTTCTTTTGATTCAATCCACTCTGTATTCTGGATGTGTTCTTTTATCCACGCTGACATTCCTTCTAAGATTGCACAGAGTTCATCACAGTCAACATTAACCTTTTCTCCGCTAATCTGATGCTTAACCGCCTGGCAATATGTATCGAGAACTGCTTTTTTCTCATCAATGCTGTCATAAACTGTCTTGTCAACATTGAGTAATAAGAGAAGTTCCTTTGCAAGAGCAACAGTAGCATTGCCTGTCTTCTCCTTGTAGATTCTGATGAGTCTTGCAAGGTTTGCCATGTTGCCTCCGTAGAGAGATGTGAACGCAACTGACTCTCCTCTCTTGTCTGCCATGTCGAGAGCGTCATTCCAGTCAGCACCTCTGAGTCTCATGTGATTGTGCTCTCCAACATCATAGAATGAAGCAACGTGCTGCATAAGCATATGCTCAAGAACTGTTCCTGAGTATACATTTCCTGCTGCATCAAGCTGCTTGTTGCCCTGCTCGTCGTTCCAGTCCCAATCCTTCTGTTCGCCTCTGCAAACCTGAGGATCCTTGAAGTATGTGTTCTCTTCCATAAGGAACTCGATATCACCACTCTGCTCGATGTAGAGTTCTGTTGTGAGGAATGGCCACGCACCGTGATCCATCCAAACTCTTGTAATGTTATTTCTGTCGGCAATAAACTCGCCCTGCTTTGAACCAATGATTGTAGCGTTTGTTCCGTCAAATCTCACTCCACCGAAGTTAGAGATAAGCATATCACGTACATTTTCAGGATTCATAATGAGGAGTGCAAGACAATCCTGCCATAAATCTCTCCATCCTCTTCCGCCTTTTCCATAATCATGGTGTGGAAGGAATGAACATCCGTATATTCTTCTGAGCATTGGCTGGAAGTTAACCCAGTGCATCCAGTTATCAAAATCTGTATCTTTTGATGAATATCTGATATTAATCTTGTCCTGCCATTCATTCTTTGTTGATTCTATTAATTCATCAAATGTCTTTGTGTCAATATACTTGTCAGCGAGACCTCCTACCTCTGCTTCTGATGTACCATATCCAAGTGCTACGATATATGTCTTTGTCTGACCCGGAGCCAGTGTTACCTTCTCAAATCTCATGGCAGCTACTGTCTCGTATCCGTCTACTTCCTCGCCTACTCCATATGGAAGCGGAAGATTCTTCATTACATAATATGGTGTCTCAAAATTACCACCCTCGCCGATGAACTCCTCTGTAACAGGGCAGAAACTTGACGGACTAATCATATTGCCTGCATCTTCTTTTGCAAAGCATCCATAATAGATAGTGTTCTTGTTATGTCCTCTCTCGTCAAATGTAAGAGTAGGGAAGATAACAATTCCATCCTTCTTTGTATATGTTCTGTGAAGAAGTGATGTAACATGTCTGTGATCTCTTAAGTTTGTTGCTGAACGTCCATATAATGGGATAGCAACTGTTGGTGTTATATCCATTGCAGCATCACTCACATTTGTAATCTCAAACTTTGTAAGTTCAACCTTATCCTCTGTAGATGGTACAAAAGAAGTACATACACTCTTGAGCCCCATCTCTTTTGATATACGCTCAACACTGTGCCACATAACACCTGCTGTCAGCTTTACCTCTTCCTTATCATCAGAGAAAAGCTTTGCCTGCTGTGCACTTGAACGTCCTGTTGCTGACCATGCTCCCTTTCCGTCTACATATACCCAGAAGTTTCTTGTTGACTTGTTGTTATGTAAATTGTCACAACTTACAGGTTCAAGTAAAAACGTATTTTGATCAAGTTTTATATCTCCTCCAAGGTCAGGTGCAATAGCACTCATCATACCTGCCTCATTAGCAAGTGGGAAATACAAATAACTAGTCAAATCAGGGTTCTCAAGGGAAAAAGTACCCTTTGTATCCAAATATTTTAATCTGCTCATTCTTCTTCTCCTTTTCCGAAAAAATCATATAAATTAATCATATCAAAAGGGGATATATGTAGCAAGTTTAAAAACGTTTTTATCTAATTCCGTACTCAGCAAACAATTCATTTCTTATTTCTTCATTTTTAAAGGCAAGATTTAGTTCTTCTTCCCTGTTATCATCTTTTAATCTCTGTGCCAGTTCAGCGAACATTGCTATTCCATCCTGCTGTCCTATCTGCTGTCCTATCAACATTCCGTCTTCTTTTCCGTGTGTATAAATTGTTTCTGATACGTTACACATATTATCAACCTCTCTTTCCAACATATCTGTTATCGGGATTCCATATTCTTCTTCTAATATTTTTCTTTTTTCGACTGACGTTTTTTTGGATGCCAGTAACACATCAAGCAGTTTTATCACTCCAGTATAATTATTTTGATTACTATATCTTTCTCCACCAATACATATCTTGACTATGCAAATCTTATCATATGATTCTTTTGCTTCTATGATATTTCCAATAATATCCTTCTTACAAAACTCTATTTTCGATATTGAATTACTATATGCTTTTGGCGGATCTGTACATATCCAGATGGAGTAAACTTTTTTAATATTATTATATTGCTCTTTTGTAAACTCTCTTCCATACTGGCTTGATATCATTCTGGAAGTGTAATATACACCTCTTGTTGTCAGAGAATATCCGGGATAGTATTTACTCTGAGGCTCTATATCAACAATTATCTTTTTTCTTCCATATTTTTTTGTAAGATAGGCTCCAAATACAATGTCCATTGTTCTCTTACCATCGGATGAACTGTTACTCTCTGTATTCATACCTGTAATCACACTGCCTGGAGAATAGTCCA
The DNA here is from genome assembly GCA_024698345.1 of Lachnospiraceae bacterium. Taxonomy (GTDB): domain Bacteria; phylum Bacillota; class Clostridia; order Lachnospirales; family Lachnospiraceae; genus SIG293. The sequence goes on along the minus strand of JAILRH010000139.1, from coordinate 24,252 downwards.
ACACCCATTTATCTATTTGTCTTTCACTCTCAATATATCTACCACTTATTTCCTCAATTGAGACATCTTCATACTCAGGAATCACAGATTTCATAATCCAAGCCAAAACATATTTGTTGTTTAATATTTCTTTACACTGATTGTCGTATAATGATTTGCTTGTACTACAGTCATTTAATGCTTTGATTACATCTACAGCTTCTAACTTACCTCCTCCGTATTCGGTAATTTCTTCGCTTATTATAAAAGGAGCGGGGATATTCTCACTATTATAAAATTCGGATAGCTGTATCATATATTTATAATATTTTCTAACACTATCCGTGACTATTTTTCTGTAATTCAATCCTATAATCACTTTTCCTTCATGCTTAATAATCAAATAACCCTCCCATTTTACATCACATATTCTGCAATCATATTTAACTCAAACATCCCATTTTATGTGATTTTTATCACATATTGTTTGTATTTTTGTATTAATAGTATTATTTTTTATTATATTTGTCAATCCAAATATTAATTTTCATGAAAACAAAAAGTAACTATTCAGCCTTTCACCAATGCCAGCTCGAATCCGCAGATCTGCTTAGCTTTTGTAATTTTCATCCTTCGGATATAAAATCACTTTCTTTCGCGACAAAAAAAGCACTACACCAACTTTTCTTAGTTAGCGCAATGCTTCTATCATCCAAATATTCAAACCCTCAATTTACAATACCGGGTAGAGATTTACCACACTGTCTGCAAGTGGAATTATGTTTAACTGTATTAACACAATCAGTGCTATTGTAATTATGGTAGTAATTAGCATATAAGGTGCCATCGGTTCGTTCTTATCAGGTGTATCAAACTCCGGATTATTCAAACTTTTTGAAATTAAAAAATTCAATCTTGTTGCATATATTGTTATAAATAGAATTATATTAATTACATTATAGAGTCCCAAAAACAACCCCATCACAGAGAAATATTTATAAAACGGCCCCGGCGTTTTTATTCCTCTGGTAGTAAAGATTGATGCTATGACGAATGAAGCAACAATACTCACTCCAAAACCAATAGCCATATCAATACCACTTAAAAAAGTTGTCTTTGTAACTAACGTACACAACGCACAAACTATCATAACCACGCATATAGCATTCGGCATTCTGTGCATCTGTGTAATACTTATATAATTTGTAATAATCAACAACACTACTACAATTGTAAAGGGAATTGCCAATTTGAGTATCCCTTCATTCACGCCCGGTAAAACCTGTGGTATAAAATTCATTATTATTTCCTCCTAAATTTATTGTTATTTTCACTAATTCTAACAGCCTTATTTAACAAGCTTAATATCCGGAGTCGCTATCTTTCCTTAATAAAATCTTTTATCATAACTATAATCCGATACAAAGCCATATCTTTCCATGTATTTTTCACTCATCTGCTTTGATTCTGCTCTTATCCTGCTCTGTCGCGCCATGTTTAAGAATTCTTCAGGATTATCTCTTCTCATTTTTGTCCACTCTTTGCTTTCACCATATAAAACTCCCGGCGCAATTTTAACTAATTCATTCATTATCTCTTCAAACTTTTTCTCGCTAAATCCATTAGTAATTGTTATTGTCTCATTAAAAAAAGTATAACACTCTATACTATACATTTTCTGTCTGCTCACCGGAATTATAAAAAATATTGTTGTAGTTATTTCTTCTATCTTCGGATAAACCCAGGCAAGATTATTACCATTTATAAATTTAGTTCCCATACTGTAAGCCATCGCATATTTTTCACCTATTACGATATTCTTATAACGCTTACCGCAATCAAGGTCTGCCTTTACATCTGCGTAATCAACTTCATTTTTTTCTAATTGCTCCTCCAATTTTCTGTGGTCACTACCACTCGTAGTGTTGATAATTGTCACAAACCCAAACAATAATCCAAGAATCCCGCAAACTACGTAAAATTTGTCCCAGGTCATTGAATCTGAAGGAGAAATTTTCTGCTGTTCCAGTCCATATTTTATCCCGTAGATTGAGACACACATCACAAGAAGCATTCCTAATTTTATAAAAAAATGCTCAATTGTTCTTTTCGTTTTAAAGTAATCCATTGTAAATATCAACTACCTCCATCTATATTCAAAGGCTTCTCTTATTTTTACTACTGATATCCTGTTTCCGGTAAATTAATTTACTCATTTTCTGCAGCATTTTCTACGCTCTAAATATCTTAAGCAATAACGATACTCCCGCAATTAGTATAAAGATTCCCAAAAGTACTCCTATTATTTTGCCAATTACTGTTACGCTCCAAAATACTATTTTTATTGCCAGGAATGTAATTAACCCAACAAGCAAAACTACTAAAATGTATCTTATCACTTTAGGAATCTTGTTGTTGTTTATTATTCCCCCAATTAACCCACCTATTAATTCTTCAAATATTAATTCAAATATCTCCGACATACATTCTCCTTTAGTTCATTTATTTATCGTGCTGTTGTCCTACCAGCTTCCCTACTCAAATTATTTACCCCCTCCCATTTCCCGGGAGGGGGTAAATATAATTTAATTCGGTTATATTTAACCAAACGCTTTATTAATCTTACTTGAAGTATACTTCAATCTTATCAACTTCACCGTTACGAACTTTCTCTGCAAGAGCACCCTTAATCTTGTTCTCTGTAGATACTGTTTCGCCACCGATTACTACCTTATCAACTACTGCAGCGTCAGGACCGAATGTAGCCTTTCCTGTCTTGTTGATGTATGTAATATCACAGCATGATAATAATCTGAATGAAGCCTCTCCGTTATCGAATAACCAATCAGCAATCTTTGGTGTGAAGTTAAGAACTAACTCACCATCTTCGTATGTAAATACTTTTCCACCCATGAACATCTGAATCCACATAGAGATCATCTCTGTTGTTGATCCAGAAAGTCTTGCGATAAATCCACGTCCGTGAACATCAGGGTTTGGATTTGCTGATGATGCAAGGAATGAAGAATTCTCTAAAATACTTCTTCCATACATGTTTGGATCAAGGAATGGAATCATTGCTCTTGTGATTGTCTCATAATACTCATCGTACAATCCTGCTTTGATAATTCCTAAGATGTATTTGTATTCCATGTGAAGGAATACGTTTTCTCTCTCCTGCCAGCCCGGTGTAAATGCACGGCAACGTCCGTTTTCTATTGAACATTCTTCAATAGAAGCAGATGTCTTGTACATTCCAAGTTTCTGATCGTAAATACCGCTTTCCTTAACATTCTTGTAGATTGTCTTAGCTGTATCAACATCTGTGTAACCGATCATTCTTGCAGGTCCCTCAAGGAATGGAGGAAGTGGAACTGTCTTGAAGCCTTTAACTTTTGCTTTCTGAAGTCCGTAGTGACTCTTAACAGGGTTGCCCTGTGCATCAACTACAGGCTCGAAATCTGTAACTTCGTGTGTAAGGTATGTAGGAACAATTCCTCCACCAAGTTCAACTGCCTTGTCAATTCCCTTAGCAATCTTTTCTTCAAATGCTGCAAAGATTGTAGCAATCTCTGCCTTTGTCATTGTCTTTTCAGCACCTGTAAAGCTTAACTTAACCTGTGCTCTGTAGTTTTCTCTTACTGTTGCTACTGCATCCCAGTACTCGAAATCATTAAGACTGCCTGCATTGTATTTATCAAGTTCTGCCTTAACTGCTACTAAATAGTCAGCAATTTCAGCAGGCATTGTAATATCGCCTTCGCCCTTGAAATTGTTAACGATAAAGTTAACTAATCTCTTTAACTCGAATGTCTCAGGTGTTCCTGAACCGAATAATCCAGGAAGTCCGTTCATGGCATCGTTCCAGCCCGGCTTTCCACCTTCCATTTCAACACCCATACCGTCAACGTCTAACTGAGCGAATTTGCTGAGTGCTAAAATAATCATCTTAACTGCAAGATTTGTCTGATAGATATTTCCATCTGCTGTCTTTAACCAGTTAGTTGCCCACTTGTTAAATCCTTCTCTTGCAAGTTTATCTTCATCTTCTACATCCATTCCGTACTGACGAACAGCACCCTTGTTGTTAATTACGTATTTCTCATCACGAGGTACTACATAAGCAACACTGTCGTAGAATTTGTATGACTTATCTTCAAATAAGAACTCTTCAAGCTTATCCGGGAAGATGCTAAGGTAATTATCTACGAGATCCATATTGTAATCCCAGTGATCACTCCAGTATCCTTCACCAAATCCTGCTTCAATATTCTGATCGCATGACTTTAAGATGTTTGCAATGAATTCCTGATCATCAATCTTGAGTTCTAAGCCAAGTCTTGCAATTGTATTAGAAATCTGTCCAGGTGTAAACTTACCTGAAACGATCTTCTGAATTTCTGAATCATCTCCGTTAATACACTCATCAACATATGCCTGAACATCAGCTTCTTTTCCAGCCTGAACATTGAATAAACTTGGACGAACCTCAAGTGGATTGTATCCGTCAGCCTGAATGAGACTGAAGAATGTCTTTACGTTGAAATCGCCAACTTCTTTGTTGAAGAATACATCATTTCTTCTGTTCTGTGAAACGTCACGGAAGTTACCGTTACCCTGTGAGTAGTACTCAGCAGCGATTGAGAAGAAGTTGTAATCTCTCTCAGGGTCTCCATGCTTACGGCTGAAAAGATGGATTACTGACTTATTGTCATCTTTGTTAAGTACATATGGATATCCACCTCTTAAGAAGTTATCAAGGTAACACTGCTCAATGTACTGATCGAATGTTCCTGCAGCTGTGTGAGTCTTAACATCACTTGTAAATGACTCTGCTAATTCCTCTGCCTCTGTGAACTTTCCTTCAAGATATCCAGGCTTAACAAAATCTTTTGCCTTTGTGTTAATCTGTTCTTCTGAACCTGCATATCCGATTAATGTTGTAAATTCCAATGCTTTTCCTGCATCGATTGTATCCTTGAAAGGTGTGAAACCACAAGGTACTTTGTTTGCAAAGCACTGCTCTTTTGCTAATACATCATCAAGGGAACCTTCAGAGAATACTGCAGGGTTCATAAGTGATAAATCATATCCGTAAATTGTATCTACATCATAGATAACATCCTGTAACTGGCCATCCTTAACTGTGAGGTAGTAGTAACCACCTTCAACATCAGATACCTCAGCTGAATCTTTTGTAGATGCTCTAAGTGTATAGTACGGAATCTTATTTTCAATATTTTTGATGTATGACCAGCTTCTGAAAAGGAATGACATCTCTTTGAACTCACCGTTTGAAATTCCTGAAGGAATAATCTTTGGAAGTCCGTCGATTACTTCGATGTTCTTTGCATTGCCGTCAATGCTCTCAACCTTTACATTTCTTACTAAAGCACCGATACTCTCATTTGGAAGTACAAAGTAAGTAACTGTTACTCTGATTCCGTATTTTGAGTTTTCTTCAACAATCTTGAAGCTGTTCTTGTTCATCTGAATTGAACGCTTTGCTTCTTTTTCAACCTTGAAGAATGGTTCGTAATACTCACCATCAATCTTGAGGAATGTTCTAAATCCCTTGATTGCTGTGTTCTCGTAAGCTGTATTTGCTGAGTTAAACTCCATTATGGCATTGCCTTTGTTTCCAATACCAAAACTGTTAATACCCTGTCCTCTGTTTGTGTAGAATACCCAGATAGGAATTCCCATTACTCCGGCAAGTCCCGGAAGGAAACTTGAGAATGCAGGCATTTTGTCATAATCATCTATTACAAATGTTTTGTTTTCGAGTCTGTAATTGCTCATTATAGTTCCTCTTATCTTTCTAATTTTTACTACTCTTCTCTGTTTTTCGAGCCGCATGAACGTCTGTAAACCATCTTTGGTGACAGTTTTGTAACTGTACCGCTCTTGTCATCTTCAGCATTTAACAGTCTGAACAACTCTGTTGCACTTGCACTACCAAGTTCTGTAATAGGGCTGTGAACTGTTGTAAGCGGAATACTGTAGAACGGGCTCACTGTACTGTCATCATATCCAATGACACTTACGTCTTCAGGCACTCTGTATCCGACATCCTGTAACGCCTGAATACATCCCCATGCCATTTCATCATTCGCACAGAACATTGCATCCGGTACCTCTATATCTTTCGAAAGCATTGTTCTCATTTCGCTATATGCCATTGACTCTTCAAAGTATCCTCTAAGTATAAGGTCTTCGTCAATTGGAAGGTTATTTCTCTCCATTACCTCAACAAAACCTTTATAACGGTTTGAATCGTCTGATGTTTTATTTCCGTGCATATAACCAATTCTCTTATGACCAAGTTTTACAAGATAATCAACGGCCATAACCGCACCTAACTTGTCATCCATCAATACGCCTGACACATTCTTGTCTTTGCAGTCTCTGTCAAGAAATACCATTGGGATATTAACAGTGGCAATTCTCTTTACGTAATCGCCTGTCAAATCTTCCTGATATATGATAGCTCCCGCAACACCTGATGCTATAATCATTCGATATATCTCATCCGGAGAATTGTCGTTGCTGATGTAGATATTCAACATGTAGTTGTTGAGTTTACACTGCATGTGAATCGCCTGTGTAAGTACTTTATAGAAGTCACCCTGTAAACTTGTGATAAAAAGGCCTATTGTATTTTTTCTGTTTGATTTTAATAATTTTGCATTCATGTTTGGTATGTAATGCAACTTTTCAACAGCCGCCAAAACTCTCTGCTTTGTTTCTTCACTAACTATATCTGCGTTGTTAAATACATTTGATACAGTGGAAATTGCAACGCCCGCTTCTTTGGCAACGTCCTTAATTGTAACCATACAACATCCTCCGTTTACTATTAAAACGATTATTCGGGAATTCCTGTGCCTCATAACGGACACAGGATTCCCATTTTTTTAATTTCTTTTTTTTAGCTCTGCTCTCGCAATTAAATAACTTTAGTCCGGATTTTGCAGAGCAAAATCTGTTACTGGTATACTCTTACGTAATCAATGTAGAAGTAGTCTTCTAATGTCTGGATATCTCCATTCTGACTTACTACTTTCCATCCTGTTGCATCGTAAGGTTTTTTATCATCCGGTGTTGATGATGCGTTTCCACCGATTGCACAGTTTAAGATAAAGAAGAAGTCGTGGTTGAATGGCCAGCATTTCTGTCTGATATCTTCTTTGTATTTTGAAGGATCATATAATCCAACAAGCTTACCATCTACCGAGAACTCGATTGATGTCTCATTCCATAATGCTGTGTATGTGTGGAAATCTTCTGCAGCTTTTGCCTGTGTAAGTCCTGTATCATAATTCTTGTTTCCACCAGGAGCTGTAGGCTGGTTGTTGAAGTATTCACAGTGGATTGTCTGTGGAACTCCACCGCTCATTCCTTCCATGATATCAATCTCACCACATTTTGGCCAGATATTTGTTTCAAGATCATTTCCTAACATCCATCCTGCAGACCATGTTCCGTTAGCCTGTGATGATTTTGCGCGAATCTCCATCTTACCGTATGTGAATTCTTTTTTGCCCTTTGTCTTAATTCTTGTAGAAGTTGCAGACTTAGCATCAAACTTTCTTGTTGCTTTGTTGTAGTTAATTCTTGGAATAATTACAAGACTTCCGTCTTTAACTTCATAGTTTCCACTAGCTGTGTAATTCTGCCATTCACCATTACCCCAGCCTGTCTGTCCTGTTTCAAATGTCCAGTTGTTAGTATCAAGTGAGTTTCCGTTGAATTCATCAGACCATGTAAGTGTCCAAACCTTAACACCTTCTGTTGCTTTTGAGTACTCGCTCTTTAATTTTTTCTTTCCTGCCTTTGCATAAGCTTTAACCTTGAAGTAGTATGTTCCTGACTTAAGATCAGTCAAATTTACGCTTGTCTTTGATCCAGATGTAACAGTTTTTATTTTCTTGAATCCGCTCTTAGCCTTTGTTGAAACGTATACTTCATATCCTGCTGCTTTTTTTACTTTTGTCCAGGTAACCTTTACCGTATCAACATCAGCTGCAGCACTTACTGCTTTTACTTTTGAAGGATTAACTGTTACTTTTACTTTTGCACTACCTGATGCACCTTTGATTGTGATTGTAGCTTTTCCGGGTTTAACACCTTTAACTACACCTTTCTTGGTTACTTTGGCAACCTTCTTGCTGCTTGATTTGTAGCTGACAGCACCATTTGCCTTTAGAACAATCTTGAATGTATCACCGACTGTAATTTTCTTTGATTTTCCGTTCAATACTTTTACTGCTGCTGATGCATTTTCAACATCACAAATGCCTGCTGTTGCAACTACCATTGTTGCTGCAAGAACTGTTGCAGTTACTTTTTTCATTGAATTCATGTCATTCCTCCTTTTTTTTATTATCCTTTACTATTTTGCCAAAGCTGATATTTCATCGCTTTGATATACCCTGACATAATCAACCTGCATCTGCTGTGGTAGACACGAGTCATCGACTCCTGCCGCACCGCCCCAGCTTCCGCCGTAAGCTATATTGATAAGTAAATGGAATGGCTTATCATATGGCCATTGATCCATCTTTACCTCATCAACATACTCATGTGGATCATAGGTAAATGTCTCCTCACCGTCAACGCTGTAAATAAGTTTGTCCGGAAGCCATTCAAGTGTGTAGGTGTGAAAATCATCACTCACTCCCTTGATAGGCTTACTTCTTCCCTTATTCATACCGTTCATACCGTTGAAATCCTTGTTGTGAGCATTGAAGTGTACCACTCCCTGAAGATATCCAACATGTTCCATTATGTCTATTTCTCCGGATGCCGGCCATCCGCCATACTCTCTGGTATCACTTGGCAGCATCCATATTGCAGGCCAGGTTCCCTTTCCTTTTGGTAATTTTGCCCTAATCTCAAACTTACCGTACAGCCAGTCCCCTATGCCTTTAGTTTTAAGTCTTGCTGATGTGTATATATCCTGCCCGCCACTATCTTTCTCTTTTCTGAGTTCTATAGTTAGATTACCATCTTTTACCCAGGCATTGGAATCATCCGTATATCTCTGAAGCTCGTTGTTACCCCAGCCCCATTTTCCGGTTCCCACATCATATGTCCATTTTTTTTCGTCCGGCAAGCCGTCATAATCAAACTCGTCAGACCATACCAGATCATATTTCAAATTATCGTAATCATATTCAAAACCTGTTGCCTTTATATAATAGTCATCCGGTTTTGTCTCACCATAATCTTCATATGCGTCAGGTGATTTGTTGGCGACCCTGAATGCAGAGTCGTCAACGTTCACGTTTGAATTAGTTACACTCTTTTTAGATGTTCCCGTAGAGCATCCTGTAAGTGCTATTACAGCCGCACTTGTAATTAATAAAGTTTTGGCTTTTTTCTTCATATTATTCACCTGTAATACCTGCGTTCTCAATACCTTCGATGAACTGTCTCTGTACAAGTGCGTAGAGAATCAGTAATGGGAAGATAGAAATAAGTGTCGCAGCCATCTTATATGCTTCGTTTACCGAAGTTGATTCACCTGAAATTGCGTCGTTATCAAATGTTGATAACTTTACAGGAATAAGTTCCATATTACCACTACTCAAGATAGTTGTTGTTGTAAATGTTTCATTCCAGTTAAATACGAATGATAACATGAATACAACAAGGATTGTACTGAGTGATAATCTGATTGCAACATGATAGAATACTTTGAATGCTGAAGCACCATCGATCATGGCAGCTTCGTCCAATGAAGTAGGTATCATATTGAAGAAATTGTAGAATATCAAAATCAAAATTGTTGAGTATGTTCCCTGTCCTAAAATTGCCATTGCAACCTGTGGCCAGATAGTACCCATGATTACTGTTCCTGTTGCATCCTGGAATACGTTAACGAGCATAAGTCTTGGAACCATCAAAAGTGGTACCGGAAGAATAAATGCTAAGATAATCATTCCAAGCCAGAATGTACGTCCGGCAAACTTATATCTTGATAATGCAAAACCTGTTGTTGATGCAACTACTGTCTGACATACTGCCAAAAGTGCTGAGAACCAAATTGATGTTGGTAATGATTTCTTGATATTCAATGTTTCCATTGCTGAAGCAATGTTGTCTTTTGTCAAAGTCTTTGGAACCCATGTGATAGACGGGTCAACCAAATCCTGTGCTGACATTAATGATTTTGAGATCATCTCAATAATAGGCTTTAAGTAAACAAATCCAACACAGATAAGTAAGAAGTAAATCATGAACTGTGAGAATACCTTAAGCCCTTTTATTTTCTTTAACCTTGCAAGGTTGATGCCTTTTTTAGACTTTTTACGCATAGATGCAGCTCTTGCCGACCTTCTAATATTAGTATCTGCCATTTTTTAAGCACCTCCCTTAACTTTTTTATCTCTGAATATTAAGAATACAAATCCGATAAGCAACAATACGATTAAACTGTAAATCCATGCATATGTTGCAGCATATCCAAGACCACCGCTTGTATCACCTGTAGCCTTAACAATAAGCGGATATACAGGGTTGATTGTGTCATACATACCTAACTGAATAATAGTAAATACTGTACATATTAATCCAATTGATTTTACCATCGGAATAGTAATCTTCCACATAATCTGCCATGAGTTAGCTGAGTCAATCTGAGCAGCTTCGTAAATACTTACGTTAATCTTCTGTAACGCATTGATAAACAATACGATTGGAATACCTGTAAACCAAAGTATTAATGATAACTGATCAAATACATCGCCAAGTCCTGATGCCAACGCAGGTGAATAACTGTCAATAATCTTCATAATGAAGAGATTTGAGTATGTGCTCTCAACACTTCTACCTGCCATCTCAGCAACCTTACTTGCATTCTCATTAACCGAATTAATCTGTGCCATTACCGGACCAGACATAATGATTACAGGAAGGAAGTAAATAGTTCTTAATACTCCCTTTCCTTTTGAAATCTTGTTCAAAAGGAATGCGATAATAAATGACAATACTACAACTATGAATGTATAAGGAACAATTCTTCTCAAATACAGTACCAGGTTAGGAGTAAATTTCTCACTACCTGTGAAAGCTGTAATATAGTTACTAAGTCCAACTACCTTAAACTGATATCCCTTTACAGTATGTTTTACGTGTGTAAAGCTAAGGAATATTGTTGCAACAAATGGGAATAGAGTAAATGCAAGGAAACCGATAATCCATGGTGTCATGAATACATAACCTAGAATATTCTGTCTCTGCTGATATGTTCTGAGTTTCTTGCGCCCCTTTGTCGTTGGTTGCTGTTCAGTTCTCTGGAACTTTTCTTTATCTACAGAGTCCTGCTTTTCAGCTTCGGAAACGAAAGATCTAACCATATAACTGTTTTCATCTTCCTTCTTTTCCTCTTTCTTTTTGTTACTCTTAAATAAGCCGCCTTTATTCTTTTCTTTGTCAGATTTGCTAACTGAAGGTGCTGTATCATCAACCAGGAATGACTTTCCTGCAGATGAAGGTGCTAAAGCTCCTGCGCTTCCTGTAGGAACAGTTTCCTCTTCCTTGTTGTTATCTGACATTACTGATGCAAGTCTCTCCTCCATTGTCTTTTTCTTTGGAGGTTCTTTTCCAACTGTATCATCTACAATAAATGAAGTAGGCTGTTTTGGTTCTACAACCGGTTTCTCTACCGCAGGCTCTGCAATTGGTTCTATTTCAGGCTCTACCATTGGTGTTTCAATGAAATCAACCGATGGTGTTTCTACTACAGGTTCTGCTACCGGTGTCTCAACTACTGATTCTACTACTGGCTCAACTACCGGTGTCTCTACTACAGGCTCTGCTATCGGCTCTGCTGTAAATGCTGCTACAGGCTCATCGACTACTGCTTCATCTTCAGCTTCTGATACTTCTTCGCTATCGTCCACTTCTTCTTCAGCATCATCAACCAATGCTCCTATCATTTCTTCAACTGTTTCTTCGTTATCTAAAACAACCTCTTTTACAGGTGTCTCAGGGATAACTGTTTCCTGAACATCATCCTCAATTATAACTCCTGCAGTATCTGTTGCAGTATCGTCAATAAGGAAAGAATATTTCTTTGGTTCAGTTTCTTTTTTCTTTTCAGATGAAGGAGTTGATAATAATTCTAAATCTTTTGCATCCACTAGTTTGCACCTCCTTCAATAACTTTTGCGCTGTTTGCATCAACAACGATTCTGTCCTCATATGTGTATGAATCATCTGAGTAGTTAACAACGATGTACTTTGTATTTGTTCCATCTGTATATGTGTTTCTGATAATACCATCTTCAAGTACTTCTCTTCCAACCCAATCCATTCCGATTACCTGTGACAACTGCTCATTAACAGTATTGTATACAGACTGAATAAGTTCTGAATACTGGCTGTACTCTGTTGAGTAAAAATCACATGATGTAGTTGAAGCAAGTAAGTATGATGGCTGCTGTGTAAGTACAAATGATGGTGAAATATTGTAATCAATCATTCTTAACATATCATCTGTTGAATAGAACGAGAAGTTAGAATATGGAGCGTAAACTTCCATTGTTCCATGCAATACCATCTGTAAGAAAGGTACTGTATCTGTCTCGTAAACGTACTGAGATGATCCAATTGGTGAATTGAGGAATCTGTCAGTATATTTCCAAAGATATGCGTTTGGACTGTCCATATTTATTTTCTTACCATCTTTTTCAACTTTTTCGATTGCTTTCTGATACAACTTGATTGCAGAAGTAACTGTTGTTTCTCTTCCACGTGTGTTGTGTGAGCTTACCAATGTGTCAGAAATGCCTGTAAATGTAAATGCATTACTGAATCCACCAACCTTGTCGTATAACTTGTCAACCCACTCTGCTGTCTTCTTTGGAAGTGCATATCCAAAAGATTTAACAGGTGCATTTTCCGGCATAACTTCTTCCTTGTTTACCGCAAGATACTGTGTATTGTTGTGCTTTGCAGCATTGTTATAGAAATCAATCATACTTTCGTTGATGTTTACAAAGTCTCTTGATAATGAAACTTCCACATCCTGATCATTGAATTTTGAAATAAGTTCTTTGAACTGTTTCTTCTTTCCAATCTCAGATGAATATGTTGCTTTGAACGGCTTACTAAGTGTTTCACCGTTTTTCTGCCATCCGATAAGTCCTGAGTTAATATTCTTGATTCCGCCACTAATGACATTTGTAAGAATATTATCAACATCTTTTGTAGTTGTCATTATAACAGGAGTTGTTCCGACAACACCCTTCTTTGATTCAGACATAAGGAAATCTAATCTGATAGGAATATCTTCATATCCAAATTCCTGCTTTGTAAGTACGCCTTCATCAATAAGATGCTGTCTGTACTTCATTGCCATACCTGTATAATCAGCCTTTGCCGAACCATCGCTTCCATCACCAAAGATGAAATCGTAAGTAATGTCAATGTCAAAGTCATTGAGTTTTTCTCTTGTCTTTCTGAATGTATCACCACCCTGAGTAGCGAGTTCAAAGTAGTCAAAGTTATACTGAAATTCAGGATAAGCATATGTAAATCTTACCTGGTTCTTTGCCTCACTTTCAGGAACTGCCATTATCTTCATGTACTCATCACCTTTGTCGGCGTAAGCAACAAATGCTGACTGTGTTCCATCACCCTGTGAAATACCAAATACCGGCATTACCGGGCTCTCAATAGGTACTGCATCATCTGTTTCAACATAATATCTAGGATTCTCGGCAGGATCTGTTCCGTACACATCGCCTTCGTAGCTTGTAAACTTAACAGCATTTGTTGTAAATCTGATTAAGCTTCCGCTTCCGTCAGGTACCAATACGTATCCCGGTGTAATCTCTGTCTTATCTGTGATATTTCCTTCTGCGTCTGTTCTTCCCCATTTTCCTGATTCAGCATTGTAGTAGTATAACTCACCACCGCTTGCTCCAAGGAATGGAGTGATTGAGATAGTTGAAAGTACATCTGTGCCTTCACCTTCTATCTCTTCGAATGGAATCTTATAATTGATGCTTCCGTCATCCCCTAATGTAATGTGAACGACTACCTTGAGCATCTTGTCTTTATCCATCTCTTTATCATTTTTTGCCGGAATCTTACCAACGCAAAATTCACACTCAAGTTTCCACTTGTTATCTGCGCCGTCTTTCTTAAGTGATGACTTTCCATCATCTGCTTTTTCAGCTGCTGATGAAATCTTCTTTGTTGTCATCTGCTCGCCTGTACCATCAAAATACTCAATTGTAATTAATGAATTGGCCATAGCAAGATATGTGTTTGTAAAACTGTTCTGTACAGGAGTTTCCGCTATTTCTTTAAGCTCCTCCACTTCACATTTGTATCTCTTTGCAAGTCTGCTTAATTCGTCTTCGTCACCTGCATCAACTGCTTCTTTTGCTTTCTTTATCTGATCAGCAAACGGTGCGTCAATTCCTGTCTTCCAGACATATCCTGTCTCTTTATCTCTGATTGCAAATACGTCTCTTGATTCGCGGAAATAATACTCCACTTTATCTGACTCATATATCTTTTCAAATGAGTTTGGAACTGTCATATCTGATACTGCAGCTTCAGGAGCCTTTCTTGTATCTCTGTTTGTGTTGATATAAGAAGCACTTGTAATAGCACTCAACGAAAGGACGCCTAAGAGACTTACAACTGATACTGCTATTTTCTTTTTATTACGCTGTAACATTTCTTATTACCTCCTTAACTGCTGTGATTAAGAAATCAGATAACTGATCCCACATGATAATTACTATTACTACAACTACTGCTGCAATAATCATGAATAAAAATGTAATTATAATACTAACTACTGTCTGTCCGAATGAATAGTCATGTACTGTAGACAATCCATTGAATATATTTGCAATTGTCCAGCCCACACCAACCACAAGCATAACTGTGAGAAGGAATGCTTCGTTTGCTGTAAGTACATACGAGAATGCGATTACTGCAATCATTGATATCCATGCAGGAACAAGTCCGTATGCAGGAATCATATAAATCTGTTTTAATGTACCGTCACCGTCATTGATTGATGTAACAAGCCAGTTACAAATAATTGCCAATATAAGGATTGCAAAGAAACCTACTACAATAGCACTGATATCCATATCTTCAATATCTGTTTTCTGGTAAACGAATCCTTTGCTTGTCTGATAAATCATATATGTAATAAAGAAAATAATATATATGATTGTTGCAGCAACAAGAGAACCGTTCTTACCTACTCGGATATCATAATATCTATCGATTGGATGTCTTGCTGTTCTGAATGAATACCAAAGTTCTCCAAGAACAGGTACATTCTTAAGTTTCTGGCCAAGATCACGTTTTTTCTTTGATAACGCTTTCTTTCTGTCTCCGATTGCCCATGCAATTCTGAGTACGATTAGTACTAATAAGAAGATAAAGACTTTAGAGATGTTGTCTCCAATCTGATCTCTTCTTACTTCCCAGTATGCATTCGAGTACTGATCTCTGTCTCCGGCAATTTCAAAGTGTTCCATTGCCTTCTCGTACTCACCATCCTGGTAATATGCCTTACCAACACCTTTGTGTGCAAGCACTGACATCTGGTTAAGTCTCAATACCTTGTTCCACTCGATGAGTGACTGTTCGTACTGACCATGCTCGTAAAGATTCTGTGCTGTATAAATTGTTGTAGCGTAATCTGTTGGTATAAATGACTGTAAATAACCTTTTTCACTGTCGACTGTCCAAATTACTCCCTGATTATCAACAGTTACAGAGTTCAATTTTGTGAACAAACCTGAAATATCAGTACCGTACTTGTTCTGTGCACCAAACTGGAAAATCAAATCACCTGATGATGTGTAGATAGTGATGAAACCGTCAACGTCTGATGAGTAGATGATTCCCTGTGAATCTACGAAGATATCAGTTGTATGCGCTGTAGATACAACACCCGGTCTTCCCTCTTTTGTGTACATGTTACTTCCGTCTGTACTGTGTTTCTTGATAAGATCCATTCTAAGTGACTGTGTACCGTTCATACTTGTTGTATAAACTGTACCCTCATCATCTACAAAAATATTTGAGAATGTAGTTGGGTTTGCATTTAATGCAGCCGACTTTAATTCCTGTTCCTTTGTGTAGATGAGTTTTAAGAATACCTGCTTTGGTGAAAGTACTGTCTTGTTTGATGTGAAATATCCGAGGAACTCGCCTGTTCCCGCTAACTGAACAATACCTGTATTGTTACTTTCACACACAATATAAATACTTCCACCTGCATCTACTGCAACTTTTGCAGGATCGTATTTTGCATCTGAATAAATTGGTGTGTCAGGCTTATCGAATTTTGCTAACATTGTGTAATCAGGACTAACCTTAAATACTGTGGCAGCTCCTGTATCAGCAATGAAGATATTGCCTTCCTGGTCAACGAATACACCCTTTGGTGTTGATATTCCCTCGCAGATATCTCTTCCGATTACCTGAACAACTGTTTCAGTGTTCAAATCGTAAATAACTACTCTTGAATTATCTGTATCTGCGATATACATCAATGAATTATCATCTACGTAAATATCACTAGGAGTAGATAATCCAAGGTTTGTAATTGTTCTGTCAGGTAAGTATGCATCCTGTGTTCTTACAAGATTATTATCATCATCAAGTGTCTTTGTATAACTTGTTGTCTGAGATGCACTTACTGACAATGCCTGTAACATTGTGAAACACAATACAAGCATGAGTATTACTGTTTGTTTGAAAAATCTCTTCATAATAATAGTGCACCTCCTACTTGATACCTGAATGGCTCATAGTATTCATAACCTGAGACTGCATACAGATGAATATTATCAAGTTCGGAATGAAAACGATTACCGCAATCGCTGCTGTAACACCTGCCGCTGACATAGCCGCATTTGTTCCAATAGAAGATGCGAAGTAGTTGAATGTTCTCATAGCCTCGTCTGTGATAAAGTTGTTTGATGTTTCTACGTTGTTCCAAACTGCCTGGAATGTAAGCACGATAGATGTTGCAAGTGCAGGCTTTGTAAGTGGAACTATTACCTTAGCTATAATTGTAAGTTCTCCTGCTCCGTCCATTACGGCTGCTTCGATAAGAGCATCCGGAATACCGTCTACGAACTGCTTAACAAGGAACAATCCTACCGGCATTGCAAGGAGCGGTAAAATATGGGCAAACCATGTATTTACTAATCCCATTTTTGTAATAACGATGAATCGTGGAACACCAACGGCTGTTGTAACGAACATCAACGCCATCTGGTTCATTCCCCACAAAGCACCCTTAATTGCAAACTTCTTCTTTGAGAATACATAAGCCGCCATAATTGTGATAATAACATTTAAAATAACTGTAAATACAGATACTATCATTGAGTTAAAGAAGTATCTGGACATCGGAATACCTGTAGAACCCCCCAGGTTAAACAGATCTCTGAAGTTCTGTAATGTTGGATGCTTTACAAATATTTCCGGTGGGAATGCAAATAATTCTCCAAGCGGTTTGAACGCGTGGTTTATGATGTAGACGATAGGGATAAGCATCGCTATCGATAACGGTAACGCTATAGCATGGAATTTTATTTGACCTTTTGAAAATCTGGTTGGGTTAATTCTTGAACCTTGAAAATTTGCCATGTTTCTTTATCCCTCCTTCTAAAATTCTTCTTTTTCTGTAAATAGCTTATTAGCTACCTGGCTACAAATCCAAACGAGGCAGAGAAGTACAACTGATACTGCAGCTGCATAACCCATCTCGTATCTGAGATATCCGTAGTCATCAATGTGGTTAACGATAAGCTGTCCGGAATATTCCGGTGTTGGGTTCGAACCTGCAAGTGATATACCAATCCAACCCATGTTGAAAGCACCTACGATTGACATAACCGCACCGAATAACATCTGTGGTTTCATTGATGGTACTGTAATGTAGATAATCTCCTGTGCTCTGTTTCTAAGTCCGTCCACGTAAGCTGCTTCGTATAATTCCTGATCAATATTCATGATACCTGAAAGCATTGAAAGGAATCCGATACCCATTGAAGACCACAATGATACAATAATCATAATCTGCATGAAATGCTCAGGCTGAATGAGCCACTGTATAGGCTGGTCAATAGCTCTAAGCTGCAATAACCATGCGTTTACGATACCATTCTGGTCACCACTGAATGCAGCTTTGAAGATGATTGTTACCATCAACTGACCTGTCATGGAAGGTGTGTACATTGCCAATGAGTAAAGAGTTCTTGCTCTAGGTGTAACCTGCGCAAGTACCCACGCCATAAGGAAGGATAAAACGTATCCTCCGATACCAACGATAATTGCGTACATTACCGTGTTAGGTAAAACGTACTTCATAAATACCACGTCACCTGTGAAAAGTGTGAGGTAGTTTTCAAGTCCGGCAAACTTAGGATCATTTACAACATCAAAGTGAGTAAATGAAAGTCCTACTGCAATCATAACCGGTGCGAGAATGAATGTTGCAAACATAAGTGCATATGGAAGCAACAACACGAGTCCTCTAAACCAGTCTGTATCTACCATTCTCTTATGAGAGGCATTTGGAGTTATGCCCTCTGGCATATTTTTCTTTCTTGCCATTATTCAATTCCTCCTTCCCCTCTTGCTTCATCTTGTTTCTGCTGAATCCAATCTTTTCCTCTGATAACATAATCTTTAATCTGTTCTCCGTCAGCAT
This sequence comes from Lachnospiraceae bacterium, assembly GCA_024698345.1. GTDB lineage: Bacteria > Bacillota > Clostridia > Lachnospirales > Lachnospiraceae > SIG293. Next base: position 5,558 of record JAILRH010000139.1, on the reverse strand, counting down.
CGAAGAATCCTAATTCTGTCATCTTTCTCTGAATTTCTCTGTTTACTTCCAACTTAGCTTCGTCTACAGCTACCTGTGCAGGTGTTCCGTCGAATACCATTGTTGTCCATATGTTAGAAATTGTTCTCTCTAATAAGTACTGACCAGGTGTTCTTGATACGTCAGTTACGTAGTTAACCTGTTCGAGAACGATCTGTTTGTCACCCTCATCCATAGGAACATCCTTGAGTGCTTCAAGGTTAGCTGAAAGCCAGAAGTAGTTCTTTCCGTATGTTGAACGAAGTGTGTATGCGTAGTTTGTCTGAACTTCCTGACTTGTCCACCATTTAAGGAATTCCCATGCATCTTTCTGCTTATCTGTTGGCGCTGATTTTGGATCCTGTCCTTTTTCTTTGAACATAACCGCACCCTGTCCATTTGCAACGAATGTTCTGTTGATTGAACCATCTGCCTGCTCTGTTCCGATATATGGAGCGATTGCCCACTGACCGCTAAGCTCAGGTGCACCGTTCTTGATAAGTGTATAATCTTCCATACCGATAATACCGATTGGAAGCTGTGAATATCTAAACGAGTTGAAGAATCTACCTACTGATGTAGGAAGTGAGTACTTAGTGAACAAATCACCGAGTCTCTGGATTCCTGCTACAGCCTCTTTACTGTCGATAGCTGTTCTTGTTCCGTCGTCTTCATATAACTTTCCACCATTCTGAAGAAGCATTGGTGTTGTCTGGTAGAACCACTTGTAACTTACATCAGCTACACCGATATTGTGGTAGAAGTTCATACCGTATCTCTGAAGTGTTGGAAGAATCTTAACAAGATCATCCCATGTGTTAGGAACTTCAAGTCCCAAACTGTCAAAAATATCTTTTCTATATATAATAGCGTTGAAATCTGTTGTTTCAGGAATAGCATATACTCCTTCATTATATACATAAGAAACAAAACTTCCTGAAGGGAATCTTGTTGCAGTCTGCCAGAAATCATCGAAGTTTGCCATGTTGTAAATTGCATTACGGCTGGCAAGGTCAAATGGCATGAATGATGAAAGTTCCAATGCGAGATCAGGTGTTTCGTTTGCTGCAACAGCCATTGAAATCTTGTTTGCATCAGGCATTGGAGTAACTCTTACCTTTATTCCTGTCTCAGGAGTAAACTGAGTATCCGCCATTTTCTGAATAAGGTCAACATATGTAACAGCCTTATTCATCCAAATTGTTACTGTCTTTTCATCTTCTTTTGTTATATCATTTGAATATTTCTTTGAAACGAATGTATTAACTAACTGTTTTACTCCAATTCCAAAGCTCTTAATTCCTGACTGATTTGCTCTTGGAATCTTTGAATCTCCATATGCATAAATTGCATCCAGAGACAACTTGTCAGCAAGAAGTCCTGTTGTAAAGTTACTGAGTGATGTGAGTACAGAGTTGTCCGCTCCTGTGAGGTTGGCTGTGTAAAGAGCAATCTCATCCGGATATTCAAGATCCTTACTGATGAATAATTCTGCCTGATCAAGGTATGCAAGGATCGCTCCTTCGTTACCGTCTTCAGAGTAATCCTGAAGTAAGAATCTCATATGAGTAATGAGTGTCTGATATGCTTCAAGATAATCTTTGATCTCAGGAATATATTTTGTCATCTTCCATGCTCTGTCTCTATCTACATCCTTACCTGTAATCTTTGTGATTGCAAGCTGGAACTGAGTAACGTGCTGCTCAATAAGAAGCGCATATCTGTATGCTTCCATAACCGGTGAGATTTCTGACTTGATTGTGAGTTCGTGATCACCTTTTTCGATATAAATAAGATAATCATTGCCATCCTTGTCAGCAACTTTGACATTCTGCCAACCTGATTTATCAGACTTGATCTCAAAGTTGTTAAGTTCGGCAAATGGAACTTCACCGTCAATACTAATCTTCGCAAAAGAAGAGAACTCATCTTTGTTGTTCTGCATGTGCAAAGCAAGTTTGTACAGACCTGTTTCCTTGGCTTCGAAACTGTATGTAAGTTCTGTTCCTGCTTCGTTCCATGTCATAATGTTTAATTTATCATCATCTACGTCGAATGGTGTAAGTGCAGAATTTGCTTTTGATTCGTAGATTGCCTGTGTAGAATTCTTTCTTGTGTAATCAATTGCATTGATTAACTGGTAGGCATCTTTAGATACAACCTTGTCGCTTGAATGTTTTGCTGCATAATCCTTGTATGAAGGAGTGTTGTCCTTAGCAGCACTAATAGTCATCGAACCTAATACTAATCCGGCTGATGACTCATTCTTGATTGTAACAACATTCTCACCTTTATTTAAATAGAAGCAAAGTGGAGTTGTTGATACGTATGTATTATTGTAAATTGGTGATCTGTCCCACTCATCAACCTTAGTCTGAGTAGGCGGCATTTCATCACCATACTTATCAGTAGTAAAATCTTTTGTGTCTGTCCATTTCATTGTGAACACAACTGATTTTGCTTCCTGGAACTGTGATTCTCCGTTTATCAAAACGCTGGCTGTGTAATCTGACATTCCTTTTGTGATAGAAATGTAATCTAATGTGAGGTAGTACATTCCTTCCTTGTCAACATTAACAACATATTCTGCGTCATCGAGATAACCAAGTCCTTTTACCTGACTGCTGTACTCAGTAAAAGATGCAGGGATATCTTTGAATTCTTCAGAATTGTCAGCGTAGAAATCCTGAGCGTTCACACCCTCCGATACACTAACTTCCTGTTCACCTTCTCCAACCTTGTCTCCTTTTGCAGCAATGAAGTCTGTATAGTAAACTTCAGGGCTCTCTCCATCATCAAGATAAGAATTGGCAAGTAAGTTGAAAGCCTTGTCTAACTCAGCTTTATCAACATCCTTTATATATTCTCCGGTTGATCTGAATGCAAAGAACCAAACTAAAACTGCTGCAACAATGATAACTATCGGTATAGAAATAAATAAAACTTTTTTCTTCATCATTGTTGTCCTTCCTTTGCGCAAAAGCGGAACTATGTTTTTGTGCAAAACCAGTTCCGCAATTGTTATTATTTAAAAGTTGTACTTATTTGATTTATTTTGACCATTCATCTAAGTGTCATTTGTAAGTCTTATTTGTAAGTCTTATTTGTAAGTCTTATTCACAATTCTTATTTGAACTGATCATCTGTAAATCCATAGTACTGTTTCAATGCTTCCTTAAGCTGTTCCTGAGCTGTAACGAAACGTCCGTTGATTGTCTTGTTCCAATCTACAAGTCTACTCTTAACGTTACTTACCCAGTCAGGCTCTGTCTGGTAAGAACCAGCGATATCACCATTCCACATGTTCTTCCACTCGAATAAGCAAGATGTTGTTTCTCCGTTCTCTGTGATTGTACATGGGAAGCACTTATCTGAGTAATCCCATGTTGCACCTTCTGTACCGAAGATCTTAACTACCTGAGCAAATCCAGGCATCTTTTCTTTGTCTGCATATCTCTTATGAGCATCAATGCTGTACCAGATATCCATCTGAGCGTCGTAATCTTTACCTGCTTTAACTACTGGGAATGAATCATTCATAGCGCTCTTGTATGTTGATCCACTCTTGTACATTGTGTCAGCGATTGCCTGCTTAGCTTCTGTGCTGGCTGTCCAATATGTTGCAAATGTGTAAGTGATGAGCAATTTGTTCTTTTCTTCTTCACTCCACTCTGAGTTCTTATCATCTTCTGCATAATTGTGAAGACAAATTGGATCAACTACGATACCAACTGTGTTATCACAGTAGTCTGTCTTTGGTCTAGGATAAATATCCCAATCTGATGCCTGAACAGTTCCGATACCGCCGATAGCGTTTGGATCAGCTGCAGCTGTTAACTGCCATGGGCTTCCGTCTAATGATAAGATTCTGTTGTTACAGAAGTAGTTCCATTCGTAAGAAGCACTCTCTGATACGATATCTTCAGGTACCTTTCCAAGTCCTGCCTGAGCGTTGATTGAATCTGATGCCCATTCAGGTACATACTCGATCAAATCCTGAACTGCATCTGATGCAAGGTCAACAAACTCTGTAGACTTGCTGTCTGAAGCTGCGATCTTTGCGTTGATATCTTTTGTTCCGGTTTCGATGAATGCTGTTGGAACGCTCATAGCACCCCAGAATGTCTTGCCATCGCCTGATGTAGCAAAATCTGTGTATTCATCAATATCCCAATCTGGATCCGGAACTTCGATATTGTTCTCCTCAGCAAGTGACTTGTTAACCCAAACGCCCCAAGGAATTGAGTATGATGGAAGTCCTGCCTGGAATCCGTAGTAGTTTAAGTAGTCCATAAGTGTCTTGTTGTAAGATTTGTATACTCCTGTGTCCTTGTATACTGACAAGTCAGCTACGATACCTTTCTTGATATCTCCAACTACGTCTGTAGAAGCCCAAATATCAGCATACTTTCCGTATGAAGACTTGAAGTTTTCGATTTCCTGATCCCATGTTGGTGTGTTAACCTGGTTTGGATCACCTGTCTTAGCCCAAAGGTTAATCTTGATGTTTGGATATGTCTCATTGAACTTCTTTGCTACTGCATATACAGCTGCAACGTTCTGTGACTTAAGATCATCCTTTGAGAGATCCATGTGTCCGAGATCCTGATAGTAGTTACTGTCACCAGCCCAAAGCATGATTGAAATATCACCTTCGGCGTTCTTATCAAGACCTGTCTCCTCAAGTGCATTACTTGATCCAGATTCGCCTTTCTTCTCAGACTTCTTACATCCTGTCATAGCGAATGCAGAAGCTCCCAATGTTACACAGAGTCCTAAAGCCATTGCTCTGCTTGCAAATTTTCTCATTTTGCTTGTTCCTCCTTTTATTTTGCAAAATTCTTTCACCTACATAGAATTCACATAGTGTTTATTCTGCGTTTATTTTAGCATATTGCTACATTATTATCAATAAGCAAAAACGTTTTTCGTGCGTTTCCATTGTACATTTTTTACATTTTTTTTACATTATGAATCAATTTTATTATCAATATTACACATCCATTGTGAAAACATTTTTTTGCACTTTGTCCTAAATGCACTATATATTGCAAAATCTTCCTTATTTGACCTATATATTGGGCTTAACACTCCCAAATTTTCTAACACACTTTTTGTTTTTTATAGTTTTTGAAATGTGTATTTCAGAAGATTATATAGTTTTTTTGAAATGTGTATTTAAGAAGTTTATATAGTTTTTTTGAAATGTGTATTTAAGAAGATTTCAAAAATAACAAGAACAGCAATTATATAAACGGATTTTGAAATAACAGTTCGGCATCCCACGAAGGATTTTCTTGAAAAGGGATGTAGGTGATTTATGGTGAAAAGTTATGTACGGCATCCCGCAAGATGTTTTTTCCAATTGGGATGCACGACATTTTGGGTTAGAATGTTATGTACGGCATCCCATACGATGTTTTTTCTAAATGGGATGCACGACATTTTGGGTAAGATTGTTATGTACGGCATCCCATACGATGTTTTTTTTAAGATGGGATGCACGACATGTTGGGAAAGAGTGTTATGTTCGGCATTCC
>JAILRH010000103.1 GCA_024698345.1 Lachnospiraceae bacterium | reverse complement strand
TATATCAGATGCGAGATGACTCCCACTTCAAGCACATATGTGCTAAGTGGTGAGTAACAAAATATAATTAATAAACATATTTGAAGAAGAGATTTTCATTTAAATGGAAATCTCTTTTTCGAAATTGTGAAAAAAGATTGAATTTTAAAAAAACCTATGTTATTATCTGTAATGGACCGGATATTTGAAACGTTTTTAAGAGCGAAAGGCTTTTATATTACTGTTTTTTTCAAATTCGGTTCTTTTTTTTACAAGGGAGAATTGAAAGAGTTCAATCAAAAAAAGTATTATTAAAAGGAGAACAATGATGAAAAAATCAACAAAGACACTTTTGTCAACAGTATTAGCGTTTGCTATTGCTGTATCACCAATCACAGTTAACAAAGCAAACAATGTTGAAGCTGCTACAGGCACATACGTAAACTATGCTACAAGCGCAGTTGTTACTACATCAAGTAACGAGTCAGCTGAGTACACAGGCGACAAGGCAATTGACCAAAACATGTCAACAAGATGGTCATCTGCATTTGCAGATAATCAGTGGATTATGTTTGACCTTGGAACAATTAAGACAGTTGGAACAGTAGTAATCAATTGGGAAGCAGCTTACGCTTCAGAATATACAATTTCATGGTCACAGGATAATGTGACATGGTACGATGCTGTTATTTACAGCAACTCACAGGCTGGTGAGAAGACACACTTATTTAACAAGCCTGCAAGATTTGTAAAAATCACAGGAAACAGAAGAGGAACACCATATGGAATCTCTATTTTTGAAGTTCAGTTAATCGGATATGAAGAAGTTGTTGAGACAACAACAGCTGCTCCGGAGACAACAGTAGCACCAGAGACAACAACTTCAAATTCCCCTGAGAAATATTGGACAAGCATTACAGCCAGCCATAACCTTTTATTTGAGAACTGTGATAACAATATGAATCCTGTAAAGATTGTAAATTGGCAGAAACCTATTTTTGCAGAGGAGTATGGCGTATATATGACAGCACCGGCTCCAATTACATCAGTATCAGTAAACGGAGTGACAGAAAATATTTGTGCAATCCAGGGTGCTGGAGTAGTTGTATATGATTCAGCTTTTACAAAGTTTTATAACACTGTAATTGTAAATTATGAAGGTGGTCCTTCACAGATTATTATTAAGAATGTTTTCAAAAATGAATTTGAGACAACAACAGAAGAAACAACAACAGTAGCTCCAACCACACAGGCACCAGAAACAACAACAGCCGCACCTGAATCTGAGACAGTTGCCCCGGGAACAAACCTTGCAAGCTTAAGTACAGCAAGAGTTTATGCATCAAGTGAAGAGCATTCATCACTTGGAGCTCAGTACGCAATTGACGGTGATATGTCAACAAGATGGTCATCGGCTTGGAGAAACGGTGAGAGCATCACAGTTGATCTTGGAAAGATTTATTTAGTTGGTAATGTTACAATTTTCTGGGAAGCAGCATATGCCTCAGAATATACAATTTCATGGTCACAGGATGGTGTTACATGGTATGATGCAGTTCATATGGGATGTCATAGTGCCGGAGAATGTACAAACTGGTTCTTAAAACCTGCAAGATTTGTAAAGGTTACAGCAGATAAGAGAGCAACACAGTACGGAGCGTCTATTTACGAACTTAAGCTTATCGGTGAAGAATACACAGGTCAGATTTATACAAGAGGATAAAAAAAGCACTTCGGTTGTGCTTGAATCGGTTGCAGATATTGGATAATCAAACACAGTTACAGTTTGAAATTCAAATTTGCAGCCGATTTTTTTGTTTGGCAACGAGAAAAATTCATCAAGTCTGCTTTGCAGGTTACGCTTAGCTGTTGCGTATTATATTTAGTATGGTATAATATTCATAATTTGCCGACTATATGCGATTAATTTGAGGTGGCATGTCTGAAATACTGAATGCAGTTTTGAGTTAATATAGTTGGAGAGTTTTACATTATATTCACATGCGCATTTTTTTATGCGCAACAGAGAGGAGAGAGGTATGGTAAAATTATCAAAACAATCAGAATGGAAAACCTGGCAGGCCTTTGCACTTGAAATATTGGTTTGTGCATTGCTCTTTACTGCCGGGGGTTATATGCAGTACAACTGGGGAATGGTAGGACTGGTAACAACAGAATTTATGTTTTTGGCGTTGGCAATTGGGGTGGCTTATTTTCACAAAACGCCACTAAAGGAAGTTTTCCCAATTAAAAAAATAAAATTAAAAGAGTTTTTTGGAGTTGTAATATTAACAGTTGCAGGACTTATGCTTGGAATGATGGGCCTTGGAATTTCTATGATTCTTCTTCCGAACAGTATGGCAGAAATTCAGGGGCTCTCAGATTTTATGTACAATGATACAAGTTATCTGTTTTTACTATTTTCAGCAGTATTACTGCCTGCAATATGTGAAGAATCAATTCAAAGAGGAGCAATCTTATCGCATCTGAGATCAATAGACAATGACATTGTAATTGCTCTTATCATGGGAGTATTTTTTGGATTGTTCCATTTATCACCATTAAGATTTTTGACGACAGCAACTCTTGGTACTATTCTTTCATATGTTATGATTAGGAAGAATAATATGGTATTTCCTATGCTGATGCATGGAATTAATAATTTTTTCAGTGTTTCAGTTGGAACGTTGAGTTCAAAAGCCGGAAGCACCACGGATTCACTTGCTAATATTAATCCAATCCAGATTCTGGGATCATATTGTATACTTGGTTTTTTGGCGCCAATTCTGTTTGTGCTTGCATTCAGAATAATTGATAAAGAGAATTACAACAAAAAGAACTGGCTTATTGCCGTTGTAATCAGTGCAGTTATTTTTGCAGTAGGCATTGGATGTACTGTAATAGCAACAGCCGGAAGTGAACAGATATTTACCCAAAACGGAACATTTTCATTCAGTGCCGAAAAGAGTGCAACAGATGCCGAAGTTGAACTTAAAGAAGATGGAACCTATTTAATCACATGTATTGGAACTGTCAGGGAAGGTGAGATTGGCGTTAAGATAACTGATGAAAATGGAAAAGAAGTTTATAACAAAAGCAAAGAAAAGACATTGTTTGTAAATGATATGATCGGTTTAGAGGCCGGAAAGTATACTTTCTATCTGTATGGTGATGAAGATACATATGGAAAGGATGCGACTTTCAACATCACTTTCATGAGACAGGGCAAAGGTAAGAAGAGTAGTAAATAGAGAACGTTCTTGAATATGAAATAAGAGCACTTTACTGACATGTTTGTTTGTCAGCAAGTGCTCTTATTTGTTTTTCAGTTCATACTCAACCCAGCGGTTCGCGTTTTGTTTTTTCATTTACGTAAACGAATAATTATTCGTTTTTATTGCATAATTATATAAAAATATTTATTCTTTTATGTATTTGGGAAACCCAAATCACGAAAGCTTAGCAACTTTGCCGGATTCGAGCTGGCATTGCTGAAAGGTTTACTAGATTCAAGTGGCGTAAAACGCCAAAGTATTGAAATAATCCACCTTTTAGTGGTATAATATAGAAGACAAAAGCCTTGTTTTTGAAGGAGAGGGTTCGGTTATTAAATTTAAGGAGGCAAAGAAAAAATGTTATCAAAAAACAATATCGAGAAGATCTTAGATGAGATACTTGAAGATGATGAACAGGTATGTTGGGAGGGGAAGCCTGAAATCAAAAGTAGATTGGCATCGCTTTTTGTGAATCTTAATCTAGCTGCTCTGATAGGTGTCAAACTGGTAGCAGTTATCTGCGGAGGAACATCCAAAATTGTAGATGGTCTTTTTGTGGTATTGGTGTATGTTGCATTGTTGTGGTATTTCTTGAATATAGCAAAAGGAATCTTAGAATATACCAACACATACTACATTGTAACAAACAAGGGTGTTTATCGATGCGGCGGTGATTTCAAGCCGGTAACAGAGGATGTTCAGTTTAAGAACATGGGATTTATAGAGCCGTTTCAGACAGTTGTGGAAGGATTTCTTGGAACAGGTTCACTGGTATTTTCGAACGAATTGGATGAGACCACATCTCCCGGTGCAGAAGGATTTACAATGAAGGTCCTTACAGGTAAGGTTAAGGGAATCTACTTCTATAATATTGATGAGTATGAGATGGTGGAATCTATTACCAACACTAATCTCAATATGACTGACAAGACTGCAGTCGATAAGAAACCGGTTATCATTGATGATAAGGCAGAGGAGAAAAAGGTGGAAGAGGCTGAGCCGGTAGTAGAGAAACCAAAGACACTTGATGAGAGAAGAGCAGAGTTTTTGAGGTAGGAATTGAAAAGCAAGTAATAATATTATAAAAAAATAACAGTGATTCAAAATGATGTTTGAATCACTGTTATTTTTTTTGGCGGCAACGAGAAAAACTAGTTAGTCGCTAGCAAATTCTCTATACAATCCAGTAATTCTGAAGCTGCACTTAAGGGATCTTCAGCCTTCATAACAGCCGATACAACACAGACTCCTGCAATTGGAATTCCACGAAGAACGTCTAAGTTTGTCTTGTTTAGACCGCCTATTGCATTTACGGGAATTGGAACAGCGGCACATATTTCTCTTAGGGTATCTGTTGATGTAAGAACTGTCTTGACCTTGGTAGTAGTAGGAAAAATTGCACCTACCCCGAGGTAATCCGCACCCTGCTCATAAGCTTCAACTGCCTGTGGAACAGTCTTGGTTGTTGCGCCAATAATAAAATCTTCACCGAGAATTTCTCTGGCGGTTTTAATTGGCATGTCACTCTGACCAAGATGTACACCTTCAGCATTCATGGCAAGGGCAACATCGATTCTGTCATCAATAATGAGAGGAACATTGTAGCGTGTTGTAATTGCATGCACCTTTTTGGCCAAATCAATATATTCTCTTGTGGTTCTGTTTTTTTCCCTGAGCTGAATAAGTGTTGCACCCCCTTCGAGTGCTCTCTCAACTCTGTATAAAAATTCTTCTTCCGTAAATCCGGAACTGTCCGTAATAAAGTAAAATAAACTATTAAAATCTTTCATTATTATCTCCGTTTATCTGAAAATTCATATAACTAAGAAGTTCCTTCTCAGTTATAAGCCTCCGGCGGATTGCCGATAGCTTACATGTAAATATAGTCATTTAAAACAGGTTGTAGACCTTCCTCGGTAATATCACTGTACATTTTATCAAGACTTCGAGAGTCGGCAATTTCAAATTGTTCATCTCCTTTTTCCGTGTTACACGAGATAGGGTTGTTGTTATTGCCATTGTTATTATTGCAATTGCTCATATTGTTAGATGTGTTATTGCCATTGTTATTATCGCAATTGTTATTATCGCAATTGTTCATATTGTTGGATTTGGCGACATCGTTGTCATTGTTACTACTATATTTTGCTTCATGATCGCCGATTCCTGTTGAAACGCCTGCCGATACTTTTGTTGCTGCAATCTTTACAATACCGTCGCGGAATCTGGCGCTTTCTCTGGAAGAAACTGTTATTCCAACATACGGCAGGAAGATTCTGTACGCACAGATTATCTGGCACAATTGCTTCTCATGAACATCCAAAGGGTTGATTTTGTCATTATTGATAATCGGGCGAAGTCGCGGGCACGAAAGAGACATCTCGGCGTGTGGATATTTTCTCTGTAGATAATAAACATGAAGAGCTGTTGCTAAGGCATCTTTTCTAAAGTCTGAAAGACCAAGAAGGGCAGAAAAAGCAACACCTCTCATTCCTGCTCTCAGTGCGCGCTCCTGTGCATCGAATCTGTATGGCCAGACTCTTTTGTGGCCGAGAAGATGCAGAGTTTCGTATTTGTCGGTATCATAGGTTTCCTGAAATACTGTAACATAATCCGCACCACACTCATGAAGATATCTGTATTCGTCAGTGTTAACCGGATATATTTCTATTCCCACTAATCTAAAATAATTTCGTGCGAGTTTGCAGGCTTCACCGATGTATTTCACATCGCTCTGAGCGCGGCTTTCTCCTGTGAGAATGAGAATTTCTTCCATTCCGCTCTCGGCAATGACCTGCATTTCATGTTCTATCTGTTCCATTGAAAGCTTCATTCTGTTGATGTGATTGTAACAGTTGAAGCCGCAATACACACAATAATTTTCACAGTAATTGGCGATGTAAAGAGGTGTAAACAGATATACGGTATTGCCAAAATGCTTGCTGGTCTCTAAACGTGCTTTCTGAGCTATTTCCTCTAGAAAAGGTTCTGCTGCTGGAGAGAGAAGAGCCTTAAAATCTTCGATTGAGCATACATCGTGCTCAAGAGCAGCGCGAACATCTTTGGCAGTATACTTCGAATAGTCAAATGCCTTCATATGTGACATTACATTTTCGCAAACATCAGATTCAATCTGTTCCATTCCCTCCATGTATTCCATGTGGTTGGTTCGTGAATCGGGATTTGTTTCAAGTTCATGTTTGTGAGCAAGAGTTTCTTTTGATAAATATTGTGAGTCTACAAAAAATTCATTTTCCATTTCTTTACCTCTTTTGATTAATCGTGAAGAAATCCTGTCAATGGATCAGAAGATGATGCACCACGAGTAAGAACTCTGCCAAGTCCTGCAAGATAAGCACTTCTTCCGGCTTCTATTGCCTGTTTAAAGGCAGAAGCCATAAGTGGAAGATTACCTGCAGTTGCAAGTGCGGTGTTTGCCATAATAGCAGCGGCGCCCATTTCCATTGCCTCGCATGCCTGTGATGGACGGCCGATTCCTGCATCTACAATAATAGGCAAATCAATTTCGTCTATAAGAATCTGAATGAAATCTTTTGTTGCAAGTCCCTTGTTTGAACCAATTGGCGAAGCAAGGGGCATAACCGCAGAGGCACCTGCATTTACAAGATCTCTTGCTGTATTTAAATCAGGATACATATAAGGCATTACCACAAAACCTTCATTTGCAAGAATCTCTGTAGCTTTAATTGTTTCCTGATTGTCAGGGAGAAGATACTTAGTATCTCTCATAATTTCTATTTTTACAAAATTGCCACAACCAAGTTCTCTGGCAATTCTGGCAATTCTGACAGCTTCTTTGGCGTTTCTTGCACCACTCGTGTTAGGAAGCAGAGTCACACCTTCCGGAATGTAATCCAGAATGTTCTCATGCTCCTTTGTGTTGGCGCGACGAACAGCCAATGTAATAATTTCTGCTCCGGCATCTTTTATTGCAGATTCGATAAGGCTCATTGAGTATTTTCCTGATCCAAGAATAAATCTGGAATTAAACTCATGACCTCCGATTACTAATTTATCATTATTCATAATGATTCCTTCTTTCATTTTTTATATGTCAGTACTCGTTTGTAAACGTACTACGCATTGTTACACATCATATTCACCTGAAATGATACGGATCACAGTATGAGCCTGGTGAGCCGCACAAATCATAACTCTTGGAGCAACCAGACTTTCAACTTTCGCCACGTCATTTATCGCGTCACCACATAGATAAAAATGACTTGAAAGTCTTCTCGTTTTGATTGTGTTTGGACTGTCTGTGCTTGCCATTCCTGAAGCTGCTACCAGGTATTTGTCAGGAAATTTTTCTAAAACAATATTTGTGAGCATTGCCTTATTTTCAGCATTGTCAAATGCTTCGCAAATAATGTCTGCGTCGGATAAAAGCTCTTCTGCATTGACCTCTGTGATGAGAACAGTGTGAACTTCCAACTCTACATAAGGGTTAATTTCCCTGATATTTATTGCCAGGGCATCAGCCTTGTTTTCTCCAAGCTGACTCATTTTGTATTGCTGTCTGTTGAGGTTGGTTATTTCAACTTTGTCAAAATCTATAAGTATCAATTTGCCAATACCGGTTCTTGCAAGTGAAATTGCAATATTAGAACCAAGTCCACCAAGGCCGCATATGGCAACGGTTGCTTTCCCAAGTTTATCCTGAAGACTTTGACCGTGTTTTGCTGCAAGAGCTTCCTTTAGTTCTTCTCTGGTAGGAATCATATCAGCCACCTCCAACAAAACTTATAACTTCTATTGTGTCATCGTCACAGAGTACCACGTTTTCGTATTCAGCCTTTGGTACAATTTCTTCATTCTTTTCAACGACAACTCTCTTTAAATCGTAGTTTGCATTTTCCAAATATGCAAGGATGGTCATTCCTGCAACATCTTCGAATGTACCGTTTATTTTTACCATATCATTTCCTCCATTCTGATAAAGTGATTCAAGCAAGTCTGATGTATTATCGTCATTTGCCATTTACATAGAAAACGGGAAAATACCAATTTGGTAAATTCCCGTAAATACATGTCGATAAATCTTAGTAAGACAAACTACTTTAATAATAATTTTTTCGTCATTGGGGAATTCCTACGTTGGCATAATCCAAATCAGGTATAACGGTCGAAGGTTCAACCTTCCTCTCAGTATGTATCACATACTCCCGTTTCCACTTGTCGTAAATTATACTCCCATACGAAAATAAAAGCAAGTTAGTAAATTGCATTCCGATTATTATTTGATACTCATTTTTTATTTGTTTCCCATTTCCACTGCAGTCATAAGGGCAACTTCCATCATCTCGGTGAAACTGTTCTGTCGTTCAGAAGCAGGGAGTGATTCTCCTGTGAGAATGTGGTCGGAGATCGTAAAAAGTCCCAGAGCACGTTTACCTGCTTTTGCTGCATTCATATAAAGCGCTGCAGTTTCCATTTCGATACACAAAAGACCCATGTCAATCCAGCGTTTGGTTGCATCTTCCTGTGCATCATAGAATGTGTCAGAGGAGAGAATATTTCCAACGTGATAGTTTGCACCTGCAGCTTCAGCCTGTTCAATGGCAGTTTTTAAGAGATTATAATCAGCAGTAGGAGCATAAGTTCCCGGTAATTGGAACTGACGTGCAAAGTTAGAATTGGTTGAAGCGCCCATGGCAAATACCAAATCTCTGACCTTAACATCCATGTTAATTGAACCGGCAGAGCCAATACGTATAATATTTTCAACATCAAAGAAATTGAAGAGTTCGTAACTGTATATTCCTATCGATGGCATACCCATGCCGCTTGCCATAACTGATACTTTTGTTCCATTATATGTACCTGTATAGCCTTGAATACCGCGGACATTATTGACAAGTTTTGCATTTTCCAAAAAATTCTCCGCAATAAACTTAGAACGGAGAGGATCTCCCGGCATCAGTACTGTTTTAGCAAAATCTTCCGGTGTTGCGTCAATGTGAGGTGTTGGATATGGTTTCATAATTGTCCTCCTTTATGTTTAGTATGTTAATTAATTATAATTTGATGTGTTATCATAATATATTTCTATGCATTACTAAAATGTATTATGATATGTTTTTGTTGCGTACAAATCTTCAACGATTAGCTAAAATAAGCCTGTAGTTTGAGTGATTTCATGTCAGATAATAATACATTTCATGTTTAA
>JAILRH010000084.1 GCA_024698345.1 Lachnospiraceae bacterium | reverse complement strand
GCCGAATATACAAATATTTCGAAGAGATAAACGCTGATCCAATCGTGTACAAATGGAGTTGGCATCTCGATGATATCGACCCATCTGAGAAGGTTCAGGTTGATGCTCTTTTCGAAAATGTATAGTTAATTGGAAAGGGCTATACTAGATTCGATTGATGAGTTGATTGCTATGAAGCGGGGAAAGTGTGATTAACGGAATCCTGTGACTGTAGAAGAGGTGGAAATTAATAGTATAGTTTGTGGTTTAACTGATCATATTGATTTCTGTAGTTTTTATAACTGGTATGAGGTGGATGATAATATGTCGGGAACACGATTATATTCTATTAAGGAAATTAAAAAAATGTGTGCCGGTAATACTATTTCAGATGAATTAAAAACATATATAATGAATGCTCCGCGTAATGTTGTGAGAATAATTGATCGTTGGTCTGGTGAGAAAAAAGAATATTTATCAGATAATCTTGAGGATGAAGTAATCTATTCTGATTTTGTGGCAACTGAAGGTGAACAGGATTCCGAGGCTGTTTTAGTAATTACATCTTCTGAAGAGAAAGATACACAGGATATTGCCATTAGAGAAAAAGCGGATGTGCAATGTGTAAATCCGTATGAAGGACTTGAATTTGAAAGCCGACTTGACGTTGATTCATTATATATTCATATTTCTGAAGATTCCAAGTGCCCGGTACATAGGACGGAATTAAAAAGTATTCAAGTAGTAGTAAAATATGATCAGGGAAAGAAATTTGGAGTAATGTGCAATTGTTGTAAACTATGTAAGCGAATATATTGTTCACAAAGTCAAATGGTTCATATAAGAGAGGCTATTTTAGATAAGAATATATTCTGCGAGGTGTTTGAACAATGAGAAAGGTTAAACGATTAGAAAGTGCACCAACACAATTATTTATTTTGTATTTAGGAATGGTAATTCTTTGTTTGTTTCTTACCGGTAATTCGGGGATGTCAGGGACTAGCGTTTTAATCAATTTTATATTTTTTGTTATAGTGGGTCTTATTTTTATAAGGGCTATGGTTAGTTTTGTTGCGCTACAAAGATTATCAGAAGATTTAAGTAGAGCAGCATATATCATTAAGAATGAATATGATCCTAAAAAAGGATTATTGTGGAATAAATATGAAAATGTTAGAGGCGATATTGTATTTTCAGAGAAGCTACTTCGCCAGTGCTATGATGAGTTTGTTAATGAGAGCTATCGCTTAAAAGATTCATCAAATGACAGTTATGGTTGTGGGATTGATGATTATATTAATAAAGAATTATTAGATGTTACCGTGAAAAAGAATATGTATAATCTTGTTCCCGGCACTATGACTGGTTTAGGAATTCTTGGTACGTTTATCGGGTTGTCTTTAGGACTTAAGGAGTTTAACACTGGTACTTCAGCTGATATTTTTAACAGTATTGCACCACTGATGGATGGATTAAAGGTTGCATTTCATACTTCTATATATGGAATGATATTTTCGTTGTTGTTCAATTATATATATAAGCATGTGTTGGATAATGCGTATGATTGTTTGGATTCATTTTTACATTGTTTTTACAGTTATGTAAAAAGGGATTCAGATAACACTAATGAAAGTAATCTTCGTAGTATTCTGCTTAAGATGCCCGATGAAATAGGACAACAGATCTCGAATACCTTGACCCCGGTTTTGCGTGATATGAATGCCACGCTTGATAAATATTCGAAAAAAGTAAGTGAGAGTGAAATAAAAGGGATTACAAATATAGTGAACAAATTCATTGAAGAAATGAATAAATCCTTAGGAAAAAATTTTGCACATTTAGGTGAAATCATTGAGCAGACTTGTGAATTGCAAAAGCAAAATAATTTATTCATGAGTAGTATTATCAGTGATATTGGTGAGCTGGCAGATAATATTATTGATATAAATGAATTATCTGAGCAGACAGTTGAGAAAATGTCTAATTATGTTACAGAAATTGAAGCATTGCAAAAAATAATAAATGAGAATTTTAACAGCGTAAATATACAATTGGAATCACAGAACGAAGTGAATGAGAATATGAAAGAGTTTATTAATACTCTTGTTGAACAGCAACGATTGGCTATGGAGGCTACAGATAAGTTGTCTGGTGATTTTGAGCATCAAATTAAGAATCTTACTAAATTGGGGGATGATATAAGTGAAAATGCAAGAAAGAATATGGAAATGCTGTTAAATAAAGCTGAAGAATATAGTGAGTCATTGTCGGAAGTGACTAAGAAACATGTAGAAAAAATAACTAATATTTCTAGTACGCAGGCTGATAATATGAATAATGCGGCAAAAGAATTGTCAAAGGCTTCACAGCAGCTTAATACAGATTTAAAGAATTCACTTGATTGTACTTTTGATAGTTTTGATAGTAATCTTGCTGAAATTACGAAGCATTTAAGTGGAACAATCTCAGAGGTGGACGCAACAACCGGAAGAGTGCCAGGTGTGGTTTTGGAATCGTATGAAGGAATGGAAAAGTCCTTTAATGAAATGCAGAATAAGTTAGAGACCTTGATACATGCATTGGATATTATGCAACGTAACTTACCTAGGATTGTTGATAAAATTGAAAAAACTACTACAAAGGGTGAAAAATGATGCATAAAAACAAACGTGAATATGATAATGAAGAAACTACATATTGGTTGTCGTATTCCGATATGATGGCGGCTTTATTGTTGGTATTTGTTCTTATTATTTCATTTACACTTATGCAGGCTAAAAAGCTATATGAGGAAAAAGAATCTGAATTGGAACGACAACATACGCTTTTGGAAGAAAAGCAACAAAAGCTTATTGATCAACAGAAATTGCTGGAATCTCAACAAGAATTGCTGGAATCTCAACAAGAAAAAATTGATAAGATTATTGGTGTTAGGACTGATTTAATTGAGGCATTAAAAAATGAATTTGAAGGATCTGATTTGAAAGTATCCGTGGATCCTAATACCGGTGCCATAACACTCGATTCCAGTATATTGTTTGATGTTAACAAATATGATCTGAAACCTTCGGGTGAAGTGTTTCTGAAGGACTTTTTACCGAGATACCTGGGCGTTTTGCTAAAACCGTCGTTTAAGAGGTATGTATCTGAAATAATTATTGAAGGACATACAGATACAAAGGGTACTTATATGCATAATTTGGAGTTATCACAAGATAGAGCGCTATCTGTTGCCAGATTTTGTTTGGATGAAGAAAGCAATGTTTTAAGTGAAGTGCAATTAGATGAATTAAGGCCTATTTTAACAGCTAACGGAAGATCGTATAGCGATCCGATTTATGATGAGGCAGGGATGATAGATATGGATGCTTCACGGCGTGTAGAGTTCAAATTCAGGCTTGCTGATGAAGAGATGGTTGAGGAAATGATGGCCATTATGAATGATAGTTTTGAAAGGTAATTATGAATTATTCATTTACTCCTAGAAGATTAATGCAGTCCAAAGAAGATATTGCGATTCAGCATCCATTGAAGAGAGAATTGTCTTTGATAGTTCCGGATGATGCTTTATTTAGGTTGATTACACGCTTGGTTTCGTTAGAGAAAAATCAGGTTAAGAAAAATGCCTTGGCATTATCGCTTGAGGATATTCAAAAAGTTACGATATATTTACCGTTTAATTATTATTCGGTTAATATGAGTAATCTATTTGAGGTGTTTAGATATAGGTCTACGATAGATCTGTGTCAACTATTGTATAATCAGTGGCAGGATTCTTATGATAATAATGATTGCAATGCTTTTTTGAAAGAAATGGCGGAGCGGGATGAAAACTTTATTATGATTTTGCATAAAAATAATCTTTCGGAAGCTGTTTCGACTGAGCTTTTTGGAAGCGATAATATTCCGCTGTTTTTTGCAATTCTGATAAAGGATACCATGAATATTTCTTTAGCCTTGGAAGTAAAGGTCAAACATTGGGGAATTAGGGATGACAGTAGATTGTTCAAGCAGATTCAATTCTTATTCTATACTTTTTGCAATCGCGCTGATTATTTGATGATACCTCAGTCGACGCTTATAGATATTGTTAAAAAATATGGAGTCACTGATTTAAGGATATTGAAATTATTCCTGATCAATTATCTTCAAGAATTTAAGCTGTCCGAACTTGAAGAATGTAGAGAACTGGCTAGGTATCTAGAAACTCAAACGGGAAAGAACAGGACAGATGAGTTTAATAAGTTTTTTGCGGATGTTGATGCATCAATCGTTGAAAAGTATGTCAATTGGCTTAATATTCTGCTTATTAATGATGTATTTGGGTATGATGAGAGAAGTCTGTTTTGGAAACAGTATAAATTTTTACATATAGATAGGTATTGGAAGAGTGATTCTATTGTTATGGAAATGAAAAACTATTATGTGACAGAGTTTTTGGGGAAAGCTATGGGACCAATATATTTCTATGAAAAGGATGTTTTCAATACAAAAGTAAGGCGTTGGTTTTTAATATATGATAATACGGAACTGAGATCGAAACTTTTTAATCATCAAGAATTATGTGATGGCCGGGAGACGCATATGAAGCCAAATGGGGATGAGCATTATTGGTGTAGAAAGGTTCATGGGATACTTATTTCAAAACGAATGACTGAAAAGATTGTGGATTAGGGATAGTATATGAGATGTCGAAGATGTAATGCTAAATGGAATATCGGTAATCAAAGACCAATTTTATCTTTGTGCCCGATTTGTGAGGCGGATTATAGTGAATATCCTTTATTAAAAGGCTATGATAGTATAGCAGAGTTTTTATATGAGTTGAGACTTGATCAGACTGATATTTTTGGGGAATCGAGGCGTTTGCTCGCATATATAAATGACTATTTTCCCCAAGAAACAGCGATACGCGATGGAATTAAAGATTTATACGATTTTGGTCTGAAAGATGTTTTGAGAAGTTATTTAGACGGCAAGATGTCAGAGGATGAGTTCGTTTCATTTGTTAAAGCTAATACTGTTGAACCGATAGGAACAACAATAGTAAATATTATTCAGTTTGTTTTTGTCGTATATTCGGAATATGGGACGGATTATAATCTTCCGGAGTATTACAGCGGAGTCATAGGAGAAATAAAAGATAAATACCAAATAAAAGCATTAGAAAAGGCAGCTGATGCCGGAGATAAGGAATCTCAGTATAGATTGGCTGTAAAGTATAAAGAAGGAATTGGTTTTCAAAAGGATTTGGATAAGGCACAGGCGTTACTGTTTAAGGCTTCAGAACAGGGGTATTCTGAGGCGGATTATTTATTGGCGGAATTAAAAAGGGAACTGGGAAAAAATGAAGATGAGATAATTGATTGTTTAAGAAAGGCTGCAAACAATGATAATGTAAAAGCACAATGTCGATTATATTATGAGTTGTATAAAAATAAAGGCGATATAGATGAAGCGATAAATTATCTTAAGAAAGCTGCTTCTTTGAACTATGCTCCGGCTATGTATGAGTATTCGTTACATTTGTTATATGGCGACGATGTTGAGCAGGATGTTGAAGCAGCTATTAAATATATGGAAGCGGCTGCGGCGGAGGATGAAAAAGATGCCATAAGTAAGTTGGCGTATATATATTCAGTTGGATACTTGGTTAATAAAGATGTAAAAAAGGCTAAATTATATAAAGATAAGCTGGGGGGTCTAAAGATTGATGGACTTGTAAGAAACCAAGCTTAGTTAGTCTTTAATCGGTACGGATGTGACGGTTGTGGCGGATTTAAATAAATATTAAGAAGTAAATAAGCTGAGGAGTGTTATGGGACTTATTAATATGATTACGCAACAAAACAGTATTAAAGATAGTATTCTTCCGGAAGGAGTTGCACAGGATCTTTTATCTGGAAGATTACCAAAGATTAATACAGACAGTATCTTTCTAAAAAAAGGTGAGTATTGTGTTTATATAGATAAGGCAATACGAAATGTTGAAAAGACTCAGAGAGTTAGTCATTATCATGGATCAAGTTATAAAGGTCTTTTGGGACAACCTGTTAGATATGGCACCAGTCATAATCATGAGTATTTAGAGAATTTTCAGTATAAAGGAATCTTATATATTACAAACAAAAGAGTTATTTTTCAAGCCCAAGATAAGGGGTTTGAAAGACCTCACGGTAAGCTCACGGCAATAGAAACATTTGCTAATGCAATTCGCTTACAGTATGGAGATTCAAGTTTTGAACTGATTGTAGCAGATGGAAATGTTGTGAATGCTGCATTAAGACTTACAAATTAACGGGGGAAGGTGATGGAAGAGTTATATATGGAAGCACGAATTGCTTTTTGTAAATGCGGTTCGACACGGCAAATAAGAGGAGTTCAATTTAATAAGAAAAGCAATGGATGGGAATAAACATGGGCATTTCCAATTAAGGAAGTATCGGCAAAGAGATAAATATGATTCCACAGTTTTAAAAGGTGAATTGATTCCGGGGGGGGAATTTCCGGGGGACTCGATTGCGGAACCATGGCATTTTCAGTGTGCAGCGGTTGCGGAAAGCTTAACTATAATCAGGAAAATGGAAAATGTCATTGGTGTGGATTGGGAGGCAAAATAAGTGATTAGGGGGTGCGGACGAAATCCTGGACCAAAATGAGGTCAATAACAGGAGGAGGTCACGCACATGTATTCCTACGAAGAACGGCTTAAAGCCGTAAAGCTTTACATCCAGTATGATAAGAGCTATGCATCCGTATTCAGAG
>JAILRH010000050.1 GCA_024698345.1 Lachnospiraceae bacterium | reverse complement strand
AAAACGTTTTCAATAAATTGCCCCTCGAACGGTAATTCTTCCCCCTCAAATGGTAACTTCTCATTGAAATCATTAATTTGATTACTGAAGATAATATTCCTTATGAGAAGGTGGGTAATAACGAGCCTGTTTCCATAGCGGATGAGGTGCCATTTGAAATACCGGAGAGTTGGGAATGGGTGAGATTAATTAACATATATAATTTTATAGATTATCGTGGCAAAACCCCAACCAAACTATCCTCAGGAATCCCTCTGGTTACAGCTAAAAATGTCAAAAATGGTTATGTTGACTATTCTATCAAAGACTTTATTTCAAAAGATGAATTTGAAATGCGTCAAAGTAGGGGGATATCTAGAAAAGGAGATATTTTGTTTACAACGGAAGCTCCTATGGGTAATGTGGCTTTAGCAGATTTAGAAATATTTAGTGCTGGGCAAAGATTAATAACATTTCAACAATATGTAAATACGGAATTATTATCAAATGAACTAATGATGTATTTCATTATGTCAGTTGCTTTTAAAGAACAATTAAAAGCAAATTGTACAGGCACAACTGTAAAAGGAATTAAGGCAGATAAATTGAAAAGATTCTATATGCCAGTTCCACCTAAAAACGAACAAATTCGTATAGTGGAAGTGATAAAGAAATTGTTTCCTCTTATAAATAAATACGCTAATTCATATACGGCTGTAAATAATCTGAATCATAGTTTTCCAGAACAACTAAAAAAATCTATTCTACAGGATGCAGTTATGGGCAAACTGGTTCCGCAGGATGAGAATGATGAACCTGCTTCTGTTTTATTAGATCGAATCCGTGAAGAAAAACAGCGTTTAATCACTGAAGGAAAACTTAAGAAAAACAAACACGAATCTATCATTTATCGTAGGGATAATTCTCATTATGAAAAGATAGATGGGAAAGAGTTATGCATAGACGATGAAATTCCATTCGACATACCAAGTAGTTGGGTGTGGGCTAGAACTTCATCATTAGGTTCAATGTTCCGAGGGAAAGGTATAAAACGTACGGAAACGGTTGCCATCGGCTTGCCATGTGTAAGGTATGGAGAAATATATACCTCATATGATACATCATTTGTTGATACGATTTCTTATATTGACGAATCACTTGATAAATATTGTGTTCATTTTTCTTCAGGAGATGTTATTTTTACACTTACCGGAGAAAATAAGGTTGATATAGCAAAAGCAGTTGCATATTTTGGTGAGAGTCCAGTAGCCGCTGGCGGAGATATGGCATATTGGACAGCTCATGGTATTAATCCACTTTACATTGTATTTTTTATGGCAAGTCCATATTGCATTGAGCAAAAAAGGCGGAACGCAACAGGTGATATAATTGTACATATCTCAACAGGTAAAGTTGGAAACTTCTTGATACCAATCCCTCCTCTAAAAGAACAAGAACGAATTGTCGAAGCGGTTAATGAAGCTTTTTTGAAAATAGAAGCTTTGTAAAGTTCTCATTATGAGAAGTTAGACGGTGTTGAGCGGTGTATAGATAAGGAAATTCCGTTTGAAATCCCGAATTCTTGGGAATGGTGTCACATCGGAAATATTGCATTTGTGACAAAACTTGCAGGTTTTGAATACACAAAAAACATTGCTCCCAATCTTGTAAGTGAAGGAATTCCTTTATTCAAGGGAAAAAATGTTCAGAATGGACAATTGATATATGAATTCGAAGGATATATACCCGAAGCATTATCTGACAAGCTTGAGCGGAGCCAAATAAACAAAAAATGTCTATTAACACCTTATGTGGGTACAATAGGAAATATTGCAATTTTCCCTGGTGATTTCAAAGCTCATTTAGGATCAAATGTTGGAAAGATTGAGATAATCAAGAATTTGGTTCTTGAAGAATACGTAATGTATTATTTTAGAAGCGATTTAGGATACAAGGAACTTACAAAGCATAAAAAAGCTACAGCTCAGGAAAGTATTTCAATAGAGGCTATAAGAGATGCTTATATTCCAATCCCACCATTCGCTGAGCAAAAATGCATTATTAAAAAAATCGAATTACTATTTTCTGCTTGTATTAATTTCTAAAATAAGGGCGTATGTCTGTGTATACGGGCATACGCCCTTATCCTTTGTATATGTCAATCGAAAATTAGTTCAGTACCTAAATTTAAATTAGCATATACATTCTTTACCAATCTATGATTTTGTCAACAATTTCACGTTGTTCAGTAGCAGTTTTTCGCAGGTATATCCGTGTTGTTTCTATACTTTCATGCCCCATTAAATCTGCCAGAAACGCTATATCATTACAGCGTTCCAAAAAGCTTTTAGCAAAGCGGTGACGGAACGAATGAGGATATACAACACCCCTATCGATTCCATATTTATCTGCAAACTTTTTTAGCTGTCCAGAAATACCTCTAGTAGTAATGCGTTCACCATACTTGTTCAAAAAAAGAAAGCCGCTTTCTCGCTGATTATCTTCCAGCCACGAAAGGGCTTCTTTTTGTAAAGATTTTGGTATGTATATTCGCCGAAGCTTTCCGCCTTTTGCATATAGGTCGAAGTATCCGGTTCTTACATGTTCTACTTTAAACTGTATTAATTCACTTACTCTGGCGCCAGTTGCAGCGAGAAAACGTATTACAAAGTACCATGACATCTCGCCATCTTTTTTTAGCATATTCTTAAAATATTTGTAATCAGCTTCACTAATTACGTTTTCAAGAAATGGCTTCTGTTGAACCTTTACAAAGGTGAGTTTCCATTGTTCCTTTCCGATGCTTTCCAACAAACAGTTAATACCTCTAAGTCTTAAATTCACTGTTTTAGGGCTGAAGTTTTCGACCAGCCACATCTTATAATCGCGAAGATTTTTCTTCGTTAGTTTGTCTTCATATCTCTTGTAATACTGCTTTACCGAAAATAGATATGATTCCTGCGTGTTTTCTGAAAGATTTGTACCCTTCAAATACTTTTTAAATATGTCTATCATCTCGAAAGACCTCCTTTCGAGATGATAGTATAGTAGCTAATTATAATTTCTTCATTGGCTTTGATAGAAAATCAACCTTGTCGACAATGCGTACTTGTTCTAAAATTGGAGGAATAGGAACAAGTAAAGATGTCATTGTTTCGGTGCCAGCTCTTGGCATTTTTACGCCATAAGAAGCTGCATTAACATAGCTATCGACATAAGGTGATTTTAGGTAGTTAACAATGTACTTATGATTAATATTGCCGAACATTCTGAAAGGTACTATTTCCGGAGTACAAATGCCATCTTCTGGAGCAATAAGTATCTTTTGGAGATATGGTCGAAGTTTACTGTATAATATGTCTCCAGAATAAAAACAAGTCTTGTCACCGATAGCTTTTCTTTCGCCTATAGTATGACGTTCTAGAAGGCGACCACCTTTTTCTATATCTTCAAGATCAAGTCCCCATACTTTTTCAAAAGCCTCTTTTGCATTTATTTTCTTTTTTGTTGCTGCATAGGTTGAAACATTTCCTAGCCGTGTCCACGCCCATGAATCAGGTATATCAAACGGAATCTCATCGTCGATACACCGCTCAACTCCGTCTAACTTCTCATAATGAGAATTATCCCTACGATAAATGATAGATTCGTGTTTGTTTTTCTTAAGTTTTCCTTCAGTGATTAAACGCTGTTTTTCTTCACGGATACGCTTCAATAAAACAGAAGCAGGTTCGTCTGTCTCATCCTGCGGAACAAGTTTACCCATAACTGCTTCTTGTAAAATCGACTTTTTAAG
>JAILRH010000012.1 GCA_024698345.1 Lachnospiraceae bacterium | reverse complement strand
CAAAATCTTTAATGATATTATGGATGTGTGGCTGTTTGAATATGATGGAGAGGTTGATTTGAGAAATGCCACAACGGATGAAGTGACACAGGTTGCCTGGATGAACAGGGAACAGATAAAAGAATTGTTTGATGACAATATTTTTGTAAATACATTGGAATACTTTTTTACGGAAGTGGACAAACAGTAAATGAAACAGTAGGAATGAAAAGTTTTTTTACCTTATAGAAATGGCTATAAGGGTATTATGTATTCTATGTCAAGAACGTTCTTGACCAGAATCAATAGTGTACAGTAGATAATGTAGATGATTATATTGTCCATTGTATGCCCTCCTATTACCAGTGAAACAAAGTAGCTGTTAATATTATTATACAATACATCGTATTTGGAGGAGGTAGAGTTCCTTGTGAAAACGAGGTCCAATTGATTTTAATGCTTGCTGGCATAGATATCTACCGGTCGTTAGTCAGTAAGCTTTTAGGAGAACAAATGAGTAAGGAAATTTATAAGGACAAGTATTATACACATTTTGATGTAAAAAAGAAGCACATAGGCTATGAAAGGAAAGAAGAGAATATTGCCTGGGTTGGCAAACATGGATTTTATCCTTTCATTCAAAGGATATGTATTATCCAATTAATTATGGTTATGTGGAAGGCATTATGGCACCGGATGGAGAGGAACAAGATGCGTATATATTAGGTGTAGATTGTGCTGTAGAAAAATTCACAGGAACAGTTATAACAGTGGTTCATAGGAAGAATGATGTAGAGGAAAAATGGATCGTTGTACCAGAAGGAATGACTTTTACAAAAGAAGAAATTATGGAACAGATTCGTTTTCAAGAACAGTACTTTGATAGCAAAATTGTGATGTAAATATAGGTGGAAATAAAGATGGCAAGGGTAGATTTGATTCCGATAGATGTGCACACACCTATGTGGCTGGGGAGTAGAGGGAAATTTACTATAGCGATTCAATGGAGAATACGATATGAAGAAAAGGGTTGTAATATTAAATGATGAGCTTGGAACAATGGCACTTGGGTTTTCTAAAGCTGGTTATGATATAGGTGCAATTTATATTGATTTTTCTGATGTTAACAATTTTAGAGTGTGCGAAAAAAATTGGGGTACGATTATTAGGGATATTTCGGTGATAGGTAACAATGATAACTTAAGTAGATTACCTACAGATATTGATTGCATAGCAGGAAGGATTCATGCGTCATTTAGTGTTGCTGGAAAAATGCAAAATGGTATGGAAGGAATGAATCCATATAGGCAGTTAGAAGATGCAATACAAGAGGTAAGACCGCGGTGTATAATCGTACAGTGTTTTTGGGGAAACCGAGAAAATGTACACTACAATTGGTTCTGTAAAAATCTTGTTGACAGTGGATATGTGGTGAGAGAAGAGCGCGCGGAGACTGGTGTTATTACAGGTTTTCCAATAAGGGAAAGAGTGTTCTTTCTAATTGGTACATTGAATGAAAAAGATGTTAATTTGGATTTTTTGAAAAGTATAGAAAAACCCAATTATGGTATGGTGGATTTTTTGGAAAAAGCATCTATTATTGATGATTGGTATTTTGTGGTAAATAGGAGTGAAATAGAGCGTATTGAAGATCCGGTAGAAAACAGCGTTTTCTGCTGGGATAGAAATCAATATAAAGAAAGTGCTTTGGTGAAATGGAATTACATGAAAGTTCCATTAGTATATCGTGATGGATACATAAGGAAAATAACGCATAGGGAAATTGCTCGTTTAAAAGGGATTCCGGACGAATATTTTATACCAAATACAAACAAGTCAAGGTTGTATCAAAAATTGATGAGCTGTTCCAATGTACAGCTAGTACAAGAACTTGCGTCTACAATATGTTTTAATGAGGATGAAGAATTTTTTCGTAAAAGAGAGATTTCAAAAGCGTTACAGTTTGAAGAAATTATAGTTTCCTTTTTGAAACAGAAAGGTATAAGTAATGGCCTTAAAACAGGTGGAATAAATACATATGTAGATTTTCAATACAAAGCGGAGAATCATATATATAATTTTGAGTTTAAGATATATAACAATAATATAGGTTTGAAGAGCAAAATAATTGTAACGTGTAAAAAACTTTCATCGCAAATAACAGACGAGCATACAACAAATATACTTGTCATAGGAAATATCATTGAAGATGAAATTAAAACATTAATTAGTGATCAGTATAAGATGGTTATTTGGGATATTGAAAATATATTATGGTTTTTAGAGGATTTTCCGCAACTTAAAAGCGATTTTATTGCGTTGCTTAGTTTTAACGTATCTGCAGTTGTTCCCAAGAGAGCTCAACCAGATATTTTTAGTCAGTATGCAACAAATACAACAAAGGTTGATCTGCAAGAACGATTGAGGATAATAAATCCTGGGAAGGAGGAAGCAACAAAATATGAGGAAGTATGTGCTGATATAATAAAGTTTCTCTTTTCTGAACATATACAGTTTTATAAAGAACAGAAAAAATCAAATGCTGGCTTGTATCGGTTTGATTTTTGTGGAAAAATTAAGCATGGAAATATTAGCGAATTCTTCGAGACTATACAAAGATTTTTTAACACAAAATATATAATCTTTGAGTTCAAGAACTATAAAGAAGAAATAACTCAAAAAGAAATATATACAACTGAGAAGTATTTGTATGAAAAGGCACTGCGAAAAGTTGCGATAATTATTTCACGTAAAGGTAGTGATGAAAGTGCGAAGAAAGCTGCACGAGGCAGTTTACGTGAGTTGGGAAAATTAATCGTCTGTTTATCGGATGAGGATGTGAACAAACTTATTGATATGAAGATTAATAAAGAAGATCCAGCGGATTATCTAGAAGCTTTATTAGATGATATGCTGATGGACTTAGAGAAGTAATATTTGCATAAATTGGAAAAGATAATTATGGCTGTATCATGTAAGCAATTATGGAGATTATTGGCTGATAAGGAAATTAGTAAATCAGATTTATGGAAAAAAGCAGATATAGCACCTAATACCATGACAAAGCTGCGTCGGGATGAAGATGTGAGCTTAACGATTTAATTAAAATTTGTAAAACATTAATTGTAGATAGCGGCGATATTGTAGAGTATGTGCCGGATGCGGAGATTGAGGATTTGTATAATGAGAAAAGAGATCTTATTATACCTTATCTTAACGAAGCTATATAGGCGAGGCATTGTAAGGAATTTATACTACGGCACATTACGGGATTGTAAGAGGATTGTATGTTCTCATTACGGTTCACATTACAATCATTGTAAAAAAAATAAAATGATATTGTTCCAAGCATGGAATATAATATTATTAGTATTTTTATGAGGATAACACATATGAAGGAATATATGACAATTAAAGAAGCTGCAGGAAGATGGAATATTAGTATCAGAAGAATTAATACGTTGTGTAATGATGGTAGAATCCCTGGATGCGTTAAATTTGGCGTAAATTGGGCGATACCTGTTGAAACAGAAAAGCCTATTGATATGCGGATAAAATCAGGAAGATATGTTAAGAATAATTACGATGAGTGAAGAAGGTGTTTAAACTATGGATGTTATGAATATAACCTTAAAATCAGGTGAAAAACAGGAATCACAGACTATAGAGTGGAAATGGTCATGGCAGGAGGAATACCTGAAGTGGCTTTGCGGATACGCTAATACAGATGGTGGTGTATTAAATATTGGCGTAAATGATGATGGCTATGTTGTAGGTCTCGAGAATTCAAAGAAGATGCTTGAGGCACTACCAAATAAAATAAATGATAAACTTGGAATACTTGCTAGTATTCAGGTACACTCTGCGTATGGTGCAGAGAATATTCGCTATGGCGACAGTATTCCGAAAAGTGTTGCTAGTAAGCTTATTAATCGGTATGCGACAGGCGAACTTAGTACATCGTCTGTTATAGTAAGCGATAAAACATACAAATCTTTAGTGAAAATTGAAGAGGAAAATAAAATTTGGGAAGATGATAATGGATATAGGGAATATATTTCAATCGAAGTAATAAAATATCCATTCGCTATTTCATGCGAGGGTAAATATTATAAAAGATCTGGTTCAACATTGCATGAATTGAACGGATTTGAATTACAGAACTTTCTTCTTGAACGTGCTGGTAAGACATGGGATGCCGTTCCTTTGCCCGGAATTAGCGTTGATGATTTGAGTAAGACTGCTATTGAAACGTTTAGAAAAAAAGCGGTGAAGAGCGGAAGAATGTCTGAAACTGAAGTAGACATTGATGATGAGACGCTTCTACGAAATTTGAAATTGTTTGATGGACAATTTCTTACTAGAGCTGCCGTATTATTATTTCATCCAGAACCAGAACTTTATGCAACTGGTGCATATATAAAGATTGGATATTTTGCAAAAGTGGGTGCCTTTGGTAAAGATTCAGAAATAATTGAGGATTTACAATACCAAGATGTAATTGAAGGACCATTGATTTTGCAAGTCGATAAAGCAAACGATCTGATTTTTTCAAAGTATTTTAAGGGATTGGTCGATTATGACGGCGTTCAGCGTACTGAAACTAAAATGCTTACAAAAGCAATTGTGAGAGAATTACTTTTGAATGCTATAAACCATAAGGACTATGCGACAGGTGTGCCTATACAGGTATCTGTTTATGATGATAAGATTGTTATCTTCAATATGGGAGAATGGTCTAAACGTGTTCCTACAGATATAACTGTTTATGAAAAGCATGAATCTGTTCCACATAATCCTAAAATAGCAGATGTATCTTTTAGGTCAGGAGATGTTGA
>JAILRH010000248.1 GCA_024698345.1 Lachnospiraceae bacterium | reverse complement strand
TATAAAGTTATCCACAAATGGTTCACAAAATGTGTATAACTTTATGTAAATCTATGATTATTGTTATGTTAAATGGAAAATTTATTTCAATAAAATTTTTCTTGACTATTATTAAATGTGCTTATATAATGGAAGAGATGTTTTACTATGGAGTAAAAGGAGGTGCCTTAATATGAAGATGACATTTCAGCCAAAGAAAAGACAGAGATCAAAAGTTCATGGATTTAGATCAAGAATGAGTACTGCAGGTGGCAGAAAAGTTCTTGCTGCAAGAAGAGCAAAAGGAAGAAAAAAATTATCAGCTTAGGCCGCAGCAATGTGGCCTTTTTCTTTTCGTGAGGTGATTTATGAAAGATTCACTGAAAAAGAACAGGGATTTCCAAAAGGTGTATGCCAATGGAAAGTCGAAAGCAAACAAATATTTAGTCATGTATGTTCTTGAAAATGATTTGGACAAGAACCGTTTAGGAATATCAGTTAGCAAAAAAGTAGGAAATAGCGTAGTAAGACATCGACTGACACGCCTTATTCGTGAAAGTTACAGACTAAATAAGAACATGTTCAATAGTAGTTTGGACATTGTGGTTATCGCAAGAAATACCGCTAAAGACAAAAGTTTTAAAGAGATAGAAAGTGCTTTTATGCATCTATCGAAATTGAATAACATTATTTCTAATGATTGTAACTAAAATGGAAAAGAAAGTTTTTTGCATATAGATATTTTAAAGAGTAATTAAAATATGAAGAAGAAAAATTATAGTATTAATTTTGTTAATAGTTTTCTAATAGGTTCGGTTAAGTTTTACAGAGGTTATCTTTCCCCGATGAAAATGACTCCATGTTGCAGGTACTTTCCGACCTGTTCCGAATATGCACTTGAAGCTTTAAAAAAATATGGAGCTGTTAAAGGTTCTTTTTTATCAGTTAAGAGGATACTCAGATGTAATCATTTCTCAAAAGGTGGTTATGATCCGGTTCCTTAGGGAGGTAATAAGTGAACTATATTTTATTAACACAGCAAGGTGGAATTCTAAAACCTTTCGCATGGGCATTAGGAAAGATATTCGAAGTAATCTATTCTGCACTGGATATGGTTGGAATAGAGAGTATCGGTCTTTGTATTATTGTATTTACAATAATCGTAAGATTGCTTTTGCTTCCTATGTCTATAAAACAACAGAAATTTACCAAGTTAAACGCAGTCATGAGTCCTGAAATTACAGCGATTCAAAATAAATACAAAGGAAAAAAAGACCAGCAGTCTCAGATGAACATGAATGCAGAAATTCAGGCTGTTTATGATAAGTATGGAGTTTCTCCTGCGGGAAGTTGTCTTCAGCTTGTTATTCAGATGCCTATTCTTTTTGCATTGTACAGGGTTATATATAATGTTCCTGCTTATGTAGGTCAGGTTAAAAATTATTACATGAATATCATTAATGATATGACACCTGCTCAGATTTCGGAATATTTTAAGATTAAAGTTGATTCTGTTAGTAAATTATCCGGTGTTGATACTAATAATATTATTGACGCTCTTTACGGATATACAAGAGCAAAGGTAAAACTTCCTGAAGGTATTGACTTGGCAACTGTGGTTGAAGCAGTTGGTACTGATAAGGCAGAGGCTGCATTAAAAAATATAAATAAGATTAATCACTTTTTTATGTTTGATTTGCAGTTATCACCTGGTTATATGTATCATAACGGAATAAAGATTGCAGTTATAATTCCTATACTT
This sequence comes from Lachnospiraceae bacterium, assembly GCA_024698345.1. Lineage (GTDB taxonomy): Bacteria > Bacillota > Clostridia > Lachnospirales > Lachnospiraceae > SIG293. The sequence goes on along the minus strand of JAILRH010000248.1, from coordinate 1,354 downwards.
GCAGCTCTTTCTCAGTTTGTTGTTTCTCAGATTTCAATGAGCATGAATAAAAGCAACACTCAGACAAAAGGTGCTGAAGAAAATCCAATGATGAGTTCAATGAAGACAATGAATTATGTATTTCCATTCATGTCTGCATTTATGTGTTGGCAGTTTCCTTCAGCTCTTGGTATTTACTGGGTTGTAAGTAGTACTGTTATGTTGATTCAGCAGGTTGGACTTAATTTATATTTTAATAATATATCTGTTGATGATCTGATTGCTGAGAGTAAAGCTAAAGCTGAGAAAAAGCGTGAAAAGAGAGGTTTTACCGCAAATATGATTTCAAATGCTGCGGCAATGAACGCAACATTGAATGATAATAATAATTCAAATAATTCTTCAAATGCTTCACTTACTAGAAAGCAGAAAGAAGAACAGTATGAAAAAGCTATGGAGAAACATAATAATTCTATTAGTTCTGACAAGAATAGTATTTCGGCCAGAGCAAACATGGTAAGGGAATTTGATAATAAAAAGAAATAGAGGTTAATATGGAATTTAAGGAATTTACAGGTAAAAATGTAGATGATGCTATTACAAATGCATTGGTTGAATTAGAATTAACAAGAGATAAATTAGAATATGAAGTTGTTGAAGAAGGAAGTTCAGGATTCTTAGGAATCGGAAGTAAGCCGGCAATTATTCGTGCCAGAAAAAATGCATCTGTTGAAGATATCGCTACAGAATTCTTAAAAAAAGTATTTGATGCTATGGATTTAGCTGTTAAGTTAAATATCCAGGTTAACGAAGAAGAAGGAATTGTCAACATTGATCTTATCGGTGATGACATGGGAGTTCTTATTGGTAAGAGAGGTCAGACACTTGATTCTTTACAGTATCTTGTAAGTCTTGTTATCAATAAAAATAATGAAAAGTATTTGAGAGTTAAGCTTGATACTGAAAATTACAGAGAGAGAAGAAAAGCTACTCTTGAAAATCTTGCAAAGAACATTGCTTTCAAAGTAAAGAGAACTAAAAAGTCTGTTGCTTTAGAGCCAATGAATCCATACGAGAGAAGAATTATTCATTCAGCTCTTCAGAATGATAAATTTGTTACTACAAGAAGTGAAGGTGATGAACCTTACAGACATGTAGTAGTTGTATTAAAAAAATAATAATTGATTAAAAACTGCTTGTCACCGACAAGCAGTTTTTTTCATAAAGTATATTTTTTGAAACGGTCATACGCAATTTTCAGAATCCTCTATCGCATTAAGCAAATGTTTTCTTAAAACTGTTCATCAAGTACTAGTTTTTAACTTCATAATAATAATGATTACTCGTCCGTTCCAATTCACGAGTTTTCTTGATG
>JAILRH010000238.1 GCA_024698345.1 Lachnospiraceae bacterium | reverse complement strand
TAATCAGATGTCCTTTTGTTATTTGTTTCCTTTTTTGTTATTTCGTAATCGGTGTAACTATAGGTTTTCCTTCTCTGTCAAGCAACGGTGTCCAACCACCTGCGTATCCGCCATTACTATACGACAGATAATTAATTCCTGTTTCTTTGTCTACCCAAATCTCTAAAGTTTTTACAATTCCCTGGCCATATACTTTTTCAAATCTATCACTTGCTCCCATAATAACCTCCTTTGATTTAACCAATTTTTTCTTTACTAATCTCTTTGTTTGAATCTAAATCATATCAAAAATATTGTGATATATATACATATCCATATGCTGCAAGAATTGCAATTAACCCAATTCTTACCATCCATTTCACACTTGTAGGAATCGACGATTCAGAAGAAGTTTCCATCACAACATAATCATTTTCTTCCATTATTTGTTTTGCCTTTTCAAAATCCTGATTTTGAACTTTGATATCTTTAAAGAGATTGAAATCAGCGCCTAACGTTCGCATATAATTTCCAACGCCTTCTGCTGTTATCAGAACTTTCACATCATTACTCTCAAGCAATCCTTTTAATATTGCAATCTCAGGTTCACTATTTGAAGAATAAACTCGTTTCATATAAACCACCCTCTTCTCTCATATTTAAGAACGTCTCAGCGTTCTTGCCGCGAAATGCGCCTATCACTAACAATAATTATACATATTTTCCATTTTATTTAAATAGATATAAAGTGCGAATTAGTAATGTATATATGCTTCATTATTCAGTTATATCCTTTATATTTCTGTTTACCGCCCTGTTAAAGTTTTTCCTTTTTGCGCGGTACTCTTCTTTTACCTGATTTTTCGCTCCTTACCGACTCTTTGATACTTTTCCTTTTTGCTCGGTAATTCCCCATACTCAAAATGTTTACTAACTTTATCTTTTGCAAAACTTTTTTTGTTACCATCTGCTATAATCTTCATATATAAATGAAACAAGCTTGTAAACAACAAAACACACCCTCATTCAAGACTCGCTCGCGAGTCTTGCTGCGAAATGCGCGTCAGCCATAAGCTAACTTACTTTGTAAGTTAGCTTATGCGACAGTGATTGTTTACAATCACGAAAGCGGCTGACATCTTCATCTGCGCATTTCTGCAATCCTCGCGGAGCATATATCAACACAAACAGATTATTTCATCAATAATTACAAAGAATGGAGAATTGATAAATTGAAAAGTTACGAGGACATATGTCGAGAGTATTATTCCCGTATATATAAATACGCCTTGCGTATGACCGGTCAGAAAGAATCTGCCGAGGACATCACACAGGAAACTTTTCTGATTGCATATCAAAAAGGGAAGATATTCTTAAATCATGAAAATCAGCTGGGCTTTTTGTATACAACTGCCCATAATCTAATAATGGAAGAATACAGAAAACAGAAGAAGCAACTTCTCACAGATGTCGAAAAGATGGATTTAAAATCGCCGGATGTATTTGAGACTCTTTGCAACAAGTACAGTAACGAGGTTAATCTTGAACAGTATTTTGAAAAAACGCTGTCAGTTCTTACTCCTTTTGAGCAGACTCTGTATGAGAAGTATTATCAGCAAAAAATTCCAATGGTGGAGATTGCAAAATCTTTGGGGAAAAGTAATTCATCCATAAAAATGAACTATATGCGTCTGAGGAACAAACTCAAATCGCATATAAAAGAACTCGAGTTAGATTTATTCTAGAATCCGGATTTAATTTCCGGTTTTGAATTTATTAAATTTAATTTTTAGCGCTTATAAATAGATGAAAGGAGCAATTAATGAAAGATAATAATATTGCATCTTTGAAAAAACAAATTAACAATGCAATAGAAGACCAGGACTTCGAAAAAGTCGAACTGCTTTCCGAAGAGTTAGGCGCTCTTCTTAATTTGGACGAGTCCGACTGTGAAATGCCTGAAGATTTCTTATTGCGCATTAAACAAAACAATAAGGAGAAGAAACACATGAATATGAAAAAAATTGTAGTCAGAAGTGTTATTGCTGCTGCGGTAATTGTACTGTCACTTTCAGGTACCACAATAGCCAAAAATGTTCGCTCATATATGATATCTAACATTGTGGTACTAAATAAAGATGATGGAACAATGGATGGATTTTTATTATATGATCCAAATGATACTCTTCATCGTAATTTTTATGTCTCAGAAACACAAATTCCGGGTGAAGAATCTATGGGATTATCTTTTAATTTGCCTGCAGGAGGAATTGTGTTCTCTGTAGACAAAGAAATAAATGCTGAGGAATTCGATAAAGATTGTGATACTTCGCCTTATGATGAGGTTGAATATGCAACTTTTGAAAGCGGGGAGCGTTTGCCATATCAAAAGTATAAAAACTTGGAATCCTATATGATAGATTATGAAATATACAATATATTTGAAACTGTCCCTACTATTCAGGAACCATTTATAGCATCGTCAGATTATATGAATATGATTTTTGAATATGGAAGCGGTCACATCCATATTGAATCCTTATCTTCTAATAAATGTGATGACTTTGTACTTGTTACAAGAATTGATGATATTTCAAATATAAGAGATTACAAGTCCAAGAGCGGAACTATTTATCAATTAATTGATTCTCCGGTCACAATTGTAGAATCTTCAAAAAAACCTAAGGAGAAAGATGCCACCTTCTTACTGGTTGGACACGAATCACAAGTTTGGATTTTCTCATTTATTGATATGACCGAAGATGAAATTCACGAGTTTATTGATACCCTGAAGTAAACTGAAAATGTGCAAAAAAATGCTGTTGCATCAGTAATTAATTTTACTGACGCAACAGCATCTTTTTTAATAATTTGGATTTACTCTCTTCAACACCTCATTGTACAGATACTCATGCCCTGCCTCTGTTGGCATCAACCTGTTTCTGTAAAGATAATCTGCTATTTCATATACTGATTTTCTCTCAATACTTGTGTATTTATAAGTACCATCTTTTAATTTTACATATACTCGTATGGCTATTTTTGCATTATAAAATTCTGCACTTTTTATATTTTTCATAGTCATGGCGTAACTCTTGGCACCATCCACGTTGCTGTAAGTGCCGGATATTCCCCCATTATCAGTTCCCACAAAATAATATACATCGCTGTTACTGTTACCAACAACCATATCTGCATCAGTTATATAATCGCTCAAGCCATAAATAACTCCACGTTCCGTCACTTCATTTTTAGGATCTGCCACTGAGTAAACTGTCCTGAATCCCTCATATGATGTGCTGAACTGAAAGCCATTTATCTCAAGTTTTACCGACTCGCCAACCGCCTCCGTCTCTTCCTCTTCAATCAATTCTCTTAAGGACTCTTCAGTAACTTTTACAGTATGGAACGGCAAATTGGTGATTCCTCCTATTGCTCCAAGACAGATTGTGCATTTCACTCCTGTCTTTGTTTCAGGCTGTGCCTGAATCACAATCTCCACATCTTTTGTCTTCCCTGCAGTCAGGGAATATGTCTTTGACGCAAGTGTCTCATAATTATTTGAAGGTATCTGAAAATGAATAGTCACGCTTCTGTCTATTGACGAATTCAGTTTACATTTGAATACATATTGAGTTCCAGGCTTAATAGTAAGGTTACTTGCCGATACATGCGGCTGCCAGTTTTCAGTTCCGATACTGCCAATAGAAATAGTTCCATCACTTGAATACGAAGAAGCGTTGTTGTAATTGTACAGCGACAGGGATCCAAGTATATTGTTGCCTTCACTGTAATGAACCTCCTCAATAGGCTCTGTTCCGCTCTCTGAAGCTATCATTCTTGAAATCAAATTTGGAAATATTGGTGTATAGGAATATCTGTCAAAAATGCCAAAGCACTCTGCTCCTTCCCTGTCAGCAGTGGTTCCGTTATCCCACCATACGCATGATATTCCGTATTGCCTTGCAATTTTGACATAATACTCTGCATGAGCAATTCTCGAATCGAGATTGCCCTTGTTTGTTGTTCCAAACTCACCTATAACAACCGGTGTTCCTTTCGATACAAACATATCGTAGAGTTTCTTCATCTGCCATTCAAGTCCTGACTTGTCAGATGTACTTCCCCACGTGTTTACTCCCGGATACTGCATGGCAAATTCGTAAGGTGAATATGCATGAACTGACAAAATAACATTGCTGTCATTTGGTTTTACAAATCCATTGAGGGCAGTTTCCGCTACAGCTGCTGCAACTGTCGGAAGCATTACCTTTCTCACACTGTTGTTTCCGCCGGTTGACCTGATGGCATTAAGTGCCACCTGATTGTAATAATTTACTACTTCTCTCACTTCTGCAGTTCCGCCGTTCCACTCATTCTCCCCGCCTTCCACTCTCGGTTCGTTCAGGGCTTCAAAAATCAGATTGCCTCCGTAATTTTTAAACCTGTTTCCAATCTGCTTCCACACAGCATCAATGAGCTCTGCGCACTGCTGCTTGTGAGCATTGTCAGGAATAATATGTTCACCCTCATGATGCGTATTCAAAATAACATAAAATCCATCATTCAATGCGTAGTTTACAACTTCCTCAACCCTGTCCATCCAGGCGCTGTCAATAGTGTAATTCGGTGCACTTCCAACCTTATATGTCCAGGTCGTGGGAATTCTTACAGTCTTAAAACCTGCAGCCTTCAGACCGTCCAGCAACTCTTTTGTAATCCTAGGTTTCCCCCAGTTTGTCTCTGATGCATTTGCACCCTTTGCCGAATCAAGGCTGTTTCCGATATTGTATCCAACTCCCATATCATCCACCAGCTGCTGTGGAGTAATATCAAATGTTGTGACAGCCATATTATTATCTGCTGCTCTTACCACATTTGGATTTTCCTTTCCTTTATAATCTTTCACTCCTTTGTATTCTTCCATTCCCTCATAGTATCCAACTCCCCCTAAGGCAATCACTCCGCTCAAAACAATCGATACTATTCTTTTCATCTTTTCTCTCCTTTTATTTTTTTGCTTAAGGCCCACTCACAAATCTCGCTACTCACCACTTAGGCCCTTCCCTGAAGTGTGAATCATCTCACATCTGATATAATCCGTTCAAAAACATCAATAATAATTATATACCTATTCTGCACATCATTGCAAATCATATTGACAACTCCACCTTTTAGCGTGTTATAATAAACTGATTTTGTGAATTCGAGTGGTATGAATTAAAGGCTGATTAGTTTTGATTTTACGATTAATTGAACGGAGGAAAAAATGAGAAATAAAGTAATAATATCTACACTGCTTGTCTGCACTCTGACATTAAGTACCTTAATCTCACCTGTTGCAGCAGCAAAACAGTCAAAAACAGTAGCACTTTCAAAGAAATCTTTCACTATTACTGTCGGTTCAAAAAAAACTCTGAAGTTAAAAAACGCAGAAAAAAAAGTTAAGTGGAAAGTAAAAAACAAGAAAGTAGTTAGGATTGTTTCACAAAAGGGAAAATTTAAAAACAAGATTCAATTTATGGGTATTGCTGCCGGAACAACAAAGATTACTGCAAAATGCGGCAAGAAAAAATATACAACAAAAATAACCGTCAAAGGTGTAACTAATTTTGTGGAGCCAATTGCAAAAGTTAATGAAACAACTGCACCGTCAGCAAATAACAACAATCCCGGTTCGGCAAGCAACAACAGTGCTACAAAGCCGGCTGAGACAGCAAAACAAAATGAAACAACCCCTGTTGCAAAACCAAATTCCAATGAGAATGTAACAACTCCTGCCGTCCAGTTACCTACTTCAAATGGCGAAGAAATTACATCTGCAAATGTAGAAACAACTCCAAGTTCAGAAGTTACTACAGGTAATGAGAATCCTACAACAGCAGTTGCGGAAACTATTCCTGCTGCTGAAGAGCCTGCTACCGGTAATGAAGAATCACAGAAGTATGTACAGATGAACGTAGGCGGTACGCTCAAAACAACTGAAGACGAAAAAACGGTATTAGAACTTGAATTAATAATTGTTAATACAACCGATAATCAGTACTACATCAAAAATGAATATGGCAAACTTGAAAAAGAAATAGACGGCGTATGGAAAGAAGTTTCCGTTGTAATCGGCAACTTTAACGGCACTTCATCTGAAATAGGCACCAATTATACAAAGACACTTCCGATTTATATAGGTGATTACACATCTGCCAATATTCCTGCCAACTCATCAATTGCGGTTAATTCCCTTGGTGCAGGATACTACAGATACAGTCAGAATATATATAACAGCAAATCTAATATTGCAAAGGAAGTATCAGCAACTTTTTATCTTGATGAGATAAAAAGTCCAGAAAAAGAAATCGTCATGAGCACCGATTCAACATTTGCCAAAGAATCCAGCAGCATTTTTACTATTCCATTTTATTTTACCCTTGAGAATCCAACACAGAAAACTATTATTACAGGAAAAGAATTCGGAAAACTGGAACGTCTTGTAGATGATGAATGGAAGGAAGTTCAGCTTAATCACGGTCCTTTTGAACAAGTATTAACTTATCTGGCACCGGGATCTGTATTCAGATTTGATTACCCAATAACCGTTGGCATTGACTTAATCGCTGAAGATGATAATGAAGCTAAGAACGGAATAAAACTATCTGAATTGCCTTCACAGTGTGCTATCACAAAGACAATCGCTGCCGGTCATTACAGATACACTCACTATTATTCAGTTGAAAACGCAGATATAAATAACGCTCCGATTTCCGTAGAATTTGATATTACAGAATAAGGAAATTACACCAGTAATTGAAAAGAGGGATGTTACACTATCATTTTATTTATCAGTGTAACATCCCTTTTCGATTCTTAATTATTCTTACCCCCACCTTCACTTTGTTTAGAGGATGGGGGACATATACTTTTTAGTTATACTCTTTCTTCGCTATTATTTTTTCTGCAATCAATTCCGAAATCAAAAGAACTATCACCGCAAAAGCTATCATTGCTGAGGCTATCTGAATATCGCTGAGGCCATTAATTGTTTCCATTATTTTAACCACAACTTCACCGGCATTATCTTTCAACCGGAATATAAGATATGCTATAGCTGCAATTCCACCAAATACTCCAAAATTTACAAGTTTTGCTTTTTCTGCGTCATATTTAATTCTAATTGGAATAAGCATTCCGGCATAAACTGAACCAATCATTATAGAGCCGACTACACTCTCTCCCAGCGTATCAAAATAGTTCTGAACTGAGCCTGTGTCTTTGAACATTTCTGCTAAGAAACCGACTCCACAGCCTGCAACCAATCCTACAAATAAGAATATAATATAGAACAAATATTTTTCTCTTACATATGCTTTTCTGGAAGCTGGAAGTGTAAATAAAAATCTGAATCCATTGTCGAACTCATCATATCCAATAGTTGATAATGAAAACATAGATATAATCATCACCATATACACCACTCCTGCATTATCTTTCATGGACATTGACATCAAAAAGCCAAGTACCAAAAATGCCAAAAGTGTTTTACACTGATTCTTTACTAATATAAAATCTTTTACTAACAATCCCTTCATAGTTCTTTCCCCCTTATCATTAATCCAATAAGTTCATCTATTCCACTTCTTTCAATAACTGTATCCGGATAATTATCCATATAAAACTGTCTCTCATTTGTCAGGCACATATACCCGTAAGACTCTTCTTTGTATCGAACCAGATACTTTTTATCCAACTCATCAAATTTGTCCTTATCCACTTTCAATATTGCATAATTTGAAAGCAGGTTGTCCGTTTCTTCGTGAATAATAATCTCGCCGTCATTTATCATATAAAAGTCATCACAGAGATTCTCAAGATCTGATGAAATATGTGAGCTGATAACTATAGTCCTGCTGTCATCCTCTTCCATATACTGTCTGAGCATGTCGATAACTTCTTCCCTTGCTATAACATCAAGTCCTGCTGTCGGCTCATCCAGAATAAGTAATTTTGCCTTGTGTGATAAAGCTGCAATCACATGAAGCTTTGCCTTCATACCTGTGGAAAGTTCTTTTACTTTCTTTCCCGGATCAAGTTTAAAATCAGTAAGTTTCTTTTTGAAGTCTGCTTCATCAAAATCTTTATAGAAGGCCTTTAACATGGTACCAACATCACCAACTTTTAAGTAACCTGAGAATCCTGATTCTGATAAAACCACTCCTATATTTTCTCTTTCGCTATCAGTCAAAGACTTAATATTCTTGCCAAACAGCTTTATCTCTCCCTCATCAATTCTAATTAGTCCCAACACCGCGTTAAACAATGTTGACTTTCCTGCACCATTTGGCCCTATAATACCTGTAATTCTTCCCGACTCCACTTTGAGATTACAACTCAAAGTAAAGTTATTATATTTTTTAACAATTCCATTTACCTCTAACATAAACTCGCCCTCCATTCAAGAATCATATTATCTGCATTCTATAATTAGAAAATCCCATTCATAATTTGCCATGTCTTTGGATTTTCAATAACACTCACTGTTTTTTCTAAGTGTTATCATTCATCCTCTAAAATCAGATTAATCATTTCTGTTATTTCCTCTGAAGTTATTCCATACTGTTTCGCTTTATTAATGGTTCTTTCAAATTCGTTTTCAATCTCTCTTCGTTGCTGATCCGCTATCATCTCAGCATTCACGCCGGTGACATAGCTCCCCTTGCCATGTACCGTGGAAGTATAACCTTCAGCTTCTAATTTGTCGTAGGCTTTCTTGACTGTCAGTGCACTAATCTTTAGTTCTGCTGACAAAGCCCTGACCGACGGCAACGCCTCTCCACTCTTTAATTTTCCGGAAGCTATCTGGGATTTAATATCATCCATAATCTGCTCATATATAGGAACCATGGATGAAGTATTTATTATAATATTCATGAATATAAATCACCTCACATATTGTATTCAAGACTCGCTCGCGAGTCTTGCTGCGAAATGCGCGTCAGTCATGAGATAATTTACTATGTAAGTTATCTCATGCTGACATTTTCATCTGCGCATTTCTGCAATCCTCGCGGAGCGTATATCTGTTACTAACACTATATAACAGTATATATCTGTTACCAACACTATATAACAGTATAAAACAGT
>JAILRH010000162.1 GCA_024698345.1 Lachnospiraceae bacterium | reverse complement strand
TACCGGGTAATATTTTTCAATATGCTGGACGTACAGAAATTGTACTGTATGGGATTTTTGTATTGGTAATACTCTCTAAAATTATTTTCCACGGGACAAACTGAAAAAGCATAATTCCCGTAAATAAAAGTGTAATAGCACCGAACCTGGTCAGATACTCCGTCTTGATTAAAACTATAAAATCAGTATTAATTGAGGATAATTTTTTGAAAATATAAATAAATGATACAACTATTAAACTTTTACAAAGAATACTCCATATTTTTTTTCCGACTTTCGAATTTTCATCCCTTTTATTATTCATAGCTTCTTAGCCAATACCACATAACCGGAACCTAAATCCGTATTGATAAAAAGAAGTTGTAATAAATGCCACGGGTATAAAAGCCATTTTTTTGACAACGCTCTTGCTAACCAACTCGCTTCTCTTTTAACTCCACTTTCTTTTGTCATTTCTATCTTTGTAAATCCCTTTTGCTTATGAGTCTCAATTCCGTGTGCACTTTTTTTTTCTCTATTAAGGAGATAATCAAGAATTATATTTATTGGAAATGGATAACTCCAAAGATAAATAATTTCAAATCCTGACTTTTTCATTTTTTCATATATTTCATTTCTTTCATATCTTCTATAATGTCCAGCCCAAATATCATTCAGACACCATTTTTTCATTCTTGAAGGTACCGTAATAATGATATATCCATCGGCTCCTAGCACTTGATTCCATGTTATCAGCATTTCCTCATCATGTTCAATATGTTCCAAAACTTCGCATGCAATTAACACATCATATTGTTGCGAATATGCTTCATATTCAGAGTTGTAAAGAACAACTCCGCGAATTTTGTTCGCCTCGAGCCTTTTTTTTGCCTCATAATTAGCTTGAGGAGAAAAGTCATACCCATACACCGTCATCCCTAACTTTGAATAATCACAAAGGCTATCTCCAGATCCAAACCCAACTTCTAATACGCTTTTCCCATTACATTTGATTGATTGTAAACATTTTACAACTAATGCTTTACGTAACAGATATCTAGGTGAAGGATACCACGTATTATTACTCATTTCAGTTTTCATTCCTTATTCTTTCTTGTCATCCATATTAATTTTTTAACAATCTGTTTTCCTGTTTTCTGAATTTCTACAGTTTTCGTGATCAATTGTCTTCCAATATTATCACTATTTATGAGTTGCATATTCTCTATGCACAAAACAGGCTTACCAGTTATTTGACATATTTCAATAGCTTGATTATTATCGCTTTCTATAAAAAGAATTGCCCCACTTTTCTTATATACTTCTGCTTTGAAGTTTGCATGTCCACCTATAAGTGCGCGTTCTTTTGCCGTTATCCCATTCATTAGCACTAACTTGTCATACAAAATATTATACTCTTTAAGCCATCTCTCTGTATCCTCACGATATTTTTCCAGCCGACACGACACTAGAACACCTACTTTTTTTGTTGGTACCAACTTTGGTCTCGTATTCTTTAAGAATGCTTTATACTTTTCTCCATCGTCATTTTCAAACCATTTTGGGTCCTCACAAAGCACACCATCTATGTCCATACAGCAATTCTCTAATGCCCAATGATGCATAAAATTCCATTCAAACATTCTAGGTTGATTACACACTTCAAACCAGATGTCAACCATATTTTTATTGAATGGAAGCACATATACTGCCATCCATATTAATTGATAGGGACAGTCTTTCAGCTGTTCTTTGGCTTCCTTTATCGCTTTTCCTGAACTAACGCTATCATCTACAACCAATACTGTTTTTGCGTCTTCAATTTTTTTTATCCATCCCGCTGCCCTCTTAGTATAACCTGCTCTTAGCTCTCCTCCTCTTAATAAACTGGCAACATCAGTAAATGGCAAATTCAAATACAACGCTAGCATGTTAGCTACCATTGTCCCACTACGGGGTATTCCAACGACTAAATCTATATTTGGTGGTATTTTATTTAGATTTGAAACTATACACTTAGAAAGGTCATTATATGTTTTAAAGTTCATTTTTTCCTCTTCATTTATGATATTATTTGAAGGAAAAGTACATCCATTTAATGATTTATATTGTCTCATTGAATCATCTTAATATGATCTTCTCTGTAACTGCTCCTGTAAGTCTTATCAATTATCAAATTGCAGACAAAACCAGTTGATATCGACTGAAATCCAACAATGATTAACAAAACACCTAAAATCAGCAGTGGCCGGTGTCCGATTGCTTGTCCACAAAGCCATTCTATCGTCAGAATCATACAGATCAAAAAACCGACTACCGCCATTAAGACACCTATCCTCCCAAAAAAGTACATAGGTCGGTCCGAGTAGCGAAGAAGAAATGTCGTCGTTAAAGAATCAAGGAGTCCCCTCATATATCTCTCTATTCCATATTTGGATCGTCCATGCTTTCTTTCCCGGTGGTGCACCGGGATTTCTGTAATACGAAAACCATTGCGATAGGCAAGTACAGGAATATACCTATGCAGCTCTCCATAGAGATCCAGCGATTCTACAACCTCTCTGCGGAAGCATTTAAACCCACAGTCAAAATCATGTAGCTTGAAACCTGCCATCTTAGAAGTCACTGTATTAAAAAGCTTTGATGGAAGTCTCTTTTCCATCGGATCCAAGCGCTTCTGCTTCCAACCGACAACGAGGTCATATCCTTCGTCGATTTTTTCTATGAAACGAACAAATTCTGCTGGATCATCCTGCAGATCGGCATCCATTGTAAATATTAAATCTCCTTTTACATGGCGGAAACCCGCTTGAAGAGCGGCAGCTTTACCGAAATTCTTCCTGAAGGAAATAATGTGCACCCTATTGTCCAATTTCATTAATTCCAGAATCATTTTCTCCGTGCGGTCTGTACTGCCATCATTGATAAACCATAATTCCCAATTAGAAATTCTTTTATTGCTCTCAAGCAATTCACAGCTCTTTATTATATCTTTATATAATTCTAAAACCGATTTTTCTTCATTGTAAGCAGGAACAATAATTGAAATAATTTTCATAGTTTATTCTTTCTATTATATCACTAATTATGTCATATATTTAATACATAAACATCAGCTCTATGCAAACCAGCTGTTTCAAACAGGAATCGACAATCCGTTGCATTCAATCTAGTGTATACAGATTCCAATACTTTATATTTGTCCCTTCGTTCACTATCTATATATAATATAATCTCTGGTTCATCCAAACCATCAAACGCTTTAGATAATTGCGTGATACCTTCTGTATCAGTTTGATAAACGGCGACATTTTTAGAGAAATAGACATTTAAATTGCTACAATAATAAGTTACATCTGTAATGAAAACAGCTCTATCTTGCGCATAATTATCTAATATATCCAAATGTCGTTCTGCACCTTTATATAAATAATCAACACCTGGGAAAATATATCCGAATATAACTATAACCGCCAAAAAAACATTCATTAATAAACGAATTCTCTTTGATTTTAATACTTGTTTAGTACTATAATCCACACAATCAATAAGTACTAAAATAATGCAAGGAAATATACAAGAAAAATAACGTAGCTCCATGAAAATAACATTTCCATACGGCATAGGTGGCGCAATTTTTGCTATAAGCAGGAAATAACACACAGACGCAAATATAATAATAAATATCATTTGTCCATGCAGGTTACTCCTATATATATTTGCTATTCTTCTAACCGTTACATTGACAGACACGTTTTTGTGAAAATGAGTATTACTAATTTTATAATAGCAGTTTATAATTGATTTTAAAATTATTAACGCTAGAAGTAATAACAAATAATACCGCACTAAACCTCCAAATAGATATGTATTTAACATCTTACTATAATAATTTATTCTTGAAAAAAAACCACTAGAAAATGTAGTTAAATTACTAATCGCCTCTGTTCCACGATACCCAAAAAGTAAATCTCTATAAAAGTTCGGCCAAAGAACGTAATATAAACTCAAAGATATACTCAGAATAAAGATATATTCTAATACTAATCTCTTTTTATTAATAAAAAGAAGTACAATTCCATACCCTAAACAAATAAAAAAAGCAAACACCAAAAAATAGTAATGAGTAGCTGCGCCAACCAAAAAGCAGAATATCAAAGCAAAGTATGATTTAATTTTAGTATGTGGCAACCATCTGTTTTTATTGTCCAGCATACTTATATGAATATCCATAAATGCTATTGAAGAACATAGTAACATTGAGTATGGCCGGATAAAAAGAGTGCAGCTAACAACTGCTATACTAATGCCATATAAAAATGAACTGAATAAGGCTACGCTCCTGTTACGGAAAAACCTAGAAGATAAGTCATAAAATACGACTATTGATATTACATAAAATATCAAATTAAAAAGCTCACCGCTCCATTTTGTGAAATGATCTTGAAAAAAAAGTGATAGGAACATTCCGAAAAGTGTTAAGTATAATGGTGGATGTGCTGTATTTTTACATGCGCTTTCATA
>JAILRH010000244.1 GCA_024698345.1 Lachnospiraceae bacterium | reverse complement strand
TATAGCAGTAATTAAGACTGACGGTTATGGACACGGTGCAGTTCCGATTGCCAAAGTTCTCTCTGATATTGTAGACAGATATGCAGTGGCTACTGTATTTGAGGCAAACAATCTGATAGAGCATGGTATTAAAAATCCAATTATTCTTCTTGGATATACACAGGAAGCAACATATGATCTTGCAATAAATAAAGAAATAAGAATGGTTGTTTACGATTATGACATGGCTGAGAAGATGAATGAACATGCAGGGAAGCTTGGAAAGAAAGCGATAGTTAATATTGCACTTGATACAGGAATGAGCAGAATAGGCTTTCTTCCAACCAGGGAATCTGTTGAAGTGATTGAGAAAATTTATAAACTTGAAAATGTTGTCCTTGAAGGTATTTTTACTCATTTTGCAAAGGCGGATGAATATGATAAGAATTCAGCAAAAAAACAGTTTGATGAATACGAAGCTTTTGTTGAAAAACTTGAGGAGAAGGGAATTAATATTCCTATAAAACACTGTGCAAACAGCGCTGCTATAATGGAACTGCCATATACCAGTCTTAATATGTCAAGACTTGGAATTGCAATCTACGGTCTGTATCCTTCGGATGAAGTGAGCAGAGAAATCAAGCTAAAACAGGCAATGTCTCTTCACAGTCACGTAATTTATGTAAAAGAAATTGAAAAAGGTTCAGGCATCAGTTACGGTCATACTTTTATAGCAGACAGAAAAATGAAGATAGCAACAATACCTCTTGGATACGGTGACGGATATTTCAGAAACCTGTCTAATAAAGGAGTAGTACTTATAAAAGGAAAGAGAGTTCCTATTGTGGGAAGAGTGTGCATGGATCAGTTTATGGTTGATGTGACAGGAATGGACGTTGCTATAGGAGATGAAGTTACGCTTCTTGGACAGGATGGAGAAGAATATCTTTCTGTTGATGAAATCGCAAAACTTGCAGGAACTTTTAATTACGAACTGGTTTGCGATCTTGGAAAAAGAGTTCCTAGAGTATATACATATAAAAACGAAATAGTCGGATGTAAAGATTATTTTGAAGACAGGTATGAAGTAAAACTGTAATTCATAAATTTTATTGTAAGCATTATTTTTTGAAGCTGCGTATACATACGGGAAAGTTGGGCATATTATAATTTATAGAGATTACAAATAAAAAGATTAAAAAATTATATATGTTTATTTTTATTTGCTCTATAAAAAATATTTTTTGCACAATAAAAATTGGAGTGTGTATATGATTATCAGACGAGGTGATATTTTTTACGCGGATTTAAGACCTGTTATGGGTTCAGAACAGGGTGGCGTCAGACCGGTTTTAATTATACAAAATGATACCGGCAACAGGCACAGCCCACAGTAATCTGCGCTGCAATTACCAGTAGGATGAACAAGGCAAAACTTCCCACACACGTGGAACTGGCTTCTGAAAAATGCCATATAGAGAAAGATTCTGTAATATTACTTGAACAGTTGAGAACCATCGATAAATGCAGACTGAAAGAAAAAGTATGTCATCTTGATGGTGAGATGTTAAAAGTAGTAGACAGAGCATTATTTATTAGTCTTGATTTGAACCGTAATTGTTATTCGAAGTTCACGAATAATACATATGTTCATACATTGACTAATGGTTATTAAAATGATATATTTTAAATTATTGTGGAAATTGGGCAAAGCTGTCGCTTTACCTGATTTTCTTTGTGATAAGAACAAAAGAAAGGAATGGATATCATGTCAGGACATTCAAAATTTGCGAACATTAAACACAAAAAAGAAAAAAACGACGCTGCAAAGGGTAAGATGTTTACAATCATCGGTAAAGAAATTGCCGTAGCAGTTAAAGAGGGTGGAGCTGATCCTGTAAATAACAGCAAACTTAGAGACGTTATTGCAAAGGCTAAGGCAAACAACATGCCTAACGATACTATCGAGAGAGGTATCAAGAAAGCTGCAGGTAACGTAAATGCAGTTAATTACGAGACTGTTACATATGAAGGATATGGACCAAACGGTACAGCTATCATAGTTGATGCCCTTACTGACAACAAGAATCGTACAGCAGCCAATGTGAGAAATGCATTTACAAAAGGAAAAGGAAATGTAGGAACACAGGGCTGTGTATCATATATGTTTGACAAAAAAGGTCAGATTGTTATCGATAAGGAAGAATGCGATATGGACGCAGACGAACTTATGATGATGGCACTTGATGCAGGAGCTGAAGATTTCGCAGAAGAGGAAGACAGTTTTGAGATTATAACAGCACCTGAAGATTTCAGTGTTGTAAGAGAAGCACTTGAAAATGAAGGAATCAAGATGGTTGATGCTGAGGTTACTATGATTCCACAGAACTATGTAACTTTGACAGATGAAGAATCAATCAAAAATATCAACAAGATTCTTGATTTGCTTGATGAAGATGACGATGTACAGCAGGTATATCACAATTGGGATGAGTAATAAAGGATAATAGATGAACACAGTACTATTTGATCTTGATGGTACTTTGCTCCCTATGGATTTAAAAGAATTCAATAAAAACTACAAAAAAACATTGGCTGAATTCTTTGAAGGAAAAGGTTATGATTCCGAACTTATGCTTAAAGCATTCAATTCAGGAATCAAGGCTATGTTTGAAAATGATGGTTTTATCACGAATGAAGAGTTCTTTTGGAAAGTAATAGAAAAAGTATATTTTCATAGAGACAAGAAGATAACCGCAAGAGAGAGATTAAAACTTGAACGTGCAATAAATAAATACTACAAGACAGATTTTTCAATTACCAGATTCAATACCAGGCCTACATCCATGGCCAAAGACTGTATTGATAAATTGAAAAATAAGGGATATCAGATTGTCATTGCAGCCAATCCTCTTTACCCGGAATGTGCTATTACAGAATGCCTTAACTGGGCGGGGATTGATGAGCAGGATTATATTTATGTCACAACTTACGAGAATTCGTGTTTTACGAAACCTAATCTGAATTATTATCGCAGGTTGCTAAAGACAATTGATAAGGACCCGGAAGACTGTATTATGGTTGGAAATAACGTTCATGAAGACATGTGTGCATTTAAACTTGGTATTGATGTGTTTTTGTTAGATGGATGTCTGATAAATGAATATAACGAAGATACATTGGAATATAAAAGAGGTGGCTGGAGAGAGTTTTGTCAGTTTGTAGATGAACTTCCTGCAGTTGATTAAGTTAATTTACTTTTAGGAGGAAAATATGAAGAAGTTATTGGCATTATCAATGATTATGGTATTATCTGCTACTGCATTATTTGGATGTGGAAAGTCAGGTAAGACAGCAGATGGAACTGTAAAAAAGGGAAAACTTATTATGGCTACAAATGCGGAATTTCCACCATATGAATTCCGTGACGGTGACAAGATTGTAGGAATAGATGCAGAAATTGCAGATGCAATTGCAAAGAAAATGGGGCTTGAATTACAGATTGAGGACATGGCATTTGATTCTATTATCGCAGCTGTTACAGGTGGTAAGGTTGATATCGGTGTTGCAGGTATGACTGTTACAGAAGAGAGATTGCAGAGTGTTAATTTCTCTGATTCATATGCAACAGGTATTCAGGCAATTATCGTAAGAGAAGATTCAGATATCAAGTCTGCAGATGATTTATTTGCAGATGGAACTAATCATAAGATTGGTGTTCAGACAGGAACAACAGGTGATATCTACTGTTCAGGAGATGCAGAAGATGCAGGATGTGGAACTGTTGAAAAATATAACAAGGGAGCTGAGGCCGTACTTGCACTTGCTTCCGGAAAGATTGACTGTGTTGTTATTGATAAACAGCCTGCAATCGAATTTGTAAAAGCAAATGAAGGATTGAAGATACTTGAAACAGAGTATGCAATTGAAGATTATGCAATTTGTATTGCAAAAGGAAATGATACTCTTACAAAGAAAGTTAATGATGCGTTAAAAGAACTCAAGGAAGACGGCACATTACAGTCAATTATTGACAAGTACATCAAGGCAGAATAATTAATATATTAACGATATGAGATTAAAGGCTGGCGGTAATTCGACAGCCTTTATATTAGTAAAAAATATTTACTTAGAGATGAACGTTTGAGAGGATTTTTATGTTTGAATTATTAAACACTAATATGAACAGAATATTGTGTTCCATTTCATCTGATTTTGTTCAACAGTTCCGACTGAATTTTATTGAAAAAGACAGATGGAAATATCTATTGAAAGGTTTGGGTGTTACACTTGAAATCACTTTTTTAGCTGTAATAATTGGTATTCTTATCGGAACAATTGTTGCAATAATCAGAACAACATATGATACCCACGGCGCAGAAACAAGAAATCAATTTTTGAAATTTATTTTGTCAGTATTAAATTTGTTGTGCAAAATATATTTGACTGTAATCAGAGGAACACCTGTTGTTGTTCAGATTCTTATCAGTTATTATATTATTTTTGTGTCATCAAATAATAAGATTCTCATTGCAGTTATTACTTTTGGTTTTAACTCCGGCGCTTATGTTGCAGAGATTATCAGAAGTGGAATACAGTCAATAGATCGTGGACAATATGAAGCCGGAAGAAGTCTGGGATTTAGTTATGTTAAGACAATGATATATTTTATTGCGCCTCAGGCATTCAAAAATGTCCTTCCAACTTTGGCTAACGAATTTATAGTGTTGTTAAAGGAAACAGCAGTATCAGGATATATAGCATTAGAAGATTTGACAAAAGGTGGAGATATTATCCGAAGTGTAACATACTCACCGATAATGCCATTATTTGCAGTGGCGCTTATTTATCTTGTTTTAGTTATGTTCTTTACATGGCTTGTTGGAAATCTTGAAAGGAGCTTGAGAAAGGATGAAAGATAATTATACAGGACCACTTATAAAAGTTGATAATATAAAGAAACACTATAAGGGCGGAAAAATCAAAGCATTAAACGGTGCCAGTCTTGAGGTAAATAAAGGCGAAGTAGTTGTTATCATCGGACCTTCCGGTAGCGGAAAATCTACAATGTTAAGATCACTTAATCTTCTCGAAGTTCCTACAGAAGGACATATAATATTTGAAGGTGTGGATATTACAGATAAAAAAGTAGATATAAATATTCACAGACAAAAGATGGGGATGGTGTTCCAGCATTTTAATCTGTTTCCGCATATGACCATTATAGACAACATGACCATAGGACCGGTAAAACTACTCAAAATGTCTAAGGAAGATGCAGAAAAGAGAGCTCTTGAATTGCTCGACAGAGTAAATCTTAAGGACCGGGCAAAATCATATCCTAATCAGTTGTCAGGAGGACAAAAGCAAAGGGTTGCAATAGCCAGAGCACTCTGTATGAATCCGGATGTTATGCTCTTTGACGAACCTACATCGGCTCTTGATCCTGAGATGGTTGGAGAGGTTCTTAACGTTATGAAAGATCTTGCTAAACAGGGAATGACTATGCTTGTTGTTACTCATGAGATGGGATTTGCAAGAGAGGTTGCAACAAGAGTAATATTCATGGATCAAGGAACAATTATTGAAGACGGTACACCTTCTGAGGTGTTTGATAATCCTAAGAGTGAGAGAACAAAAGAGTTTCTTTCAAAGATTATCTGATATAAAAAAACACTTGCCATAGCAAGTGTTTTTTTATATTTTATTCTTTTTCGTATAAATTTGAATAAATATCTTCAATCA
>JAILRH010000088.1 GCA_024698345.1 Lachnospiraceae bacterium | reverse complement strand
AGATGGATTAAACAAAGAAACACTTTCTGAATATCTTATAACTTATGAGTATCTTACAGAAAAGATAGCCCGTCTTGATGATAGAATTGAAGAATTGGCATCCGGAGAAAAATACAAGGAAAAAGTTAAAAATATGGGGTGCTTTTTGGGTGTCAAAACACATACAGCATTGTCAATGGTCGTAGAGATTGGTGATTTTAACAGATTTGAGAAAGCACCAAAATTTGCAGGATTTCTAGGGTTAGTTCCGAGCGAGAATTCTAGTGGTGATAGTACGAACAGATATAGTATTACAAAGGCAGGGAATAGTCATTTGAGACGATTAATGGTAGAGGCGGCGCAAAGTTACACGCGTGGAAATATAGGGCATAAATCTGTAGCCTTAAAGACACGACAGAAAGGGTGTACTGCAGAAGTAATTGCGTATGCAGATAAAGCTAATGAAAGACTAAGAAGAAGATTCTACAAAATGACGCTAAATAAAGGTATCAATCGAAATGTAGCCACAACAGCGATAGCAAGAGAACTGGCATGTTTTATGTGGGGAATGGCTACAGGAAATATTTCATAAATATGATATTCAGCTGTTTCAGTCAAGGCTGCTACGCACCGCATAGCGGCAGGACCTGTGACAGAATCATCTGAATCTCAAAAAGGATAATCAGGCAGATGAAACTGATGCTATCAGATTTCATCTGCGAACAAAACTAATTAACACTGGATGCAGAGGTAGAACCTTAGAGCATTCTAAGGTCCGAATTATTTGCGATTCACCTCTGTTGACATTATATTTATATATTTTGATTCACGCTAGGAGACAGCAAGATTCACGGCGGACCATTGACCTGTTGGTAACCAATCCACGTATAACAGAGTGGCCAAGGCCGGGGACTGTTAGTCTGAGGTTCTACCTCTGTACCCAGTGTTAAAATTTAAAAGAAAGGAAATGTGGTGATTTTTGCAATTTACACTTGACAAAGGTCACTTCATAACAGGTGATTTATGATACAGGCATTGGGGAAAACTAAACAATATTATCAAATTGTGAGGATGGCAACCACATACTGATATAAATAAAACTTACGAAGTATTGAACGGTTACATTGATAACGAAGAACGTTGGGCTATTGAGCTGAAGCAGATAAGAACGGTGATAGGAAATATTGGTGTTTGTCATAATAATAATCGTGGAAATTATTATGACAAAACTGTTAGTTTTGTTTCAGCAGAAGAGTACAGAGGAAGTGGCTATATGACAGAAGCTTTAAATAGCATTATTAAATATTTATTTGAAGAGACTGGCGTGGAGTTAATTACAGAATATCATTACCCGTCTAACAATGCTTCAAAAAGAGTCCTTGAAAAATATGGTTTTGAGTATGAAGGGATAATAGAGCAAGGGTGCAAAAGGTTTGATGGAGAAATAATGGATGCTGTCTGTTATCCTCTTTTGAGAAGTGATTACTGCGAAAAAAACGATGATTGTTACGTTTATACATCGGATAGGGGGAGCTTATGAAAGAATACGGTAAATGGGCAAAACAAATAATAGATTTACAAGATGACGAGGGCAAGTGGGGGATTTTTCATTCAATGTCACAGCCTACATCATCTAAACAATATACAACAGAGCAAGCTCTGAGACGATTGGAGTATCTCGGTTTAACAGAGGATGATGAATGCATTCAAAATGCGTTGGATTATATGAGTGAATGTATAAAAGGTATAAAGAAGATACCTGATTACGAAGAAAAGAAGCATGATTGGGATAACTTTACAAAAATGATGTTGGCTACATGGATCAGAAGATTCACATCAAATAATGATGCTGCTACTGAAGTGGCAAATAAGTGGGCTAAGGTTATTACTGGAGCCTTTAAGAGCGGCAAGTACAGTAATGCTGATTACGAAAAGACATACGATGAAGTGTTTGGTATTTTTTCAGGGAAATGTGTTATAGGAATGGAAATCTTTTATCCAGTTTCACTTGTTCAAGGTTGTTTGGATGAGAATACAGAGAAGTTGTTTGTATATCATCTGTTAAATGAAAGTAATGGAATATATTACATATATGACAAAGATTTATCACAGGTTCCTGCGAATTTTGAAAGCAAGGAAGCAAGTAGATATTTAGCTGCAATTGAGATGCTTGCAAAGTTTAAAAGTGCAAGAAGTCAACTAGATTTTGTAGTAGATTGGTTGAATGAAAATAAGAATGAGAACGGCAAGTGGGATATGGGAAAGAATGTAAGTGATAAATTATATTTTCCTATAGCTGATAGCTGGAGAAGTGTAGAAGCAAGAGAGAATGACTGCACACAGCGTATTACAAGATTGATGAATGAGCTACTTGATAAATAGAAATTGGCAACTAAACATCAGGAGAGTGGTATGGTTAATAATGCACTAGAATGGTTGATAAATGAAGGATGTCCGTCTATTGTTTATCGTGCAAGAAAAGAGATTAGACAAGAAAATATAACTGATGCTGAATACGCAAATTATCAGAAAATGATTTTGGAAGAAGAGAAAGTTCAACGAATTTTGTCATGGCAAGAAGAGGATGGATACTTTGGTACAAGGCTTCATACTGCACCATCAAGAAGTAAAATATGGACGCATGAGGGATGTGTAAGATATCTGCTTGAAATGGGATTGGATAACGAGTGTGTAAAGAAATCTTTAGATGTTATGCTCAAACCTGGTTGGGGAAAGGAATGTGAAAACAGCAGAGCTGCAAGTGTATTTAAGTATGAGTTGATTCGTGCAAGTTTGTTTGCACAAGCTGGTATACAAGATGATGAAGTTGTTAATATATGGGTAGATGATGCTGTACAGGCTTTTCGATGCGTGGCAGAGGCAGAAGATATAAGTGAATTAGTTTACGAGGGTAAGAACAACAAATTAATATTCAAAGAGAATATATTTGTTCCAGTTATATATCATTTAAGAATACTTGCATTTACAGATTTCTGGAGAACAGAAGAAAACATAAAGATGATAAGTATTGCATATGAGAAGTTGTATAAGTGGTTACCATTACCACCAATGTATCATGATTCTAAATCACACCCAGTGGCACCATTAGGAAATGTATGTTGGCAAGTCAATCAGAATTATACTGAGGAGCAAGGATTTGTTTGGTTGCATTTCTATGAGATGTCTGCAAGGATGGGAATGCTAGGAGAGAAATCACCTTTTAGAAAACACTTTGAAAATTTAAAAACTCAGGTTATCAATAACGAAGATGTTTTAGTTGAGTGTACAAAAAAGAAAAATGGCGCATTTGTTGGGTGGTCTGGATATTCAGGTATTTCATTAGAGAGAGATGGAAGGAAGCAGCAGGAGCGAATGAGAGATTTCGTGTTTAGGGTGTTGTTGATAGAATCTTTTTTGATGAGCGAATTATGATGAGATTAACACTGTGGGTATAGATAATTGTAAAAGGAGTACAGTAATGATAGAAGAAACAGTTACAGAAAAATTATTGGATATGATAAAGGAAAAAGGCATATTTTCGGAATATCTTCCAGAAAATTTTAATTTAAATTTTGAGACAATAGATATATATGGAGCAGGAGCATCGCATAGAGATAAGGTGGAACCATATTCATATTACATGAGTAGATTTGGCAATCCAGGAGACCGACGCATGATTAGTATACCAGAGGTGGCTAGTTATGTTTCTTTGATAAATTTTTTGAGAGATAACAAGGATATTTTGGTTGATATAATACGAATATCTGGTGAGGATTTTAATTCTTTTTCTAGAATAGCAAATGAAGAGTATAAAATAATTGACGTGGATAGCGTTTATGGAGATGCTATTAGTGCTGTAAATCTTACAATAAATGAAAGCACAGAATATCAAGAGGAAGAAAGGGAACGATCTGTATATGTTGAAAATATGCTTCACAAAATTCAGATGGCAAGGGGTGCAAGTGGAATTTTGCATATAGATATTTCTGAATTTTATAAAAGTATATATACGCATACGTTAAGCGCAATTAAATTATGAAAAAGTAATAAGACGTTTATTAGGAAAAGATAAAACTGCAAACTCAGTAGAAATTGTGGAATTGTTTAATAAATTTCTAAATATGGAAAAACAAGGTGAGAAAGGAGCTGTTAGATATTTATTAAAAACATATAAAAATGAATATCATGTTGAAGACAAAGAACTATATGCAAGTTACTTATTAAATGTTTTGTGTAATGATGAAAAAGCTCTTGGTTTGGCTTGTAAAATAATAATACATGAATACAATACAAAAAGAGTGGAGTTGGATGAATATTTTTATAATGCAATAATCAACAAGTTGGAATATGAGATAAAGAAGAAACATGATTTAGAAATTGTATGGTTAGTATATTTGCTAATATATACAGATTTTCAGATTACACAAGATTTGATAAAAATAATAATATAATCGAAATGTGAGTTGGCTATTATAGTAATTTTGGAAGAATATCCGGAAATGATTACTGTAACAGATATGGAGTGGTGTTGGGACAATTGCACGTCTTGGATATTGTTATATCAAATTGCATTACACTATCCAGATAAGCGAGAAAGTTTTTTTGAAAAATTGCGAATTGCGCATAATAAAAATTTTTATAATAGACTATTCGAGAAAAATTTTACTTTCTATAAAAAGTCTTAATGTCTATAAAATATTATTTTGTTTAATTTAAAGTACATAATGATAGTAATATGAAAATTTAGATGGAGTTTATAAATATTTGGTAAGATATGGACTTTATTACAAGTGTAATTATATATCATTTTATGAGAGATATACTATGTGATATGAAAATACTTAGAATTCATAATAATA
>JAILRH010000245.1 GCA_024698345.1 Lachnospiraceae bacterium | reverse complement strand
CTTAAATTAGAACAATGCTTAAATTAGAGTATTACTTAAAAGATACATTTTATTTTGATATATTATTTATTTTACTAACAATATTTATTTAAGGGGGATAAGATATGATTAGAGTTTATTCGTCTGCTGAAAAAGAGCAGTCACAAAAAGTTTTGGGAATGTTAGAAGAAAAACAAATGTCGGCTAAAATAAAAGAAGCACTTATTGTTGATATACTTGAAAACGGTGAAGAAGAGATAGTAAAAGAATATGAAGTACTTGTTGATGACAGATACTTCGAAGATGCTATCAGTTTTATTTATACTACAAACTATGTTAATAGAGTTACCGAAAATGCATACAAGATTATAAATGGCGTAAAGCAGGAACCTACACAAAATGTCGAAGAAGAGGAAGAGGTTAATTCGGTTGAGAAGACGGCGGCATACGCAAAACAACTTATCAATAAAGCAAAAGTTGGTTTTGGTGTATTTTGATTAGTGGCATTTACAATTTGAATATTTAATGAAATAAGGCGTTTGCAAAGAGCAAACGCCTTATTTTTTATATTTTAGTCTGAATTGTTTTGGGGTGATACCGTACTTTCGCTTAAAAATCCTAATCAAATGGCTACAATCAGAAAATCCGGTTTCGGAACTTATGAAGTTCAAATCGTAATTTGTGAATAGCAGATAGTTTTCGGCCTTGTTTAAACGTATAAACTCTATATAGCTTTTGCAGGATTGCCCATACAATTTGTGAAATGATTTTGCAAAATATGAGTAACTCATATGGCACATCTGGGCCAAATCATTTACCTGTATATTTTCATGAGAATGGGCATCGATATATTCAAGTATCTGATGAATGGAAAAAGAATCGTCGTATCCATAAGATTCTGTTTCAACAGAAAATCCACATTCTTTCCAGTATCTTAATATCTCCAATAAAAAGAGGGAAATATTGTGTTGCATATAATAGTAATACCCATACTGCTTTCCGTCACATTCTGAAAGACAGCGGAAGAAAAAGCGTTCAAGGTCAAAGTCAGGAAAATTATCCTGAGTAAAAATTAAAGGTAATGAATCATCCATAGAAGCACTTCTGAATAAAGTGTTAAATTTAGGCATATGAGCATCAATGTTATTAAGTTTGTTGATGTCAAATTGTATTACAAGATAACGAATATCTTCATCTGTTGGTTTATCAAAAGAATGGATTGCCTGTGAATGGAAAAACATCATCTCCGACTCGTTTAAGTTGTATGATTTTCCATTATAAGTGATGACGGCGGATCCTTTAAGCATATATACAGCCTCTACAAAGTAATGCCAATGTGCTTCGACAGGAAACTTCTCTTTTGATGTGTCATAACAAAAAGCCTCAAAAGGTGAATTGAGTGTATCTGTATATTCAAATAAATATTTCATGGTAAACTCCCTTCTAGATTGTTCTGTTTTACTTAGTAGTACAATGTTTGGTGCAGGTGGAATGAAACCTGTTGCGTAAAATAATGTGTGGAATATAATACTTCAATAGCTATTTTGCCAAACGAGAATTATACGTCACAGTCTCTATCATAGTTTGAGTATATTATAAAAAAGAGAAAAATTCTATATTTTTGGCGGAATTTGTTGACTTGTATTGGCGAAATTGCATTTCTTTGGCGAGGGTTTACATAACGTGCAAAAAGAAAGGAGAAAAATTGAATTCGTTGCATGAAATATAGTGCAAAATTATTTTTGTTAATAAATTGTAAATTCATTTATCTATAAAAATATTTCAAAAATATCCAAAAGTAGAACATAACTATACTAAAAACGTTTAAAATGCCAATAAAATACAAAAAAAACAACAAAATGCAAAAAAACAGTTTCAAAAAGTTAATATTTGTGTTATCATTTGAAGAGAGGAAAAGTTGCGGAATGGCATTTTTATGTTCAATAATATGTAATGGAGGGGTGTCTATGTTTATGTTTCCGTATGAATGTCAAATTAGAAAAATTAATAGCAAACTAAGAAAAGAGGAAAAGGGAGCAGTAATGATTCTTTTTGCTTTTATGCTTGTTGTGCTGATGGGGTTTGCAGCCTTGGCTCTTGATTTTGGAATGGTATATCTGAAACGGGGACAACTTCAGCAGGCTGTTGATACTGCAGCCAGAGCGGGATCTATTATATTGGAAGATCCGAATTTGGATGATACACAGAGAAATATCTTATACAAAGCTACGGTTGATAAGTACATGCAATTAAATGGCTTTGATCCTAGCGAATTGGATTATTATGACACTAGTCCGGATGCCCGTGGAAGAGGTGCAAAGGTTGTTGCAACTTGTCCCGTAGAGTATAATTTTGCAAGAGTATTTGGATTTGAGAAAACAGAGGTTACATGTAAAACAGTTGCTAAAACTACTATAGAAGAACCTACACATAGAAAGATAACAGTAGATGTTGCCTTTGTTTTGGACTTATCAGGTAGTATGTTTAATGATTCGGGCAAAAGAGACTCCAAGTTTATTCCGATGATAGATGCGGTTAATACTGCAGTTAATATTATTCAGAATGAGAATAATGCTAACAGAATAGCGATATCTGTTTTTGGTGATGACAGCCTTGAAGGATCAAAAAAAGTTACAAATCTGAAGAGCATGCTTCCTGTAGTATCAGAAAGAAAAATTGACGGCGTGACTTATAAATATCAGAAACCAAATGTGACAAAGGGATTCCCATATATTTATCTTGGAAGATATGCATATAAAGATGGTGAGGGAATGAATATTGTGGTTGATGGTGGAGATGATTTTGTTCATCTTCAAAGAAGTACCGCTACATTTACACAGTACGGTATTCAAATGGGAGCGCAGTTACTTAAAGAATCAACAAATGACGGAGTTATAAGAATACCATCATTATTCTTGATGTCAGATGGTGAATGTACATATGCATATAATGATCAAACTAACTACGGATATAAAGATGTTCCGATACTTGCCGGAGGAAAAATAGATCATAAAGTTGGTTGGGGAAATGCTTCAATTGGAAACAGAGGAAAGTTTGAGTATTCCCATGAATTATCTAATGTAGGATTATATACAATCGAGGCGGCTTGTTATTGGAAAAGCAGGTTGGCAACGGTATATACAAAGAGAAATAATGAAAGTACCCAGTGTAGATTTTTCTGCTTAGGATACAAATTGGACGATACTGTTGATAAACAATTCGCTCAGGCGGTATTGAATCCGGCAACATTACAGAGTGTTACAGCTACAGGAGACAACTTATTTGATGTTCAGGCAGTACAAACAAGTACAGTTTGGAAGAGATACTGGAATGGAAGAAGATGGGTTCAAGGTTGGGTAGAACAGAGAGAGAATGTTACAATCTATATTCCAAAACCAGCTTTAATGCTTAAACAAAAATTGACTAATCAGTTCGATCCAAATTTATGGACTTGGACAAACAGTCTTGGAAATTTACCATATAAGAACGATTATCCAATAGACTATAACTATGCAGATTGGTATCAGGAAGCATCAGATGGAAATCAACTTAAAGATGCACTTTCAGAGTTTGCTAATGAAGTTGTTATTCCATCTAAGAGAATGACAACATACCTTGTAGAGTAATACAATATAATTAATGGTATATTAGTATCATGGCGAGTTGAGATTTGTAAAGATTTGGCTTGCCTAAATATACATTAGAATTATACAGTAAGAAGAGCCGGGTGATATTTTATCACTTGGCTCTTCTTGGTGTGTGATGAAAAATTATAGTTAAGAAACAGATATCACTCTCCTCTAAGCAAAGTGAATGTGGAGGGGAGAAGAACAATTATACCGTATATTTATATATGTAATTAAATGTAACTATTCAGCCTTTCAGCAATGCCAGTTCGAATCCGCAGATAAATCTGCTAAGTTTTCGTGATTTTCATCCTTCGGATATCAAATCACTTTCGCTC
>JAILRH010000224.1 GCA_024698345.1 Lachnospiraceae bacterium | reverse complement strand
AGTGTTTAACCTTGCTTGCAGGACCTTCAACGTAGCGGAGAGGAGATTCGAACTCTTGACACCACGGGTATGAACCGTGTGCTCTAGCCAACTGAGCTACTTCGCCATATAAATGGGACCTACAGGGCTCGAACCTGTGACCCCCTGCTTGTAAGGCAGGTGCTCTCCCAGCTGAGCTAAGATCCCATGGCATGTCTGTTTCAGACTGCCTATTTATAATAATAAAATTATTTATGTTTGTCAACTATTTTTTTTAATTTTTTAAAACAATTTTATTTTTATTTTTTTATTCACTTAAAAGTCCTGTTATATTCTGTTATATTGTGACTAAAACTCTTTAGTTTATGTATAAATCAAGTTAGATAATACTACAGTTTCATAGACAACTGTATTCTCTTTTTCTGCATGTCTACGCTCATAATTTTCACTTCCACTACATCTCCGATATTAACAACCTCAAGTGGATGTTTTATATATTTATCGCTCATCTGTGAAATGTGAACCAATCCATCTTCATGAACTCCGATATCTACAAAGGCACCAAAATCAATTACATTTCTGACAGTACCTTTTAGAATCATGCCTTCTTTAAGATCTTTCATCTCTAATATATCACTTCTCAAAATCGGCTTTGGCATTTCATCTCTAGGATCTCTCGCAGGTTTTTCCAATTCCTTGACAATATCAACCAGTGTAATACCATCGCATCCGATTTCTTCACTCATTTGAGATATTTTCTCTTTATTGCCTATTATATTTTTGCTTATTCCTTTAATTCCGCCTTTTTTGACATCTTCGATATCGAGGCCTAAGCATGAAATAAGTTTCTTGGCCGAATCATAACTTTCGGGATGAACACTTGTGGAATCAAGTACTTCTTTTCCATCAGTTATTCTAAGGAAACCTGCACACTGTTCAAAAGCTTTAGGTCCTAACTTAGCGACCTTAAGCAATTCCTTTCTTGTAGAAAACTTACCATTTTCTTCTCTGTATTCAACTATATTTTTTGCAAGTGTTTTATTTATACCCGAAATATATTCAAGTAATGATGCAGATGCAGTATTCAAATCCACTCCGACGTTGTTTACGCAGTCCTCCACCACATTGCCAAGCTGCTCACCCAGTTTTTTCTGATTCATATCATGTTGATACTGACCAACACCAATAGCCTTAGGATCTATCTTAACAAGTTCTGCCAAAGGATCCTGTAATCTTCTTGCGATTGAAGCGGCACTTCGCTGTCCCACATCGAAATTTGGAAACTCCTCTGTTGCAAGTTTACTTGCCGAATATACAGAAGCTCCCGCCTCACTAACAATTACATAAGAAACATCCTTGTTTATCTCTTTTAAAAGTTCAACAATCACTGCTTCAGATTCTCTTGACGCAGTTCCGTTTCCAAGTGAAATAAGAGAGATATCGTACTTATCAATAAGTTGCTTTAATATCACTTTTGCCTCTTTCACCTTATTCTGAGGTGCTGTAGGATATATTACAACCGTGTCTAACACCTTTCCGGTCTGATCTACTACCGCAAGTTTACATCCGGTTCTGAAGGCCGGATCCCAACCAAGGACATTCTTTCCTGCAATTGGCGGTTGCATCAGTAACTGTTTAAGATTTTCATTGAATACTCTAATTGCACTGTCTTCTGCTCTCTCTGTAAGCATATTTCTTATTTCTCTCTCTACAGCAGGCTGAATCAGTCTCTTGTAACTGTCACTAATTGCATCTTCAAGATATTTCTTAGAGTCTGAATCTCTTACAATAACTGCTTTTTCAAGGCAGGAAATAATAATATCATCCGGTGACTCTACTTTAACAGATAATATTTTTTCCTTTTCGCCTCTGTTTACCGCAAGAATTCTGTGTCCCGGAATTTTTGCAACGCTCTCGCTGTACTCATAATAATTATCATAAACAGTACTGGTTTCTTTATCTTTGGCCTCAGAGACCAACACTCCCTGCTTAGCAACTATATTTCTGATTGCGGTTCTGTACTCTGCATTTTCAGATATATTTTCAGCAATTATATCCTTAGCGCCTGCTATTGCGTCTTCGACTTTTTCTACACCAAGGTCGACATTAATAAATCGCTTTGCTTCATCTTCTATTATTACATTTGGTTGCTGAAGGGAAATAATATTAGCCAAAGGTTCTAACCCTTTTTCTTTTGCATCTGTTGCCCTCGTTCTTCTCTTTGGTCTGTAAGGTCTGTACAAATCATCTACAGCAACAATAGTGTCAGCTGCATTTATTTTTTGAAGAAGTTCATCCGTCATCTTTCCCTGTTCAGTAATGGAATCAATAACAGTCTGCTTCTTTTCTTCCAAATTTCTTAAATACTTAAGTCTTTCATCCAAAAATCTGAGTTGTTCATCATTAAGTTCTCCCGTTACAGGTTTTCTGTATCTGGCAATAAAAGGAATCGTATTTCCTTCATCAATTAATTTTACCGCAGCTTCAACCTGCCACTTTTTAACTTTTAATTCTTCAGTAATTTTACTAATTATGTCCATTCTATTTTTCCTTTCACTAAAACGCTTATTCTATTTTATTTCATTTTCAATTTTATGTAAAGAAATAAAGAATAAATCTTCGAAGTCTTAAGAATTAATTAATATCATTTTTTTAAACTGCAAAATGTCTATACTTTTTCTTTTTATAATGATATACTTCCATAAGAAATTATCAACGAGGATAGCACCATGAATTTTAATATAAAAAAAATCAATTTAATATTATTAAGAAACAGGCATGTATGGCCTTTATTATATGCATTTATATATGTTCCTTGGTTTCTGTATCTCGAAAACAAATAT
>JAILRH010000223.1 GCA_024698345.1 Lachnospiraceae bacterium | reverse complement strand
CTGAAGATATAATTAACTGATAATCTCAATCATATAATTCTAAAAATATCGTTTTCCATTTTCCCATTGAATACACTTTATATCCGCTCAAAGTATAATTCCATTCCACTATAAAACATATTATACTACCGTAGTTGTGTTTTTGCAACCATGGTTGTTGTATGATTCATTCTTCAATAAACTTTCAGATTACATTCACAAAATTCCACGTTCAATTTTACAAGTAAATTTTTCTTATATATCAAATACCGTTTTCATATTCAATTCTTTTTAGTTGAATTCTCTCAACCATAGTTTGTTAACCAATTTCTGTTTTACTGATAACATAAAGGAAATAACTATGATAAATGCTAAATATTGGCAAAAAACGTACTTAGGAGATGATTATTTTGGAAAGGCACACATTATACAAAGACATTGGCGCCAGATTAAAAAACGCCCGTTTGAACTCACATTTAACTCAGGAACAACTAGCAGAGCTCATGGATGTGACACCACAAATGATAAGCACTGCCGAAAACGGAACAAAAGGTGTTCGTCCTGAAAATATCATAAAATTTAGTAAAGCACTTAATATTAGTTGCGATTTTATACTTATGGGGCATTGTTCAGATTATGATACAGATACACTGATAAGTCTCGCATCAACGATAGAATCCGACAGTCTTAGTAGAGTAATCAATTTATTATCTGCAATTGATAATTACACAAAAAAATAAAAAGATTCCGACATTACATGTACTTACATGTATCGTCGAAATCTTTTTTTATCTATTATCTTATTATTTTATTCATTGCAAATAAACGCTCTCAACATAACATTCACATCCAAGCTGCCGTAACTATTTATCTACGCATTTTCATCAATCCACTATCAATGGATATTCCACATAAGATACTTTTATCGCTTTGAAGTTATTCTCCCATTCTTTGTCTATTCCAAGAAGTTTATTCACCGCAATATTCGGAATATTTATTCCACTGGCGAGACATGACATTTGTACTCCGCCGGACATTCGAGTATTAACTTCCAGAAAATAAGGTATGCCATCCAAATATCTAAACTGTATATTACACGGATATTCCAAACCGACTTTCTCGTAAAAATCCTTACATATATCCAGTATACATTTATCGTATTCCACGCTCTCAACTCGTGTCATTCCCTTAACGCGAGGAATCATTATTACTCCACTTGATGTTTTCAGGCAATCAACACTCACTTCATTGCCCGAAAGATATGGCATAACCATAATCGGCTCAAATTCTTCTCTTTCATTTAGCGCTTTCATTACATTTTCCAATGACATTCTGCTGGAACTCTGTGGATAATGCAGTGAATTAAAGTCTTTATTTGAATTGTCAATGAGACGATAACTTTTACCACCTTCATCATTAACAAATTTGAAGCAAACCTGTCTGCCGGCATCCACAAGTTCATTATATGCATCAAGAAATTCAGCTGCATTTTTTACAATGTAGTAATCCGGAACATAGCCAATCTGTTTTTCTCTGAACAATTCATATGACTCATTCTTTTGGTTAAGTACCGACATTATAGAATAATCTTCCACCATTACCTTAACACCGATTTTTTCAAAGTCCTTTTTATGTTCACTTATCAGTACCATATTTCTTCTTGGCATAAACACGTCAATTCTGTGTTCTTTGCAAAACTCAAGACAAAACTCTATGTATTCTTCGCCTTCAACTTTCGGTTCGACATAAGCTTCATCACAAACAGGTTTGTATATCCAGTTTTCATTGGTATTACTACCGATCACTACAAAATCTTCTTCTCCCTGTTTTATCAAATTGATAATGTTATAAGCTGTACTAAACCAATGATTTAACCATATTCTTGCCATTTTTTCTCTCCGTATACAATTTATTCTTCATCTGAGCATTTTTGCAACCCGCCTGTGGCAGAGCTATACTCGCTCCGGCTTTCCACCCATCACTTCCCACAATGAATCATGAAATACCATTGCAAGTCCCTTCCAATGTCTGTGCCTTTCTTTCTCATGCTCTAACTGTTTTTTCAGATTCGCAATTTCATTAAGCAATTCTTCTTTAGTATATATTGTTTTTTCAACATACTGCATAAATTATTCCTCCAATCACTCTGAAAATCTGCCATCTGTTGAATTATACCACAAACCTTAACGAAGTTCAGATTTTTCCATCGACTCAAGCATCGAACATTCGACTTTTCATCTCTATCTCACATATATCTTCTTTTTCTCAATTACAATTTCCTTGTCACACACATCTATGGCCGCCTGCTTATGAGTGATGATAATACATGTTCTACTCTTAAGTGCGCGGATATTGTTAAGTACCTTGACTTCTGTGTCGTAATCAAGAGCTGATGTTGCCTCATCAAGAAGTATGATAGGCGACTTGCACACAATTGCTCGTGCTATTGCTATTCGCTGAACCTGTCCCTCTGAAAGTCCAAGCCCTTTCTCTCCTATTACAGTATCAAGACCATCCGGCAATGACTGAACAAAGTCGTAACTCTCACTGACTCTCAATGCATTGGTTATTTCATCGTCCGTAGCCTCCGGATTTACCAGTTTCAGATTTTCACGCAAAGTTCCGCTGAACAGATAATTCCCCTGTGGAACATATGAGAACATATCCCTTGTCACTACGTCCGCTTCCATGGAATCCCCGTTTCTGTCAACGATTTCTATCTTTCCGGAATCCGGAGCAAATACTCCAAGAAGCATCTTTAGCAACGTACTTTTACCGATACCTGAGATACCTCTGATAGCGGCAAACTCACCTTTTCCTATCTCAACTTTTCCGCCTTCAAGTACAGTATCCCTCTCATAACTGAACTTCACTTCATCAAAGACTATCTTTGACATGTTGTCATAAACTGTTGCAACATCTATTGTCTCTTCTCGGCCTTCTGACTCCATGCTCTCTATTTCCATTATTCGCTCTGCGGATGCGAGTATTGCAAACAACTGCGGAAATATCTTTGTAAAGTTGACAAATGGCATCTGTACCTGATTAATAAGCTGCAACACTGCAGTCAGTGTTCCGTATGTCATTGCCCTTGCGCACAGTTTAAATGAGCACCACAAAAGCGCGTACAGGTAGCCAATGTTAAACACAAATCCAAACCCGGCATTTGCATATATATTTACTTTTCTTCTTCTCATTTTTGCATCATAGTTATCTTCCTGAAGAACGTTCCCCTTGCTCATCAGTTCATTTTGAATTCCAAATGTCTTAACAATAATAAGACTTTCTATATTCTCCTGGAAAAATGAACGAACTCTTCCGTCTGTCTGCTGCACCAATTTATGCAAAAATTTCAGTTTTCTCTTGAACAGACAAATGATGAAGAAAACCACCAATCCTCCTGCAACAAACACTAACGCAAACTTCCAGTCAAAAAACATCAAAGCTACAAAGGCTCCTGAAAACTGAACAACTATATATGTTGTATCAGGAATAATGCTGACCATACCATTACTTACTATTGATATGTCACTTGTCAGTCTGTTCATCAGTTCCCCACTGTGGTATTTACTAATCTTACTGTAATCCTTGTCCAGAATTGACTGAAACATCTTTGCTCGCATCCCCATCTCCATACGTGCCTGAGCCTTTACAGACATGCTCTGGGTCAGAATTCGGGTAACAACTCGTAAGGAGATAACAATAAATATAAGCACACCATATATAATGAGTGTGCTGTAATCTTTCGTTTCTGTATCTGTTCCGGCAGCTATCCTTACCGCCGAATCAATTACCTTTTTACTGAGCAATGCAATAGATACTCCGATTGCTGCAAGCAAAGCGTTGGAAATACTCAGAAAAATAATTGTGGGTATTTGCTTTTTTGTTATTTTGTACAACCATTTTATTGTATCCCTATCTTTCATCTCAGTTTATCCTCTCGCCTTATCCATATGTGTTTCGCTTCTCATTTTTACACTGGCTGCTCAAACACTTTTTCATATAAAACTCTAGCCCTTTATTATTTCAATGAATATGCCATCAACTCTCTGTTTTCCGTAAATACAATAACAAGTCACTAGTGATTTATTATTCGCTTAATTTTTCGTTTCACTCTACCAAGAAACCTTCTTGTTCTCTTCAATAATCTTCTGACAGAATTAGTGTTTACCCAGGCAAAACTATATAGTCTGTAACTAATACTGCTATCTGTATATTCCTTATCTTTTCTGGTAAAAGAGGCAACCACACCGACAATCTGCTCGTCAGTTATACCTCTCTCTGTATAGAGTTGGTTATCACCTCTCATCATGTAGGTTCCGTCGTTACAAACCTTAACCACTCTGTGAAGAACATATGAATTATCTTTTCGCTGATACAATGGCAGATCATATTTTTTCAGTCTGCCTTCACTTCTTTTCAGTGTAACTGTATCCAGATTATTTCTAAGCATCGGAAGCATACTGTTTCCTTTGGGAGTAAATCTTACCTGACCACCTTCTGCCAGCTGTTCTTTGATTATTGTTCCCATCTCCTGCATAGATATCGTCTTATTCACTTTATCGTCCTCATCTCCTGCGCAAATTTAGTCTTACTCAACCCATTGTACATTTCATACCCCAAAACTAATCTGTAACTATTCTTTTATGTATTTGGGGAACCCAAATCAGCGAGATACCTTACTCGATAATTCCTGCACCTTTGACTTTTTCAACAAATGATTTGACGTCATTCTTTGCAGTTTCTTCATCTATATCGTATGTTTCTAACATTATTTTAACCAAATCATCCTCTGTAACGTCCTGCTTCATCTGTTCAAACAGAAACGCTCCTGTCTCATTAAGAGTTGCCATACCGTTAAAATCAAGTGTAGCCTCACCTATTGGAAGAACAACCTTACTTCCTGCAACTTCTCTTAACAAATAACCTTCTTTAACTTTCATAACATCCTCCTAAAATCATTAACTGTATCCCTATTAATTATTTGCAAATTAACTGTTTCAAAATTATATAGTTTAAAATTATCTGTTTAAAAAATATCTGTTCCAAAAAAATCAACTCATATCTCTAACCTATCACACTCTTCTGACAGCTTCATACGATGTGACAACAGCCTCATCACTGATATTACAGCCAAACCTGTACACCGGCACATCTGCTATTAATTTTTCCAAAGTCGCCAGGAGATAATCAAGGTTCTCGACTGCTTTTAATTTTCTTGTTGTCTGGGAAATAACCTTTGGAATAATCCACTCAGCTTCTGCTTCTTCTATAAAGTTATCTTCTGATCTTTCCAAAAATACAATCGCACCAAGTTTAACTTTTTTGTTGACATTCATGTCGGTTTTGCCACTCCACGGTGTTCCGTAAGCAAACCACTCATTGCCTATTTTTCTTATCGCAGGCTTGTCATCATTGAGAATGTAAGCACGATCACCAAAATGTTTGAGCCATAACTGCGTGTGGGTGGATTTTCCTGTTCCGCTGTCCGCTGAAAACAGATATGCATATCCGTCAACTACTACTGCTGAGGAGTGAAGCATCATTCCACCTTTTGCAAGGAGAAATCTGTAAAAAAGAGAACCTGAATACATATACTCTAAATCATCAAGGGAAAGATCATGTTTTCTTGCCTCCTGTCGCAGTTCAAGAAATCCATCTTCAAACTTCACTTCAGCTTCAGTCTCTTCTTCTGAAAATGTATCATCAGAAACCTTGTAATCCTCCGCCTGCCTGTATGTTCTCTCATGTTCTAACTCCAAAATTGTGTTCATTTCTGCAATTATATATTTTTCACGTCTTCTCATAAAAACACCCATCAATTCTTATTTTTATATGAACAGCCAAATAATTACAAATTCATAATCTTTAGAATATCGCTTTTGTCAGCTGAATCATTATATACTTCAGGGGCACTCTTAAGAACTTTGAACAGTCCCCCTCGCTCTTTGATATTTACTATTATTCTTCCTGCATACGCAACCGGCAGCAATATAGCCGGCTTATTGGCATACCATTCGCTGATTCTTCTCATCTCTTTACTTGAAGGAAACAGCATTCTGATAGTTCCCACGAACAAATTCTGCTTTCCGTCTTTTGTTGCCGACTTATTTCTCAGCCTTCTGACATCACCGCTTTTGTTGCTGAATCCATACACGCCACCATCAATAATAAATTTAATCATTCGGTCTGCCTGTTCGAATTCAGGTTTATTTTTATAACATACGCCAAACTCTCCGAAAATCTTCCCACATATGATAAAGATTTTGGAAGCAAATGCATCAAGTTTTATCTTTTCTAATTCCTGCCATACATAATCCCAGTCAATGTGATCTGAATTTCTGACAATAATAGGAAAGTCCATCAGCATTCTCACGCCTATTCCACTCTCATAAAAATGCTTTGCTGCATGAAAAATAAGATACACCAAATGATCATTATCATTTATCTTATAAGTACAGTTTTCCATCAGTTCACATTTGTCAAATATATTTTTGTAATATTCTTCAAAATTCACACCGTTCATCCATATTCCGTCGGAAACAAGATTGTTGTGAACTTCTATATTGATGCTGTGGAAATTATAAACATCAACTGTACTGTCACTGACTTTTTCCATAGGATCAGCACCTTTTTCGATAAGAATCTTTCTTCCCCGGTCCCTGTCAGCAGGCGCAATGTAAATATCCAGGTCACTCATTGTCCTAAGTTCTTTTACAGGATAATAATTACCCAGATAGCTTCCTTTAAAGCAAACATGTTTGATACTCTGCTTTGTCAGAATCTCTTTTATTCTTTGAAATACAAACTGTCTTCTCTGATACTGAGTCACCTCACTGAAAAAACCACTCTCAAGAGAAGGTATAAGGTCCCCTTCAATCTCATAATCCTTCAGATAACTGTATCCGATTCCCATGAGTCTGTGTATCTTAAAAAGTTCCTTCATACGCTTCGTATCAATTTCTTCCGGAAGAATGTCTATCTCTTTTATTCCATTTATGTAATTACTTATAATCTCAATAAATTTGTTCTCTGTATATGTCATACATTCACCGTTACTGTTATTTCTTCCAATTGTTTCTCATTTTTCACACAATGTAATGATTCCGTAATTTGTCTAATCTTTTTTATTTCTTGTGCTTCAGCACTCTGCTTAATCACTTCTATTTAGTAATTGTACCACAAAATCGAGCAGGATATCCTACTCGATTTTTGAAGATAAACCACCTGATCATATCACGTGGTTATAAACGATCACTTAATAATAGCCTTTTCCATATTTGTACTCATACTTAGAATAGTACTTTCCTTTTCCCTCTTCATCCACTTTGTTAAGAATTACTCCAAGGAGTTTGCAGCCTGTCTTCTTAAGCTGAGCAACCTGCTTCTGAGCAAACTTATAACTTATACTTCCCTGAGAAATAAGGAAGATAATTCCATCACACTGTCTTGCAACAATAGCAGCGTCAATAACTCGTCCGATAGGAGGAGTATCCACGATAATATAATCGTAGTTTTCTCTTCCATACTCGATAAGTTTTTCAAAACTTTCGTTTCCCAAAAGTTCTGATGGGTTTGGAGGAACAGGTCCTGATAATACAACGTCAAGATTCTCAAAGTTTGTGTTGTATATTACCCCACTCATCTCTTCAACTCCTGATAAATACTGAGTCAACCCTTTAATTGAATTGTTGATTTTGTATCTACCCATAAGAACTGACTTTCTAAGATCAGAGTCAACAAAGAGTACTCTGTTTCCTGATTCAGACATGGAAGCCGCAAGGTTAAATGAAACCATTGACTTTCCTTCATTAGGAATTGAACTTGTAATTGCAACTACCTTTATATCATTACCACAGAACTGTAC
The DNA here is from genome assembly GCA_024698345.1 of Lachnospiraceae bacterium. Classification (GTDB taxonomy): domain Bacteria; phylum Bacillota; class Clostridia; order Lachnospirales; family Lachnospiraceae; genus SIG293. The sequence goes on along the minus strand of JAILRH010000223.1, from coordinate 9,710 downwards.
ATTTGTTCTGAGTGACTTGTACGCTTCTCTTGAGGCGTAATCCAAATTTCTGATTTTATCCATATTGATTGTTAACATATTCTACGCCTCCTTTTCCTTTTTCTTTGATTTGTTCTTATTCTTTTTGCTTTTTGAATCATCACTCTTCTGATACGGAATAGAAGCAAGTACGCTGAGTCCAAGATATTTCTCTATATCCTCCTGCGACTTGATTGTATCATCAAGAAGGAATAAAACAACTACAACCAACAATACAATAAAAGCTCCACCAAGGAATCCGATTGCAGTGTTCTTATATACATTCGGACTTGCAGGAACAACCGGCATCGTAGCCTCATCAATAGGGTTGATAGCCTCTATTCCTCCCATTACGTCTTTAGTCTTATCATTTACCGCATCTCTTACACAATCGGCAATTCTCTTTGCCATTGTGGCCGAAGTATCTCTTACGGTTATTTTTATTATTCGGGTATTTTCGATAAGCTGAACATTAATATGTGATGCCAGGGCTTTTGTAGTCATGTTAAGATTGAGTTCATCGATAACTTCCATCATAACCGGCTCACTCACAATAAGTTCCTGATAGTCGAGCGCAAGGTATGAAGCAAACGCCAAATCACTTGTTGTAAGCCTGTCGTCTTCCTTGTTACTGAGAATATACACCTTTGTAGTAGATGCATACTGTGGTGCAATGAAAAGCTTTGTGTAAGTAAATGCCAATATAGCTCCCAACACGCCCACAAGAATAATAATGTATAATCTGCTGAGAATTACAGCAAATAATTCTCTTAAGTCAATTTCAATTTCATCTTTGTAATTTTCAAATTCCATAGTTTCCTCACTAAATATACTGATTGTATAGCATCATCTGACCATTTAATACTAGAGTCATATGCCCAAAACTAAAAATTGTTTCTATATAAACTTCACTATTATATAACCTGGTTATCTATAACTTTCTGCGGATTCTCAATCAACAGCCAATCAATATATTCATCACTGTATTTTTTTTCAAGATATTTCACACATTTTCCGATATTCACACTTCTCTTCTTCATATCATGTGCATCAGTTCCTATAAAATGCAGGCAGTCATTGTCGATAAGTCTGCTCACAAATCCTTTAAATCTAAATGAATAAACACTGTCTGCATTTACCTGAAGATAGGCACCCACATCTACTAAATGCTGAATTCTGGCATAGTTGTTCAAAAGACATTTGTACCTCTCACAATGAGCAATTATAGGCTTATAGCCGTTTACCAATATCTTTTTGATTCTTGCCTCAAGGACCTGATAATCGACTCCCGGCAAAAACTCTACCAATATATATTCAGAATCTGCCATGGTATAGACCTTCTGCTTCTCAACAAGCTCTACTACATCTTCTGTGTATAATATCTCATTTCCAAGAAAGCACTCCAAGTCTGAGTACTTCTCATTTACTCTTATCATCAATTCATCATATTTGCGTTTTATCCTGTTGATGTCATTCTGATATACACCTGCCCAATAATGAGGTGTAAAAATAATCTTTCGTACACCCTGGCTGTATTCCTCATCTATCATTTTCATAGAATCATCTATGGTCTTTGCACCATCATCAAGACTAAACAGAATATGATTGTGAATATCTGCTATTCCCTTCATCCTTTTTACCATCCCGGTTCTTTTTTTTGCACTAACCTATTGTATCAAAAACCGTACCAATAAACAATTATATTTTTTGTTTTTAATTCTCATTCATTCGTGCAAGCTTCTCTGCCTGATCTGCTGCAATACAGTTATCAAGTATCTCACTGATATCACCGTTCATAATATTGTCTAATCTGTGCGAAGTAAACTTAATTCTGTGATCAGTAACTCGTCCCTGTGGAAAATTGTAGGTTCTGATTTTTTCTGATCTGTCACCGGTACCTATCTGACTTCTTCTTGCTTCTGACTCTTCATCCTGCTTTTTCTGAAGTTCAAGTTCATAAAGTCTTGCTCTGAGTACCTTAAGCGCCTTATCTTTATTCTTAAGCTGCGACTTTTCGTCCTGACATGAAATGACAATACCTGTAGGTATATGTGTAAGTCTTACGGCAGAGTCTGTTGTATTTACGCACTGTCCACCGTTTCCTGATGCTCTGAACACATCAAACTTACAATCGTTCATATCTATTTCTACATCCACTTCTTCCGCTTCAGGCATAATTGCCACTGTCGCTGTAGATGTGTGAATACGTCCGCCCGATTCAGTTACCGGTATCCTCTGCACACGGTGCACGCCACTCTCGTATTTGAGTTTCGCAAAAGCGCCCACACCGTTAATCATAAACACAACTTCCTTGAATCCACCGATTCCGTTTTCGTTTACTGAGATCATCTCCGTCTTCCATCTCTGAGCCTCTGCAAACATGCAGTACATTCTGTAGAGTTCTGCCGCAAAGAGCGCTGCCTCATCTCCACCTGCACCTGCTCTGATTTCAACCACAACATTCTTGTCATCATTAACATCTTTAGGAAGAAGCAATATCTTAAGCTTCTGCTCCATCTCTGCAACTTTTTCTTTTGATGCTGCAAGTTCTTCTTTTGCAAGTTCTTTCATTTCCTCATCACTCTCTTCGTCGAGAATCATAAGGCTCTCTTCTATTGTATTCTTTGCATTCTTATATTCGTTAAATGCCTCCACGATAGGTGCAAGCTCACTTTGTTCCTTCATAAGTTTTGTGAATTTGTTAGAATCACTGATAACTGAAGGATCATTTATCATCTCAAGTATTTCCTGAAATCTTATGGCTATATCTTCTAATTTATCAAACATTTCCTTTCCTTTCTAAGATGAAGATTATTATTTTATACTAATAATTTCATCTTAATATTTTCATTTTGCTGTCTATATTAATAAAGTTGCCACCCACATTTCTGCCGGTTTCATAAGTCTTATTAGATTTTGGCAACGACGACTCTGTCATTATCCGCCAAATCCTTATACACTTTAACACAACTTGCTATATTTCTCAATATGTCAGAAACTGCATTTGCCTGATCATATCCAATCTCGTAAATAATATATCCTTTCTTTATTCTCTTTGAAGCTTCCTCCGTTATCAGCCTGTAGAAGTGCAAGCCGTCCTCCAAACCATCAAGGGCATTAAACGGCTCGTGCTCCTTAACTTCAACTTCCAGTCCCTCAATAACTTTTGTTGGAATATATGGCGGATTAGAAAGGATGATATCAAAATCACCGTCTATATTTTCAAACAAATCGGACTGAATGAATGTAACTTCTGCATCATTTATTTTGGCATTTTTATTTGCCGTTTCTAATGCCTTTTCTGAAATGTCAGCGGCAGTCATTTCAATATCCATGTTCTTCTGCTCACATATCTTCTTAACTGAAATGGCTATGCATCCGGAGCCGGTACACATATCAAGAACCCTTAGTCTGTCAATACCGCTCACCCTGTCATGTGCGTTCTTTATACCATCATCACTATTATTCAAAAGCATCTCCGACTCAATAATCTCTATTGCTTTTTCAACCAGCAGTTCTGTATCCTGCCTCGGAATAAGAACATGTTCATTTACAAGAAAATCAAATCCCATAAATTCCTGATGTCCTGTGATGTGCTGAAGTGGTATATGTTCTGCCCTCTTTGAAACCAGTTCCATATATCGTTTTCTCTGCTCATCATCTATTGTCATATTCATATCCATATAGTATTTCTGATGATTTATGCCGAGTTCAAATTCTGACAAGAGCCATGCATCATTTACTGCATCAGATATATTTTCTTTTTCCAAAACTTCTATCGCGTCTTTTATTACATCCCTAAAGAGCATCCTGAACTGTTCCCTCACTTGTCTGATTTGCTTTTTCATATTATGCTAAATCTTCACTTACCTGATTCACTTTCGATTCCACTGACACCGTTCTCCTCAAGATATTTCTTCCAGTCAAACACAGCTTCAACTGCTGCAATTGCAACTTCTATCATTGAGTCATCCGGTTCACAGGTTGTTATTCGCTGTAGCCACAATCCCGGCTTTGACAAAAGTCCCACAATCTTATTGTCGGTACTTCCGGCAAGTCTTATAAATTCATACGAGATTCCTGCAATCACCGGCACAAGCACTAATCTGAGAAGATATTTTATCAGTGTGTTATCACTTCTTATACACATAAAGAAGATAATACTTATTACCATTACTATAAGAAGAAAACTTGTTCCGCATCTCTTATGAAATCTCGAACTTGATCTGACATTCTCTACATTCAGTACCTTTCCTGTTTCGATACAATTGATGCACTTATGCTCCGCTCCGTGATACATATAAGTTCTCTTGATATCAGGCATAAATGAAATCAGATAAATATACATAATAAATATAATCATCTTTACAACGCCCTCAATGGCAGGAACATGCTGCTCAGTAATAAACGGAATAAACTTCTTCATTGTATCTGCCACAAACAATGGCAACATCATAAACAGCACCACTGAAAATACAATTGAAAATGCAACTGTACAAAACATGATAACACTCTCTAATTTGTCTCCAAACTTCTCAGTGAGCCATTTTTCAAAAGCTGATTCTTCTGCTTCTGCCTCTCCTTCCTCATCCTCAAAAAAACTTGCAGAGTAGGTAAGAGTCTTCATTCCCACAATCAGTGAATCCACAAAACTGAATACTCCCCTAATAAATGGAAGCGAAAAAATCTTATTTTTTGCAGCAATACTGTTGTACTCCTGAATATCTATCTCAATTTCCTTATTTGGTTTTCTTACGGCTACCGCATAATGATTTTTATTTTTCATCATAATTCCTTCAAGTACAGCCTGACCGCCTATACCTGAAGAACACATTTTTTTATTGTCACTCATATTAAATCCCTTTTTTTACTTAAAAGAAAATAGGTTGAGATATAAATCTCAACCTGTTATCTAAAAAAATTACTTCATACCATATTTCTTGTTGAACTTTTCTATTCTACCACGTGCTGAAATAGCTTTCTGCTGTCCTGTATAGAATGGATGGCATGCTGAACAAATTTCAACGTGAATAGATTCCTTTGTAGAACCTGTTACAAATGTGTTTCCACAGTTACATGTAACGGTTGCCTGATGGTAATCTGGATGGATTCCTTCTCTCATTACATTCACCTCGTACTCTTTCTATATTATTTGCTTTTGCATTCGCAACAGCCTTGTTATTATAACATAACATTTTTTCATATTCAAGAGGTTTGTTAAAAAAGCTTTATCACTTTATCGCATCTGTGGCGGTTTTCTGATTCTTGAAACTTTCTGACAGAAATCTTCATTGTCTTTTGTTTTGTAGAAGAGATCTAAAATTCTCTCAACCGCTTCATCTGCTTTCAATCCGTTAATTTCTTTTCTCATTATATATGAAGCATTCTTTTCTTCATTATTAAGAAGTAAGTCTTCTCTTCTTGTACCTGATTTCACTATATCAATTGCAGGGAATACTCTCTTCTCAGACAATTTTCTGTCAAGGACAAGTTCCATGTTGCCGGTTCCCTTAAATTCTTCATATACAACGTCATCCATCTTGCTTCCTGTATCAACAAGTGCTGTGGCAAGTATGGTAAGACTTCCGCCTTCTCTCATGTTTCTTGCTGCACCAAAGAATCTCTTTGGCATATGGAGAGCTGCCGGATCAAGTCCACCTGACAAAGTTCTTCCACTTGGTGGAACTGTAAGGTTATACGCTCTTGCAAGTCTTGTGATACTGTCAAGAAGGATGATAACATCTTTTCCATGCTCAACAAGTCTCTTTGCTCTCTCAATTACCATCTCAGATACTCTCTTATGATGTTCAGGAAGTTCATCAAATGTTGAATATATAACCTCAACATTTTCACCTGAAATAGCTTCTTTAATATCTGTAACTTCTTCAGGTCTCTCATCGATAAGCAGAATAATCATTTGCATCTCCGGATTATTTTTCAGTATTGATTTGGCGGTTTCTTTAAGAAGCGTTGTCTTTCCTGCCTTTGGAGGTGATACAATCATTCCTCTTTGTCCTTTTCCAATAGGGCTTACAAGATCAACAATTCTCATTGCCATATTTCTGTTGCTTGTCTCTAAATGAAGTCTTTCATTTGGGAATATCGGCGTGAGATCTTCAAAGTTCTTTCTTCCCATAACTTTATCAAGAGTCTCTCCGTTAACTCGGTCTAAGTAATACAGTGCCGCAAACTTATCAGTCTCTTTTCTTGCCTTAACTCTTCCTGTGAGAACGTCTCCGGTCTTTAAAGAAAATCTTCTGATTTGAGTCGGAGCAACATACACGTCGTCATCTCCCGGCATATAGTTGTCGCATCTGATAAATCCGAATCCGTCAGGCATTACCTCGAGAATTCCGGTTCTTGCATCATGTCCGTCGTACTCTTCTTCACTTATTTCACCTTCTTCATTCGAAGATTCTGATTTTTCACCATGCTTTTCTTTTTCGGACTTTTTGCTTTCTGTTCTGTCCTTTTCGTTTTTGCCCTCAGCCTTTTTCTTTTTATCATCTGAAGTTTCTTTTTTGCCATCAGATTTTTTCTTTTTATCATCTGAAGCTTCTTTTTTTGAATCATTCATTGCCAAAATCGCTTCAACCAAATCAGCTTTTTTCATTGTTGTAACTGACTTAATACCATTTGTTTTAGCAATTTCACGTAATTCCTTTACAGGTAATGTCATTAACTTTTCTCTCATGTTTCTCCTTCCATAACAAGTCTTCTATTCTGTTAGTTTAATAATTGTTTCTTATTTGATGTTGTTGGGTGTTATTTATGTTATTGGGTAATTTTCGAATTAAACAATTTAATATTATAGATATTTAAAGAATTGTGGTACCTAACCACATGAATACATGATAACACATTAATTTCAAAAAATATAGTGAAATCACAAAAAATGTGTTACTATTGAAATGTTGCGATATATTGAATTTCATTTCATCGCAAAAGGCAATTTAATGTAATTGCCATCATTATATTTTATAATTTGGAGGTTATTATGACTACAGATGAAAAAGCATTACAACTTCACGCAGATTTAGTTGGAAAAATCAGTACTGAATCAAAATGTAAAATTGAAAACCGCGAGGATTTGTCCCTTGCCTACACTCCGGGTGTTGCAAGACCTTGCGTAGAGATACACAATAATCCTGAAGACGTATACAAATACACAATCAAAGCAAACACAGTAGCTGTCGTTTCTGACGGTAGCGCGGTTCTCGGCCTTGGTAATATCGGTCCTTACGCTGCAATGCCTGTTATGGAAGGAAAGGCTTGTCTCTTCAAAGAGTTCGGAGGCGTAAACGCATTTCCTATCTGTCTTGACACTCAGGACCCTGACGAAATCGTTGAAACTGTTGTAAGAATTGCACCCGGATTTGGCGGAATTAATCTTGAGGATATTTCAGCTCCAAGATGTTTTGAAATCGAGAGAAAATTAAAGGAAAGACTGGACATTCCTGTATTCCATGATGACCAGCACGGAACTGCAATCGTTGTTCTTGCAGGTATTATCAATGCACTAAAAGTTGTTGGAAAAGAAAAAGAAAACTGTAAAGTTGTTGTAAACGGCGACGGTTCTGCCGGTATTGCAATCTCAAAACTTTTACTTAAGTACGGTTTCAAAAATCTTACTATCTGTGGATTATACGGTATTCTTTCAAAAGATGTCGCTGATCTTAACTGGGCTCAGAAGGAAATGGCTGAAGTTACTAACCTTGAAGGAAAGAATGGAAAACTTGCTGACGCTTTAGTTGGTGCCGATATCTTTGTAGGTGTTTCAGCTCCTAACATAGTTTCAGAAGAGATGGTAAAATCAATGAATTCAGATGCCATTATTTTTGCAATGGCAAACCCAACTCCTGAGATTATGCCAGATGTTGCAAAGGCTGCCGGTGCCAGAATTGTCGGAACAGGTCGTTCTGATTTCCCAAATCAGGTAAACAACGTAGTTGCATTCCCTGGAATCTTCAAAGGTGCCCTTGAAGGACGCGCAAAGCAGATTACAGAAGAGATGAAACTGGCTGCTGCAAATGCGATTGCTTCTTTAGTTCCTGCAGACAAACTCTGTGATGAATTCATTCTTCCAGAAGCATTCAATCCTGAAGTTGCAGAAGTTGTAAGTAAGGCTGTAAAAGACAATATCAGATAATGAAATATAATAATATCATTCTTTATATTTATAAAGTAATATCTGATTAAAAATTAAAAAGAATAATATATCAATAAAAAAGGTTGTGAATCAAACACTTTAACAGAACACGATTGCTCTTTAAAGTGTGACTCACAACCTTTTTTATTCAAGCAGATATACCACTATAATGTAACTAACTACTTATTTATTAATAATCAAATCCAAAATCTGAACTATATATTACCCATCCGTACTCTAAGGCTATAGCACGTGCTGTTGTTATACTCAAATCTATAACCGCCTTTGTTAAACCTAAATATGAAGATTTCAAAGAAGATTCTATGGAACTTGGAATATTACTGCTATACCAAAATAGTCCCGATGTACTCGTTCCTTCATACATATAACAAGGATATGCAAATATCTCAATAGCATATTTTCTGTTATCATCATAACAAGTTGCATCACATTCAGAGAAAAATCCATATACGGGCATTTCAATAGTAGTTAAGTATTTTTCATCAGACATACATGAAAACATTAATGTACTATCATCTTCACAATAGAATACCGTTACATACTCTGATCCACCATCATCAGTATAATATAGTTTCGAAAGACTATATCCTTCTTTATCTCCAAGTGTCATAGCTTTTCCATATTGTTTACACAACGACGCCATTATTATTCTTCCTGTTGTTACAGTGACATTACATGTATATGTGAACCCATTCTTATCAGTACAGGTAATAGTTGCATTTCCATCTTTATACCCCTTCACCTTTCCTGAATAAAACACATATGCTATATTACCATCTGATGATGTCCAACTTGAAGCAGTAGCGCCTTCAAGCGACAACTGAAATTCTTCACCCTCTCTAATTACAATACTATCCCTATTAATCTTACCTCTTGTCGGCACCGGAGTGCTAGTCGATGTATTACTACCACTACTATTATTACTATTGTTAGTGCTTCTATATACATTATTGTTTGTATAAGAATTTGCATCTTCGATTTCCACAATGACTTTACATTTATACTTCTTTCCATTTAACTTTGTATAAATTGTGCATTTTCCGGTTTTTTTCGCAGTTACCTTACACCCTCCAACAGTCTTAAGTTTCTTTACCGTAGCAACAGATTTATTTGTTGTTTTCCATTTTATTTTTTTATGTTGCTTTTTTGTAATTCCATCTAAATAAATTCGATCAAAATCATTCTTTTCTTCAAAATACAATTTTTTATCAGATAACATGATTTTTTTCTTTGCACTTACGTCAACGCTTCTCGAATTAAAGGTAAACACAATTGTCAACAAAAATAGTACTCCTAAATAGATTCGTTTTCCTTTCATATTTTTCCCTCACTTTCAACTCTGCTCAAGATTCCATTTTAGTTATAATGATCTGCAACAACAATCTTTCATTAAAGGGTTACCAATGTTTTTATATAGGTATTCCTGTAAAGGAATACCTATATCTGATATACTTAGTATATCAGCGATTTTTCAAAAAAAAGACAGCCATAAAGCTGTCTTTTTTTTGAAAATCTATTCTGT
>JAILRH010000221.1 GCA_024698345.1 Lachnospiraceae bacterium | reverse complement strand
TTTTTTTGATGCCCTACGAAGCATGCCTGCTGAAAAATCAGTTGCAACCAGCTTCTTACATTTCTTTGCTATTGGAATACTGATTGCTCCTGTCCCACAAGCACATTCCAATACAACATCAGAAGAATCTATTAATTCTGCAACTTTCTCTCCTGTTCCCATATAAACTTTTCCGTTATATATTTTTTCAAATAAATCATATATCGGTGAAATCTTATCCCAAAACATTTCTCTACTCCTCCACAAACTTGAATTTGTACGTTTCTACAAGCGGTGCCGGATGGAGCAATTGAGCGGCTGGGAGCTTGCTCACAAGCCGACTCATATTGCTAACAGACGATAGCGCGACAGCGCATCATGAGCATGTAGCGCAGCGAAATGCGAATGGGCACCGCGTAACAAAACTTGAATTTGTACGATTAACTTCCGATACTTCTCACTATTAATGAATTCGTAATACAATCATTATTCCGGTTTCACTACCCTGGCCAGAAAATTGAGTTCTGTAATGTCCTCTCCCTGGCATTCCATATATCCGTTCAGCACAAAGCCGCATCTGATCATTCCGCCCAGTCTTCTCATCAGTTTTTTGAAACTCGTCTGAATAGTCGACCTCCAATAATGCAGCAACATTTTTCTGCGCTGTGAAAAACGCCTTTCCAAAATCAAGCAATGTATCATCAACGTCAAAAATAAGGTATTTATACTTTTGTAATTTTTTAGTCATTATATTTATCTCCTATGTTTTTTTGAAAGGGTTCTATACTACATCTTCTTGTGTTTTTATTTCATCAAACCACTCTTCAAAAGTATCAAGCCACCCCTTATTTTTTGTGTTTGTATACTTTAAATCATAACTAATATCTGTATCCAACTTATGTGTGTTAACTTCATATACTATTTTCATCTGTGTAGGAATATCTCTATTAAATTCCTTGCATCGTTTTGTCAACGCTTTAACATCATTAATAATTATTTCGTTAACCTGCTGCATTCTGTCAATAGATGCATCTATTCTAGATTCATTTTCCAACAATACATCATTCACTTTATGCTTCTTCACAACTTTATCATGTATTTTAAAAAAATAACTACCTGATATAATATTCTCCTCATTACCACACAAAATATATATTTTATCAGCCTTATCCTCTATATATTCCAAACATATTTCAACCATGTCAGTAATCAATTCTGACAAATAGTCTTCAAAAACCTTCATTTACTATCCTCCCTGTTTTAATTGCTAATATAACAGCTACTATTTTTTTCATTGTATACATGTCCTTCCTTTCTCAAAACGTTGTCATTCATCATTCATAACTTATAATAATTCAGACCAAAATGGTACACTTCTAATACTTGATAAATCAACCTCATTCTGATTCATTCCTCCAAACTCAATTTTTAAATATTGCTCAATGTTATTGCCGTAGCAAATTACATCCGTTCCATGAATTGAAAATATTGGAACCTGTTTTCCTCCAATCAATGGCATATATCTATGCGCAAAAACAGGTATTAACTTAGGGGCAGAAAGAATTTTTTTTCTGACAACCTCCTCTATTGTTTTACTATCACAGGGTTCTTCACCCCAACTATCATTCCAGTATACATCCGCAGCTAATTCATAAATATCTGATATAGGCCTTGCGATACTTGATTTTATATAATTAATATTATTATCTGACTGATCTCGCCAATTATAAAACCCTTTAGATATTGGTAGTATTTCTTTTAGCATATTTTTTATCTGCTTCCTTTTCAGAATTTTTCAACAATTCTAAACATAATGCGGCTCTCATCGTTCCCATTTAGATACGCTCTGCGGAGTTATTCCTAAAAACTCGGCTACATCTTCTTGCGTCAATTCTTTCAAAATCCTGTACTTCTTCAAGTTGGCAGGTAAATACATCATAAATAGTTCCTCCGATATAAATTTTATTCACGTTCTAAATCCTGGCAAATCATTTTTTTCTTGCCCTTAGAAACAAAGTAAATGTTTCCGTAAAACTCTTTCTTATTTCCGACACAAAGAATGTAGCTATCATCCGTCATGTAATAATAATCATAAGTATACGACAATTCAAGTTTGTCCTCAGCAATATCCCCCATATCATAATGAGAAAAGGCGGTAATATCTACACATCCTAATCCATCATATTTCAGATAATCAATCTGTCGATTCGCCCGCTTGCCTTTGTTATATTCTTCAAGATTTTTTTCATAATTTTTTTATCCTTCTTGTTAATTATCAATTATCAAATAACTCTGACAGTTGTTCTAACAAGCTCATATATTCCTTTCTATCTTCATCGAAATCAAATTCCAAGGAACTTTTGGTTATAGTCTCAATAAATTCCCGATAATCGTCAATATTTCTGTATTGAACATTCTCTCGTAAAATATTTACTATTTTTTCCAGAAACTGACCATCATAATTTTCCCCAACCAATGGATTTTTCTTTAGTTCCACCCAACACCTTGGTATAGCAATATCTAAAAAAACATTCTGAACTAGCATATGATACAAATCATTTACAGATAGTTCCTCCTCTGTTTTTTCAACCATTTCGGCAAACCATCTATCTAATTTACATTCATTTTTCAAAAAACTAACATTTATATTTTTTATATTTTTTATTTTTTCCATTATATACCCTATTGACAATCATTCAATTAAGCAATTCTTCAAATCTAAAACCACATGGGTTGATATACTCAACCCCATCATCTATTACTTTAAATATAAAAAAACGCATTATAAATATCCGCTTCTGTATTGCTTCTTCTTTGCAACGAACAGATATTGTCTATTGCGCTTTCCCTGATATCCTCAGGGAAATACTTATCCGTAACCAGACTATTCTCAGACATTCCCTGTTCTATCAATCCTTCTAGGAGGTCATTTATCTTCTTTTTTTCCTTTTTTTGTGCACTCGACACCGTTGGTAAAGTCTCGAGATATTCAACAATTACATCCCCTAATACATAACTAGCCATTTTATTCCTCCATATATCTACACTTATTCAAGTGGGAGTCTTATCCGACTGAGATAAACTCACAACGAATAATTACATAAAGTCAGATTAGCTACTTTTTATTATAGCATGAAAAGCCTTTATTTACACAATGTCATTAACTTAACTTAAGAAAACTGTCCACACTCTCTAATGCAATATTATCTCCATATTTTTCCCAATCATCATCTATATCTTTGCTTTTTAAATCTAACAAGTTTGGAAGAGCCACACCATCTATAGTCCAGTAGTTTTCATAATATCCGTATTGTGTTTTTATTTCTGCCACATCAATATGATTCAATTTATCATTCTCCAAATCTCTACAATTTCACAATATGCATGGCTTTCGTCCGGATAGTTTTCTGCCAAATCTAACTGTGTCATAACTGCTTTCCGATAATCCGGAATTAGCCCATATTCATTCAACATGTCATAATCTAACGCATCTCCCCAATCTGCACCACAATTAGTAATTGCACTAATTCCTGTTAAATGTTCAACTAAATCATACCCACAAAATTGAAATTCAGAATTATTTTCTAATTCAAAACTCACTTCTATTTCCGAGCGAATAATTATTGCAACAATCTGTTCTGCATTTCCCTTTGTGCTTTCAATTTCATCCTTCGTAATTTCCTGTAAATTCATTAAAGATGAATCATATGTTACTAGTTCTTTTGCAGGTATTTTCCCTTGGTTAAATTCGTACAATGACTTTTCATTATAAAGCCTGTCACCCTTAAAATATCGTATTTTTCCGATGCTGTTTGCATTGCTACAAAATTCAGTTATTCCCATGTATGTAGTCTCCTTAGTATCTTCAGCTATTTTTTCACAGCCAGCAGTTTCAAAATAAGTCAGCCAGTTGATCATATTCAAAATCATAATCTCTAATAAAGACTTTGGAATCAAGGGTAACTGTATTCACAAAGAATACCTGATATTGTTCATACCACTGTCCATGGTATGAAGAAAAACGGTTGTTCCAGCGCACGATTCCAGACTGACCGTTTTCAAGCACGAACGCGGTCTCATTCAATACATTCGGGTATCCTGAAAGTTTGGCTCCTTTTTTGCGG
>JAILRH010000065.1 GCA_024698345.1 Lachnospiraceae bacterium | reverse complement strand
AAAACAGTTCGACATTGCTTGAAGGATAATCTTCAAAAGAAGTATGATTCTCGTTCGCACAAATTCGTGAGTTTTCTTGATGAAAACTCACTCAACTTGTGCTAAAAATCGAGGAGCTGAAATCCTCGATTTTTAACTTCGAATCATTCTTCTTTTATCATAATCCTTCTAAGCATGTCTCAATTGTTATTTCGAAATCCATTCATATAACTGCTCAACTTTTTATTTTTGAAAGCATCTGTAATCCAAATTTCACAAAATATACATTTTGAAAAATGGAAGGATCATTATATAAATGAAAATAGGAAACATAGAAGTGAAGCACGGTTTGGCGCTGGGTCCTATGGCTGGAGTTACGGATTTACCATTCAGGCTTATATGCAAGGAAATGGGATGTGAACTTCTCTATTCGGAAATGGTAAGTGCAAAAGCCATATTATATAAGAATAAAAATACAAAAGAATTACTGAGAATAGATGAAGGAGAGCATCCGATTGGAATTCAGTTGTTTGGATCAGACCCGGATATTATGGCAGAGCAGGCAAGAGTTGTTGCCGACGGCCCCTGTGATTTTATTGATATAAATATGGGGTGCCCTGTTCCTAAAGTTGTAAACAATAAGGAAGGTTCTGCACTCATGAACAATCCAAGGCTTGTGCATGAAATAGTATACAAAATGTCCAGAACTATAGATAAGCCTGTCACCGTAAAAATAAGAAAAGGATTCAATGATGAGTCTGTCAATGCAGTGGAAATAGCAAAGATTGCTGAAGATGCCGGTGCAGCTGCAATAGCAGTTCACGGAAGAACAAGAGAGCAGTATTACAGTGGCAAAGCTGATTGGGATATAATAAGACAAGTCAAGGAAGCAGTGAAGATTCCTGTTATAGGAAACGGAGATGTGGATACTGCAGAGAAAGCTGTACACCTAAAGGAGTATACCGGATGCGATGGCATTATGATTGCCAGAGCAGCACGAGGTAATCCATGGATATTTAAGCAGGTAAGTGAATATCTAAATACCGGTGTGATTCCACTTAGACCAAGCCCGGACGAATTAAAAGACGTTATGCTTCGCCATGCAAAGACAATAGTCGAGTACAAAGGTGAATACACGGGCGTGCGCGAAATGAGAAAGCATGTTGCGTGGTATACGGCGGGACTTCCTCATTCAGCAGATTTAAGGCGAAGAGTAAATATGGTTGAAAATTATAGTGAACTGGTTGAATTGATAGAGGCAAGCATCTGATTTTGTAACTATTCAGCCATGCACGCGACAAAACTTTTTTTGTCGCCAGCGAAAGTGATTTGATATCCGAAGGATGAAAAACACGAAAGCTTAGCAGATTTATCTGCGGATTCGAGCTGGCATTGCTGAAAGGCGGAATAGTTACTTGATTTTTACGCAGAAAAACGGCGTCTTCCTTGACAATGTCAGGTTGTTGGGATAAGATAGAGTGTAAAATGTTGCGTAAACGAAAATTGATTGGAGGATAATTAACATGGCAGAAGCTAATACAAAGAAGAACATTCTTACTTATGCAGGTCTTCAGAAACTTGAAGCAGAATTGAATGATTTAAAGGTAAATAAACGTAGAGAAATTGCTGAGAAGATTAAAGAGGCAAGAGAGCAGGGAGATTTATCTGAGAATGCTGAATATGATGCAGCAAAAGATGAGCAGAGAGATATCGAAGCAAGAATCGAGCAGATTGAGAAAATTCTTAAGAATGTTGAAGTTGTAGACGAAGGCGATGTTGATACTAATAAGATAAATGTTGGATGTAAGATAAAGATTTATGACGTTGAGTTTGATGAAGAACTCGAGTTCTTTATTGTTGGTTCAACAGAGGCTAACAGTCTTGGATTTAAGATTTCAAATGAGTCACCTGTAGGAAGAGCATTGATTGGTCACGAAGTTGGTGACGTAGTTGATGTTGAATTAGAGAACGGTGTAGTTCAGTATAAGGTACTCGATATTCAGAAGGTTATGTAATTGCAAAACAAAAATGTAGTGCATTTTTGTTTTTTGCGAAAGTGATTTGTAATCCGGAGGATGCAAATCACGAAAACAAGCAACATATAAAAATATTTATGAAATAGTTAATACAGAATAAGAAGATATACAGTAAAAGGAGCATTTGACCATGGCACAGCAGAACAATGGTGGAGAACAGGATCTTAACCAGTTATTAAAGGTAAGAAGAGAAAAGCTTGCTGCATTGCAGGAGGCAGGAAAGGATCCTTTCCAGATTACAAAATTTGATGTTACACATCACAGTATGGATATTAAAGATAACTTCGATGAAATGGAAGGCAAGGAAGTAGTAGTTGCCGGACGTATCATGTTAAAGAGAGTTATGGGTAAAGCATCTTTCTGTAACGTTCAGGACTTAAAGGGAAATATCCAGTCTTACGTTGCAAGAGATAATATCGGAACAGACTCTTACGCAGATTTCAAGAAGTATGATATCGGTGATATTGTAGGTATCAAAGGTGAAGTATTTAAGACAAAGACAGGAGAAATCTCTATTCATGCATCAGAGGTTACTCTTCTTTCAAAGAGTCTTCAGATTCTTCCTGAAAAACACCATGGACTTACAAATACAGATTTAAGATACCGTCAGAGATATACTGACCTTATCATGAATCCGGAAGTTAGAGAAACATTTGTTAAGAGATCACAGATTATCAAAGAGATTCGTAACTTCCTTGATGACAGAGGATTTATGGAAGTTGAGACACCAATGCTTGTTTCAAATGCAGGTGGTGCCGCAGCGAGACCATTCGAGACACATTACAACGCACTTGACGAAGACGTTAAGCTTCGTATTTCTCTTGAGCTTTACTTAAAGAGACTTATCGTTGGTGGATTAGAAAAAGTTTATGAAATTGGTAGAGTATTCCGTAATGAAGGTGTTGATACAAGACACAACCCTGAGTTTACACTTATGGAGTTATATCAGGCATACACAGATTACGAAGGCATGATGGAACTTACAGAGAGTATGTTCCGTTACCTTGCAGAGAAGACACTTGGTTCAACTAAGTTCACATACAACGGAATTGAGATTGATTTCGGTAAGCCATTCGAGCGTATTACTATGATTGACTGTATCAAGAAATATGCAAACATTGATTTCGATGCTGTTAAGACAGATGAAGAGGCAAAGGCACTTGCTGACGAGCATCACATTGAGTACGAAGACAGACACGGAAAAGGCGAAATCATCAACTTATTCTTCGAAGAGTACTGTGAGAAGAATTTGATCCAGCCAACATTCGTTATGGATCATCCAATCGCAATCAGTCCTCTTACAAAGAAGAAACCTGAAGATCCTGAAAAGGTAGAGCGTTTCGAGTTGTTCATCAACACATGGGAAATGTGTAATGCATACTCAGAGCTTAATGATCCAATCGATCAGAGAGAGCGTTTCAAACTTCAGGATGCAGCAGCTGACGCAGGTGATGAGGAAGCTAACCACACAGATGAAGACTTCCTTAACGCGCTTGAAATCGGTATGCCTCCAACAGGTGGTATTGGTTACGGAATCGACAGACTTGTAATGTTACTCACAGATTCACAGGCAATTAGGGATGTGTTGTTGTTCCCGACAATGAAAACATTAAATTAAAAAATGGCGTATTTTCAAGGCCTGCAGGGTTTTCCTGCAGGCCTTTTTGACTAAATTTGACTAAATACTATTTTTTAAATTTGTGAATGTGTATATAAGAACGTACAGAAAAATATAATATTTCATCATATCAAATAAGGACGGATATTATTAGTCTTGTTTTCCGGAAGGGGAGTGATAAAGTAAATATCGTTGAAAAAACTTCATGGTTAAACGATACTTGAAGGTTTTTCAACGATTAACATGAAAGGATTATTTGATATGAAGAAAGCAAGAACAGATTCAAAAGGAAATATATTATATGTGGGTGAGTATGAGAGAAAAGATGGAAGATATGTGTTTCAATATATGGATCTTTGTGGAGAAACAAAGTGGATTTATGCTACAAGATTATTTGAACTTCGTCATGAAGAGGCAAAAATCAAATATGTTCAGAGCGTTAAGCTGTTGAAAAATATGCGTGAAATTACATTAAATGACCAGTTTGAAATCTGGTTTGCGGGAAAAATGAATTTGCGAGAGAATACCAAACAAAACTATAAATTTGCTTATGATGCATATTTGCGAAATAATTTGGGAAAGATGCCAATTGATGAGATTACGACATTTGATATCAAGTGTCGATATGAAAGGATGATTGGATGCGAGAGAAAAGCAGTGATAACAGCGGCACATGTTCAGAATATTCTTTTTCAGGTAATGCAATCCGCCGTTGAAAGCGGTATAATTATGACTAATCCTGCTAATAATGCATTAAAATCTTTTAAACGCAAGCATTCAAAACATACAAGCACCAGAAGAGGATTATTTTCAGAGGAGATTAATTTGTTTAATAAATATTTGAAGAATTCATCTGAATTTAAACGTTGGTATCCTCTTATTTTTGTGATGAATCAGACTGGGATGCGACTTGGTGAGATTACCGGTCTTGAGTGGGAAAATGTCCATTTTGAAGAGAAACGTATTGTGATAAATCAAACTCTAAATTACATAGTACATGGAGAAAACGGGGCTAAATATGTAATCGCAAATCCGAAAACCCCATCAAGCGTTAGAACAATTCCTATGACTGCTAAAGTAATTGAGGCTCTGCTTATGGAAAAAGAGTATCAAAAGAAGAATAGAATAACCTGCAAGAGTATGGTAGATGGACACAACAATTTTGTATTTTTGAACAGATTTGGAATGGTATACAATCAGGCTAGTGTAAATCGTGCGTTAAAGCGTATACAGTGGTCATTTAATGAAGCAGGAATAAAAAATAAAGATGGAAAAGATGTTATACTCCCAAGCTTTACCAGTCACGATCTTAGGCATACTTTTGCTAATGTACTTTGTGAAAAACATGTAAATGTGAAGGTTGTACAGGCATTGATGGGGCAGAGTGATATTGAAACCACTATGAACATCTATACGAAAGTTGAGGAGCATTTTTTGCGTGAAGAATATTTTAAAAAGATGGAGGAAGAATGATAGTTTCCGATGGATTATTTATAATCTGATATGATTAGATCGAATTGAAAAGAGTTTACATTTTTTCTGGTATGAAGGCCAAACACTCGAATGGAAACAAGGAATAGGAATGTTGACAGGTAACGACAACAAATTTAAACATACACTCCACTTTACAAGGTATGATATTTGGGAGTTAAATGAAGCTGAGGAAAAGTTTTTTGAAAATATCAAAGATTTCTATTCTTTCGAAACTGCAGTTAAGGGTGCAACGGAAAGTTTTGCAGCATCATATATAGGTGCTGTTCTGAGTAGTATAGACGAACAGATATCAAAAGATGCCTGGAGAAAAGACAAATATAACATCCAGTGACACGATACCAGAACGATAATTAGTTCTGTAGGTGATGTGACGTTTGACTGCACCTACTACCAAAGCCGTAAAAACAAAAAAGAATATCATTATCTGATTGAAGAATTATTAGGCGTAAGTGCCCACGAAAGATTTAGCGAAGCATCTGAAGAAAAAATACTGACAGAGGCATTAAAGACCAGTTATGAAGAAACTACAAAAGTAATTCCGTCAAAATCAAAGATAACAAAAACAACTGTAATGAACAAAGTTCATAGCATCGCAAAAGAACTTCCAAAAGAAAAACCGGATAAGTTGAAGAAGGTTCCATACCTGTTTATAGAAGCTGATGAAGTTCATGTAGCTGAACAACATGGAAAATGGGGCAAGAAGGAAGACAATGTAGGTTTCATAAGTAAACTGGCATATCTCTATGAATACAAACAGGATAGTCCGAAGAGTAAAGGCAGAAAGGAACTTGTAAACACCTTTTACTTTGGCGGAGTGTATGAAGCCGGAAAGGGAGTTCGTAAGTTCTGGGAGAATGTTTTTGATTATATCAACGATAATTACGATTATGAAAATATAAATAAGATTTATATAATCGGAGATGGCGGTGTATGGATAAAAAGCGGAGTAAACTATGTGCCTGGAGCACAGTTTTGTGCAGATAAATTTCATCTTATGAAGTATATAAATAAAGCATCAAATCAGATGTTGGATGAAGCAGAGATAGCAAAAGAAGAAATATACAGGTTACTTTACAAAAAGCGTAAGAAACAGCTGTCGGGTTATATCGATGAAATGATAAACAGTGCAAACAACCATGAACCTGTAGAGGCACTAAAAACATTTGTATTAGGAAACTGGGATGCTGTCATGAGATGTCTTTACAACAAGATAATACAAGGTTACAGTGCAGAAGGTCATGTAAGTCACGTGCTTTCAGACAGATTGAGTTCAAGACCAAAAGGATGGAGCAAAACAGGAGCTGACAGAATGAGCAAACTGAGATGCTACGAGAAAAACTACGGTCGTGAAAAGATAATAGAATTAGTAAAATATAGCAGAGAGCAAAGAAATCTTAAAAGATCAGGAACAGATGACCTGGAAGTAAAACATCTAAGAATGGATGAATTGATTAGAGATCATAGAAATCAAAGCAAAAAATATATAGATACAGTTCAGGCTACAATACCGGGAATGACAAGCCGAAAGATATTTAATATACGTAATCAGATAAGATTAATATAATACTCCTTATGCCTGCTTGATTGTAGGATATCTGCAAGACAAGTAATGTCAAGTATGCAAAGCACCGAAGGCAAGTACTTGACATTACTTGCCTGGAAGATACAATGTCGCCAAGCAGGATAAGGATTATTTGTGCAACATAAAAGTTGCATAATAGACAGATGTAAGACACAATTGGGAAAACAAATCGGAAGGAATTATTATATCTAGGAGTTCTCCAACCTTTCCCAACTGACAGTAAATTTACTCTATCCAGATATAGCTATTCCTTTACAGGAATACCTATATAAAAACATTGGTAACGGAAAAGAAAAAAGAAAGGAGGCGGGTGCGGAAAGTCTTACTAAAAGAAGAGATATTTATAATGTGGGGGGATTTGACACTGCATTTTTAGAATGGAGGCGTTTATATGTATGATAAAGAGTATCAAAGATTAAAGAAACAAAAAGAAGAATATGAAATGAAAGATGTGATTATGGTTATTGTGTCCGGAATCAGTGTGATTATCGGGGTAATAGCAATAGCGGGAGCATGCCTAAGTGAGAATGTTGGAGATGGTTCTTTTGTGCTAATAATCATATGCCTTATTGGAGTTTGTGCACCATGGGGATATATGTCAAGTTATGCTAATGAACAAGCAAGGATAAGAGATCGTTTAGTAAAGGAAGACAGAGAAAGCTCATTCAATCGAAAAATAAAAAAACTAGCGAAAATTGCTAATGGACTTCGGGTATCATATATATGAGTATTTTGACATATACCCATATATGAAAAATATTATTAAATCATTAAAGAGAGGAGTGAGGTGGCTAGAATAATACAGTGGAACTGAAGTAAAACAGAAGAACTGGTGTGATTTTAATACTTTTCATAATAGTTCGTATTTAAGTTGTTCTAATACATCGAGATATGGCTGTGATAGTGTGTTGGATATGAATATGAACGATGACAATTTTATAAATGAAAGATAAGGATTTTCTGACAGAAATATTTATATAAGATGAATTGATGAAACGGAAAGTGAAATAAAGGTATAACAGCCAATTATGAAAGGATGAAATGATGAAAAAGATAAGAACTTTTGGAGTAGGAATATGTACTTTAATGATGATGTGTTTACTTGTTGGTTGATCAGTAACGGAATATGAAGAAATGGCAGAGAACGACGAAACTACGAAAGAAGAAAGATATTTTTTTAATAATAATTCAGAAGATGATGAGGATGATTATTCCACCATGAAAAAGGAAAATACTTACTCAGTTGATAATTATGATTCAGATGATTCCTATGACTATTATGATTCAAATGATAGGGGGTGGAACGATAGCCCGGATGGAAATGGTTATATAAGTGATGACGGATATATGATATATGAGCGTTCTGATGGAACAAAGGAAATATCTGATGGATATAGAAATTGGCGCAAGATACAGATGGAGACGGAAAGTTAGATACATTTGGAAGCGATAATTATTAATATTACATATTTAATAAATACAATATGTTAGAGTATTTTTTGTGGGGAATCATCACTATCACGGTAAATATTCGTAAAAAAACACACAACCAGTGTAGAGACAATACAATTGAATAAAGTTATAATAACATCAATTTTTGTAATTTCATCTTTTGTGAGTACTTGGATATTTTTTCGATGAGCTGTCAGATGTGGAAGAAGAATTAGTACCTTTCTACAACCGAAAGGTTCAACATCTAATCCAGCTTTTAAAACTGCTCTTATGCTTTTGCAACAACTTGCAGAGTGAATTAATTTACCTGATTTATCGCGAAAGTAAGACATTACGTCATCTTCTTCTACCGATTTTAAATTACAACAGCCTCTCTGCTGTAAATGATAAAAGAACACAGATCCGATATGACTTTCGCTGTCTATTGTTGTGTCTTTGGCTTTACCATTTTTTCAGCATAGGTCTTAAAGTAATCAATTAGTTGTCGATAGCTATGATTCAGAGAGTAGTATGCACCTCTCGGTTCAATAAAAGAGCAAATTCTGCGTCTGTCTGGAAACAGACCATAAATATCAAAATGTTCAATGATACCAATTACAGAACGTCTCCATTTTAGGTCCTTCTGATTTGGAAAAACGCTCACAAAATACTGGTAAATGTCCTGATACGAAGTCCATGATTCCAAATCCAACTCTAGAATTTCGCGAATTTGGCGCTTGTACATATAGATGCAACTCATGGAATATCCAGAGTTTTTCATATGATTGATAAGTTCCTCATGGTGTTGTCCTAAATTTGTTAAATCCATGGTATGAATACCTCCTTTTTCTTTTGGGTTTACCATACCATGGGAAATAAAATCCAAACCTTTGGGCTTAAAGTTGCTATGATTATTGTTGTTTTGCTACAAAGTTTAGATAATATTATGGTTTGGATAAATGAGAAGATGGAGAAAAATAAGTATAAAATGAAATAATTAGAAAACGGGAAATCAGGGCTTTTATAATGTCCTGATTTTTTGTGAATTTACCGTTTGAGGGGGAAGAATTACCGTTTGAGGGGGGATGTGTTGAAATTGCTTAAAATGAATGATAACGTAACCAAGTATGTCAAAAAATTAACAAAGAGGAGGAAATGGGATAATGAGAATGAAGCAAATAACGGCTATACTGTTGTCGTTAAGTATGATTGTAGGGGGAAGTAATGTTACAACTTTTGCACAAAATACTATTAGCGAAGTAAATGTTGGTAACAAGGTAAATGGCAATGATTCCTGGGATGGAGTCACTAGAGAAAAAGTTTTTAATGGAAAAGGATTTAGAGTTACCTATAAACTTCAAAGTACATGGAACGGAGGATATAACGCTTCGGTAGTAATTGATAATATAGGAACAGAGACTATTGAAAACTGGATGTTAGGGTTTAATTATTATGGTGGTATTTCAAATGTATGGAATGCCGAACTTGAAATGTCCGAACAGGGTGAATATATTGTTAAGAATGTTGGATGGAATCAGGATATAGCAGCTGGAAAAAGTGTTGAATTTGGAATCAATGGAAAGGGTGATTTTGCTGGTTTCCCAAGCGAGTATCAGATGCTTGGACAAATAAGTAGCGTAAAAGAAGAGGATTTCAATATTGATTATACGGTCACAAGTGATTGGAAAACTGGTTTTAATGCAGATATAACAATTACAAATAATACAAGTGATAAATTAGTAGATTGGGTATTGGAATTTGATTTTGACAGAAATATTACGGAAATATGGAATGCGACAATTGTTTCTCATGAAGGGAATCATTATGTTGTGAAAAATAAAGAATATAATAGCGTCATAAAACCAGAAAAAAGTATTTCTTTTGGATTCAGCGGAACAGATGGAAGTGAGAAAGACGTACCATCTAATTATATTGTTTCAGCATTTCAGAACGAATGTACAGTAACGTTTGAAGTTGGTGATGGAATAATAAAGAATGCTCCTGATAAACAAATTGTGAAAAAAGGCATGAAGATTATAAAACCTACACAACCTGAAAAAGAAGGAAATATTTTTGTGGGATGGTACTTAGATAAAGAGTTTTCAAAGCCTTTTAATTTTGAGAATATGTCCGTAGATAAGGATACAGTTTTATACGCGTTTTGGATTGAATCTAATGGCCAGGCGGACAGTGATGGAGATGGTTTAAAAGATGATGTTGAAATTGCAATTGGAACCAATCCTAAAAAAGAGGATTCAGATGGAGATGGTTTATCAGATTATATAGAAATTGTTTTATTAGGAACAGACCCATTGAAAACAGACAGCGATGGAAATGGTGTTTTAGATGGAGATGAAGACTTTGACGGAGATGGGCTCTCTAACAATGAGGAAATTTCATACAAAACAAATATTCGAGAAAAAGATAGCGATTACGATAATCTTGATGATTATGAAGAAATATTCACATATTTCACAAATCCTAGCGATGCAGATACAGATGGAGATGGACTGAATGATTATAGCGAAATTAAGTTAGGTACAGATCCGGACAACAGTGATTCAAATGGGAATGGAACTGTAGATGGAGAAGAGTTATTTACACAAGATATTGAAAAAGAAAAATATCAGCAGAGTATATTTGAAAATAACTATTCAATTCCTACAATTAAAATAACTGCAAAAGGAGATGTTAACAGTAGAATTTCAGTAAGCGAATATGATGGACACTTAAAGGGAGATGAAAGAGAATATGTTGGAAAAGCCATTGAAATTCGTGATTCTAATGTTGAAAAAGGAGATTTAACATTCACGATTTCAAATGATTATGAACTGAAAACATATACATTGGGTTCATATACTACTAATGGATTAATGATATTTTTCAATGATGGTTCAGATTCGGTTCCAATGGAAAGCACCTTTGATGAAGAAAAAAGGGAATTAAAGTGTAATATTAAAGCGGATGGTATTTATTTTGTTGTTAATATAGTTGAATGGCTGGATAGTTTAGGAATAGATTTGAAAGAAGAGATGAGCAGTGTATCAACTGATATTATTGAACCTGTTACAAGTGAAAGATTTATGCCTGCACCTATGGTGGTTGATAACTATTCAATAACAGCAGAAAGTAAAGAATCAGCTGATGATATTGATATTGCTAAAATAAAAATAAAGGGACAGGTTGATATAGTTTTTGTTGTTGATACAACCGGTTCAATGAATTCTTATATTAAAAATGTAAAAAATAATCTTATTGCTTTTGTTGAGGAACTAGAAGAAGCAAATATTAAATCTAATTTTGCGTTGGTTGATTATAGAGATATTACATGTGATGGCGAGCATTCAACAAATGTAAAACAGAATGATGATGGTTCAAATTGGTTTAAATCAGCTACAGATTTTAAGAAAGAAATAGAAAAATTAACTGTAGGAGGTGGTGGAGACCTTCCAGAAACAGCTGTAGATGCTTTAGAGATGGCAAGACAATTGGATATGAGAAAGTCTTCTCAAAAATTCTTTATTTTAGTAACTGATGCTGGATACAAGATTAATAATAATTATGGAATATCTTCTATGGAAGAAATGATTAATTTATTAGTAAATGATGAAATAAATACATCAGTTGTGTCAAATGGAAAATATAGCGAAACTTATAGAGATTTATATGAAAAGACAGGTGGCGTGTTTGCCAATGTTAGTGGGAATTTTAAAGATGAATTATTAAATATTGCGAAAAATATAAAAGATAAAACAAACGATGGTTATTGGATTGCATTAAATGGTTTATTACCTCAGATTATTAAATTAGACGAAAAACCATCATTAACAAGTACGGTTGATACTGATAAAGATGGTTTGCGTGATAATGCAGAACTAAATGGTGTTATGCCAACAAAAACAATTAACGTAATGGATTATTTGTTTTATTTAAATATTCCAGTAGAACTATATGGAAAGTATATTGGGGTATATGATTATCATAGTAATCCTGCAAAAGTAGATACCGATGGAGATGGAATAAATGACAAAGAAGATATAGAGCCTAAAACGAAAAATGTTGAACCGTACTATATCAAAAAGTATATTAATAATCATTTAATTAATATGAAGGACATGGAAGCAACGTCAGATGGGTTCTTCATTTGCGAAAAACCTTTGTCTGAGATATTTGTCAATGCTGGAATTAGTGAAATAGTAAGTGGCTCAGGAGATAAACTATCTGTAGAACAGTACTATGATGATTGGTATATTATGGCTTTAGATCCGGAAGTAACAACATATGGTCTTTATAAAATGCGTGAGCAAGAAAATGACGGTGGAGATAATGATGATCCAGGCGTTACAATTTCATTTGTTGGATTGGATATTTACTTATTGAACCAATTCCTTGAAGGTGAGGAAAGTGATACATCTAAGTTGTATGAAAAATTGGCAGAGGTAACTAACAGTAAAAATCCGCCATATTCAGATGTTTTGCAAGGATACTTTTCAAATGTGGAATCCGACGGTTCATATTTAATTGCGGATGCGTACGTTAATAAAATTGCGCGAACTTCATTAAATAATAGTTATATTTCTTTCCCGAATATTTTATGTAGTATTTACGATAAGGTGGAAAAAATAGATGAAGCTATAGATGTAGTATTAGATGCACCTTTTGGACCAGATTCGGATGCACTGTTGGCATTATACAGAGAAAGAGAAGATGCAGGAAGAGTTCCTGATGCACTGTCAAAAATAAATACTGATTCAGGGAAAAAGATTGTAGATGAGAATAATCGCAGAATTAATGTGGTAAATAAATCAAATTTAAGTTATTATGAAAAGAAAGCAATACTTAGTGCTTATACCGCTGATACATCATTTAATATGTTTGCAGCGGAAGTTCAAGCTCATGCAGTTTTTGTAACTAATTGGAAAAGTTTTTTTGATAAATGGTATAACTCAGCGGTACGTGCTGATATGGCCATTGGAGAAGAATATGAAAGCGGTATGTATGACTCTTACTACAGTTATGATAGTGATTGGGTCAAGGATCAGGTAAAAGCTCATGGAGAATATTAAAAAGAACAAAAAGATTATTATTTCTTTTATTTTCATATTGATGCTAATTGTATTGATTTGTCTATATTTATTATCACATAAAACATCATTGAAGTATAATGATTGGTTAGTTGTCGGTCATTCTTATCAGGAAGTTAAGGAACGCTATGGAGATTTCGATATAGAATATGAACATAGCGTTGCATATCAGATTGACGACGGAAATCAGATTATTATGCCTTCGCATCTTCCTGAGTATTATTGGATGGTTTTTGATAAAGATGGTATAATAACTAAAGTTTATGTTGATACGAAGCCGGGAGGCTGATTTTTAGACTGATAATAATGTGATTTTTATAAAGGGAGTGGGATAGCAATCCCATTCCTTTTGTAGCTTATATACATAACAAATTAGAGTATACATCAAAGGGACTGTAAAAAGTCCCTTTTTTAATGCAAAAAACTGCGAAAAATCGCTGATATACTACGCATATCAGATAAGTAGTATTTCTTGACAGAAATACTACTTATAAAAGAAACTGTCTATCTCTTTATGATAGAAGTTGCGCGGCTGAAAATTAAATACGAAATGAGGTGGTTGTATGTTAAAAAAAGACATGCTGTATAACTGGGAAGAATTGGGATTGCCCTCGACAGTGAATTTCAAAAGTAAAATAACACTGGAAGATGTTGAATATACTTTGAAAGAAACAAACGAGTATGGGCTGTCATTTCTTTTCGAGAGGGATCAAATAGTATCTGGAGGATTATTGAACAAGAAACAAGAGGATTGTTTGATTGTAAAGAATGCGGAATTTCCTACAGGATATTTTTACTTTATTTTTACAATCTTTAATGTTGGAGCAGGAAGTACTTTAAAGATTTATCGTTCGGGAATTAGTAAGAATACTGCACAGAAACAGAAAAAAGAAAGTCGAGGATTAATCGCAGGTGCATTGACACAGGTTGATGAACAGGGATTAGAAGCAGAATATACTTACTACAATCTTGTTGTTCAAACTATTATGAATGGATTTGAAATCAGATAGTGTCAAGTGCATATGAAAAAATGAGTTAAAGAAAAAAGGCTCAAAAGTGAACCTTGAAAATGTAAATATATAGGTTGTGGTGTACTGACGCCACCCTTGACAGCACAAAAAGAACTGCTGTAGGTCGGTTACCGACGGCGAAGATGAAAAGAACAGTTAGTTCTTTTACCGTCGTCCACAGCAGTGTAGCAGTTCTTTATGAGCCATCAAGGGCAAGCCGCATAATGCGGTGGCTGTTTATTACCTCGGGCTCGATTCTAAGAACAGTTAGAGTCTTCGGCTTGTTGCAAGTTTAGAATTGTCTGTTGACCGAGATAGATTAGCAGTTGCCACTTGCCGGGCATGTTGTCAGCATGCTTTAATTGTTCAACTTCGTTGAGTACTTTGTAATTGTTGTATTTATGAGGTCTGAGGAAGTTGTAGTAGGCAACCCAAAGCGTCAAATCATAGTTGGCACCGTCGATGTTGTCAAAACCATTTGTGGGTCTATAGGATGCCTTGTATGTTCTGTTCAAACGTTCAATCATCTGTTTGAAAGGACGATGCTCCCTTGATACTTCATCGTCGTTGGTAAGTCCAATAACCTGCGTAATATCAAAGTTTAGTTTGCCTTGGGTTTGAATGAAAAACTGTTGGGCAGCTAAAGGATATGCACTGTATCCATCAGCGATAAACTTAAAGTTTTTTGGAAGCTCTTTAAGATGACTGAAAGCCATTCTCATTGAAAGAATGCAGGGACCAACTCCGCGGTTATCAGATATTTGGTATCCAATTATGGAGCGCTTGACAGCATCCATAATGAACCATATGTAACCTTTAACACCACGGATTTTTATGTATGTTTCGTCGGCTGTGAATACATCGCCAACTTTGTAATCATAGTTATCAACAAAAGGTTTTATACAGATAGCTGCAGTTTTGAGATAGTTGGCAACCTGCTGATGTGAGATGGAAATACCATGAATGTCATTTAGTGCCTGGGCAGTTTTTCTGAGTGATAAGCCTAAGTTGATTTTGTAAGACAGACATAGACCTAAAACATTCTGATCGTGTTTAGTGAACTTAAGTGAAGAAGCATTTTTAGGTAACGAATTCAAGTCCATATCAAAGAAGTTGATCTGGAATTCACGGTAAATATAGTGAAGTTTGTATTTGTGCTTATTGTTTGCTAAATCTTCTTTATCAACTTTTTTGAGATTTTGAAGATAGTATGAGCATTTATCATTAATACATTTGTAAATCGCGAAGTGTTTTCTGTCTTTTATTTTAATAAGAGTATGTGAGCAATGAGGGCATTTCAAGACATGTGTCTTGGTGAATCTGCTTTCTGAAGAGGGGTTGAATCTTGACTGGCAAACTTTGCATAGCAGTTGAGATTGTTTCTTACCATCATTCCACATAAGGTACTGGAATGGAGCATTGCAAGAGAAGCAACGACAGTCTTCAGGAACATTGCATTCGCCATGACGGAAAACAGGCTTGATGGTTTTGTGATATCGCTGCTCATAGAATGAAATCAAATCTTTCCAGTCCCAGTCCTGTTTGCGGGAAATGATTTTTGGAAGTTTGTCGATTTTGAACTTTTGGTACTTAGGAGAATGTGAATCATCGAAACCCCACTGCTTAAGAGGGATATATTTACAGATAAATAATAAAAGTTGACCAATAACTTTATATTGGTATTGAATTAATTGAATCAGATAAATTATAATGTCCATAGGTGATTACCTTTCTCTATACGGATAGTTGTGTTTTGGTCGATTCAATTATACTGGTTATTTAGGGGGTAGTCACCTTTTTT
>JAILRH010000001.1 GCA_024698345.1 Lachnospiraceae bacterium | reverse complement strand
CAACCACGAGTAAATTCTTTTAATTTCGACGTCCTTCCGGGCGTACCTCATATATTCATATTTTTCAAAAAGTATACTTTTTGAAACGTTCATACGCAGCTTTCAAAATAACCGTTTCGCATAATAGGAATGTTTTTTTCTAAAAATTGAGTAATTACTTAAAGGACTTTTTTCACAAGCAAGGTAGGGAATTTTGTTGCAAAAGTTATGCCTGGCAACCCATGTGAAGAAAATTCAAAATGGGATGTAAGGAATTTCCGAGGAAAAAGTTAGGGCCGGCAACCCATATGAAAAAAATCCCAAAAGGGATATATAATGTAGAAATCCTTAGGTGTAACTAAAAATTAGATTATGTGCTTGTTTCAAAAAGTATAATATATGAATAAAAATGCAACCTTGTTGGATTGGCGAACCGGCATGACAGAAAAAATAAGAATGTATGCATGAAACTAAAAATATATATTGCAATACATAAACAATATGTGTATAATAGCAAATAGAAGTAAGGGTACGTTGCAGAAAGAGTATTCATGCTTTTAGGTGCAAGGGGAGATATGTATGTATATAGTCATTCATGTTTGTAACCGGGCACAATATAAGAATCTGACAACACTTGGATTTTGTTTTATATCACGAAGCATATGGCAGACTATAGATTGTTGTCGGCAACTAAAATTTATTTTGATTAACCATATTTATGTTATTTGAGCGAGCCTTGAATGTTTGAATCATACATTTCAATGGTTAATATTAACTTAATTACTTTTATTACTATCTTAAACTAATTTTATAATTTTGCAGGAGCTTCCCTGTGTGAGGATGACATCATTAATTCTTAAGGAGTTTGACATCATTAATTCTTAAGGATTTTTGGTGTCATTCTTTATGTTTTTATGTTAAAATGACAAAGACTGTAGCTTTTACGGTCCCTTAATAATACGCGAATTAACAAAAGAAACAGGAGGAGGTCCTGGAATGAGAAATACAAAATTATTAATGATGGCTATTATGGCAGGTGTTTGTGCAATGTCACTTTGCGGATGCGAAAAGTCCAGCGAAACACAGGCTAACTTATGTGAATATCTTAAGTTTGACGGACAGGGCGGATATGCGGCGACTGTTCTTCAGGGCGAACCGGTAGAGTTTAAGGCTATGACTAGAGAAGATGGAAGTATCTTTGTTGATATCGAGATGCTTCAGAAGTATATTGATGACAGATTCTATTTTGACAAAACAGAGAATTATATTTTATTTACTGATGCAACTCACACCATTACTTCATATGTTGGAGAGAATCAGTATGTTGAGAGAAAAGAAAAGCAGACCGTAGATTACACCATTTCTATGTTAGAGGGAGATATCTGTTATATCAATATGGAATATGTAAAGATGTTCTGCGATTTAAATTATAAATTATACAAGGCAGCGGGTAATAAACCGGAAAGACTTGTTATAAATGACTTCAAACCAATGAAATATACCGAAGCAAAGGCAAAAAAGAATAACAAGATGCGTGTTGATATGGATACCATGTCTGATATAGTTGTCGAAATTGACAAGGATGAATCTTTAAGAATTATTAAAGAGGAGGGGGAATGGTACAGCGCTCAGACCGAGGACGGTTTCACAGGTTATGTACAGAAAAAGTACAATACAGCGGGCAAGAAGAAAAGTATCAATCCAAAGAATGATGATGAAACCTACACACACACTGTTATGGAAGAAAAGGTGAAAATGGTATGGCATCAGGTTACAAACGTAAGTGCAAATGATACGCTTTCAAGCATGTCGGCAGACATGGCAGGAGTAAATGCTATTTCACCTACCTGGTATACAATGAAAGATGGCAAGGGCTCAATAGTAGATCTGTCCTCTTCAAATTATGTTAAGAAGGCTCATAATATGGGATGCAAAGTGTGGCCGCTTGTTGATGATTTTTCAAAGGATTCAAACGGAAACAAGTATGTAGATACAGTTCTTGCCTCAACGACAGTGAGAGAAGAATTTGAAGACAATTTGATTAGTTCCTTACTGGCTTGCGGAGCTGATGGATTAAATGTAGATTTTGAGTATATTTCAAAAGCTTATCAGGACGATTATCACCAGTTTTTGAGAGAACTCTCAATTAAGTGTAAAGAAAATTCCCTCACACTTTCAATTGACAATTATGTTCCGACAGAGTTTTCGGAATATTATGATATGAAACAGCAGGGTAAGCTTGCCGACTATGTAATGGTAATGAGTTATGATGAATATAATTCAGCCAGTGATGCCGCAGGTCCGGTTGCGTCATTGCCGTTTGTTCAAAAGGCAGTCAGCGATACAGTTGACTTGGTGGGTGATGCAAGCAGAGTAATCATGGGCATACCTTTCTACACAAGAGTGTGGACAGAGACTCCGGAGGAATTTGCGGCGGACGGTGCAAAGATTATTGAAGACAGTGCCAACGGTAATTACGCCTTGAGCAGCAAGGCAGTTGGAATGGAGACTGCGAAGGATATTTGCAGGAAAGCTAAGGTCACACCTGAGTGGAATGAAGAGATGGGATGTGATTATGCTTACATTGAAAATGAACATGGTAATACTCAGATCTGGCTTGAAAATGCAAAATCAATCCGGAAGAAGATTGATGTCGCAAATGAGTATGGCATAGGCGGATGCGGATGCTGGAAATTGGGATTTGAAACTAAGGATATCTGGGATGTTATAGATAGTTATGGAAGATAAGCTAATGATAATAAGCAGGAAATTAGGTTGTTGATAATTATGACGAGAGAAGAAAAGTATATGAAGGAAGCTATAAAGCAGGCTAAGCGCGCCATGAAGATGAACGAAGTGCCGATTGGCTGTGTTATAGTTTATAATGACGAGATAATCGGACGTGGTTACAACAGAAGAATGACGGACAAGAACACATTGTCCCATGCGGAACTTAACGCCATCAAGAAGGCCAGTAAGAAGATGGATGACTGGAGACTTGATGATTGTGAGATGTATGTGACTACAGAACCATGTCAGATGTGTGCCGGAGCTATTGTTCAGGCACGCATCAAAAAAGTATATATAGGATGTATGAATCCAAAGGCGGGATGTGCCGGCTCCATCATGAATCTGCTGGAAGTAGACGCTTTTAACCATCAGGTTGAGAGTGAAAAAGGGATTCTTGAGGAAGAGTGCAGTAACCTGCTAAAGGAATTTTTTAAGAAACTGAGAGGTTAGAATAAATGAGAAAGAATGTAAAAGCATTGGCACTTGCTATGTCTGTATCACTTATGACGACAATGATGCCGGGAGCAGATATTCAGGCAGCAGCAAAAAAAGTAAAATTAAACAAAACAAAAGCAACCATTACTGTGGGGAATTCTATCAAATTGAAGGTGAAAAATACCAAGAGCAAAGTAAAGTGGAAATCCTCAAAAAAGTCTGTTGCAACAGTTAGCAAAAAGGGAAAAGTAAAAGGAATCAAACCGGGAAAAGCTGTCATAACAGCTAAGATTGGTAAGAAGAAATATAAATGTAAGATTACAGTTAAAGCAGTAGTATCAACTTCTGCTCAGGAAACAACTGTAGCGGCTACAACAGTTCAGCCAACAACAGTTCAGTCAGCTGCTGTACAGGATACAACAGTTCAGACAACAACAGTGCAGACAGCAACGGTGCAGGAAACAACAGTTCAGCCAACAACAGTTCAGCCAGCAACGGTGCAGGAAACAACAGTTCAGCCAACAACAGTCAGTGAAACTACAGAAGCGGTGGCTAAAAAGAATCAGGACGATGTTGCGGCTTTGCAGGAGATTATAAGAATTCAGAAGGAGAGAGGCGGAACTCTCAGCGAAGATTTGGATTCGGATGAATATTTGTGGGACGAAGACGGATTGTTGATTGGTATTGATTGGACAAATTCAAGCGATGCGCCGAAAGTTACAGGAGATGTAGCTTTTAGCGGATTATTTAATTTGAAGTCAATTAAGTGTAAAGGAAATGCCCTGACGGATATGGATTGTACTGACAATCCGGAATTGGAATATCTGAATATTTCTGATAATTCTTTTACTAATTTGGATTTTTGCGCAAATAAAAATCTTTCTGATTTTGTTTGTTACGACAATTCCTGTGATGTAATCATTAATATGCCGGATAATGATGATACAAAAGTTTACTTAACTGATAATGTTTTAATAAAAGTGGAATCAAAAGTATCGGCAGATTATTTTTTGCTGAAAATGCTGGAAGATGATCTTCAACAGAAGGGTAATGATGTTAATTTTGATTATGACTCAGAACAGTTTGTCTGGGATGAAGGCGGATATTTGAAATCAATTGACTTTTCAGAACTTGATTTAAAAGGGGAAATATCTTTATCGGGAAAATTCTACGAAGGCGACCCTGAAGGTGTAGGTTTTAAAAAATTAGAAAATGTCATATTGGGTAATAATTTGCAAACTACCAGGTTATGTCTTTCAGATTTGCCAATGTTAAAAAATGTATCTATTAGCGGATGCACTGAATTGCTTAGTTTGAAAATCAATAAAACCGGTACAGAAAATATAGATGTATCAAATAATAAGAAACTTGTAAATCTGGATATTGCAGAAAATAAATTAAGCAGCGTGGATATTTCAGGTAACGAGGAACTTGTAAAATTTGATATTTCAGGAAATAAATTAAGTAGTATAGATGTTTCAAATAACAAGAAGCTTAAAAAGTTTAATATTGCAGGAAATGAATTAAGCAGCATAGATGTATCAAATAATAAGGAACTTGTGGAGTTTAATATTTCACACAATAATTTGTATAATATAGAACTGGAAAAATGTACAAAACTTTTATACTTAGATTGTAGTTTTAACAACATAGAAGAACTTAATCTGGCAAACAATATAAACCTTTCCAAATTGAACTGCGAATATAACAAATTGACAAAATTGGATTTGGTCAATAATAAAGTACTTATAGATGTATACTGCGATAGTAACAGAAATATGAATGAACTTTATATTTCAGGACTGACACGTCTGGTTTTACTTAATTGCAGTTATAGTAATTTAAGTTCCTTGGACGTGGCGTCAGCGACAAATCTTAAATACCTTTATTGTCAAAACAGTAAATTGGAAGAATTAGAACTTGATAACAATGAGAAATTATCTAATTTGGATTGTGGAAATAATATTATTCAAAGTTTAGATTTGTCAAAGTGTCCTGACTTATATAAGGTGGACTGTTCAGATAATAACATGAAGTTGTTGGATTTGACGGGCTGCTCAAATTTAAACTACTTATATTGCAAGAATAATGAGTTAACCCAGTTGGATATAAAAATGTGTACTAATTTAAGAGGAATGGATTGTACTTCTAATAA
The DNA here is from genome assembly GCA_024698345.1 of Lachnospiraceae bacterium. Taxonomy (GTDB): domain Bacteria; phylum Bacillota; class Clostridia; order Lachnospirales; family Lachnospiraceae; genus SIG293. Next base: position 1,428 of record JAILRH010000001.1, on the reverse strand, counting down.
TATTACAGAACTTGATTTGTCAAATATTACTTGGTTGAATTGGTGGGGAATAAGAGAACTTTCGCATTACAAATATGATGATACGGTAAATGCTATTTTGCCTCAGTGGAACTAGAATCAGGTCAATCAGAAATAATGATTATACAGATTAAAGAACCGGAAACCAAAAGGATAATTGCAAGAAAGTTCCCGGATTATCAGGTTAAGAGAGGTGAAAAGGCAATTTACGCCGCAGCATAATTGTGCTACAATTTATTTATATAGGAGGTGTTCTTATGCCAATAATTATACCAATTAGAGATTTAAGAGATACGAGTATGATTTCCGAAATTGCACATAAGCAACAAGAACCAATATATGTTACTAAAAATGGATATAGTGATCTTGTGGTCATGAGTGCAGAATATTATGAGCGATTTGCAAGAGAAAATCGTATTGATCAAGCAATATTTGAGGCAGAGCAGGAATATGCAGAGACGGGAGAAGCTATCGATGCAGAAGTAGCTTTTGAGAAATTGGAGAAAAAGTATCTTGGATAAATATACAGTTAAACTGATGAAAAGAGCATATAGAGATATTGAGGATATTTATGCTTATATTGTGCATGAGAAATTATCTCCCGGAAATGCTGAAGGGCAGATAGAGCGAATAAAAAAAGCTATTCTCGGTTTAGATAAGTTTCCACAGTCACATCAAGATCGTCTTGTGGGACGATATGCCGGAAAGGGATATAAGCAACTTGTTGTAGATAACTATATTACAATTTTCAGGATTGATGAAAACGAGAAAATGGTATATGTTGTGACGGTTCAGTATCAGGGAAGAGATATATAATTAAAAAATGCCAAGCATTGTTGAATAGTTGACAATAAGATTAAGAATAAGGTATACTAACGAGGTCTGTTTCAAATCATTAAAACAGATTATTGTATTTAAAGTATTTATGTGATTGCTTGCAATCACACCCAAAATTGTTATAAAACTTCCGCGCAGCCGGGGAACTAGCGGTGTCCTGTACCTGCAATCCGCTACAGCAGGGGTGTTATCTCGCCTCGGATTTACGTTGTAGGGCTGCCCTTTATAAGCGATGTTGACGTTTGGGTCTTATGCAACGAAAACCTACGAACCGTGTCAGGTCAGGAATGGAGCAGCACTAAGTAGGACCTTTCGTGTGACATGAGGCAACCTGAGCTGAGTTGGCTGTAGAGGTAACGCCTATGGTGTACTTACAAAGCGAGATGCGCGGATTAACAATATTTGATGATAAAAAAGTTGCTACTGCAGCTTTTTTTTTATGTGCGCCTTGTGGCGCACGTTTCTAATGGGTGAAAGTCCCTAATCCACCCTAGTAGTGGGAAGGATACAGCCAAGACCAAGGGTGTCCATCGTGAGGTGGAATCTGAAGGAAGGTGGAGGCAAATCTCTGGT
>JAILRH010000166.1 GCA_024698345.1 Lachnospiraceae bacterium | reverse complement strand
AATTATTAAATATTTAATTATTTCCGGCAAAATATGTTGCCACAATTTAACCACTGATTATTTTAGACAATTATAAATAAAAGGTCAATGGCAGACAGCAAAATGAATGTTGTTAGAGCTTTTGTTTTATGCTAGAATAGCAAAGTAACTATGCTGATGGCTACATTACAAAATAGGAGTTTTGAATAATGATGGATAATATAAAGGGGGCCATTTTTGATTTGGATGGGACGCTGCTCGATTCTATGTGGGTATGGACAGAAATCGACAAAAGATTTCTTGGTGACAGAAATTTGGAAGTACCTTTTGACTACCTTGAGGCCATAGCACCTCTTGGAGCAAGAAAGGCAGCAGAATACACTATTGAGAGATTTGGGCTCAACGAAAAAGTTGAAGATATAATGGGTGAATGGTTTGATATGGCCATGGGAGCATATGAGAATGAAGTGCGCTGTAAGCCTTATGCCATAGAGTATCTCAACTATTTAAAATCCAAAAACATAAAACTTGGAGTTGCCACTTCTTCAGACAGAAAACTGATAATACCGGCTCTTACAAGGAACAACATTATAGATATGTTTGATACCATAGTTACTGTGGATCAGGTTAAGAGGGGAAAAGGATTCCCTGATATATATGAAAAAGCAGCTAGAGGTATGGGGCTCTCCAATGAACAGTGTGTAGTGTATGAGGATATACTGGCAGGAATCAGAGGGGCTAAGATGGGTGGATTTATGACCATAGGTGTCTATGAAGACCACTCAACGTATGAGCATCCGGAGATGAAACAGTTAGCAGACAGATTTATAATGAGTTTTAAGGAACTTTTTTAGACGTAAAAAATAATTGTTTTTACAGAAGAATTGTTTTTATAAAATAATTGTTTAACAAAATAATTAGAAAATATTAATAAAAATGTAAAGAAATTACTATAAATAATAATATGGCGGACTGCAAAAATCCGCCATTGAAAATAACGAAACAAAGGAGAATGAATAATGATTAATCCAACAGCAATATTTAAAGTTAAGGCAGCATGGGATAAGTTTTCCGCAAATCATCCAAAGTTTGTACCATTCCTTTCTGCAGTAGGACAAAAGGGAGTTGTAGAGGGAACAATAATTGAGATAAATGTTACATCCCCTGAAGGAGAAACAATAGCAACAAATGTCAAGATAACAGCTTCAGATTTGGAATTGTTTGAAGAATTAAAGGGACTTAATTCATAATAATAAGACTATTTGAAAGTATGTAAACATCCTTTCTGCATATTATTATTTTATGTGCATGGCTGAATTATTTACAAAAAAGTTGTTAAAACATAGGAAAATGTTGTATACTATAATTTACAAGACATCGTTTTTGATAGGGAAATATGAAAAATAAGGAAAGAGGTAACGGACATGATTTACGGTTTAACTGCAAGATCTGTTTGGAAGAGTTTTTCTCAAAATTATCAGTATGAGCTGGCAAAGATTTTGCACCTGACTACAGCAGACGATATTGTAGCGAGATCAATGCCTAAGTACAAAGAGATAGTAGCACGGATTGAGGAAATAAAAGAAGGCGGTTTTTATTTAAACGAGATATTGGTTGCCGCAGTAATGGCAAGTATATATATGACATTGGATGAAAAACCACCAATCGAGAAGATGATAGAAATCAACAAGAAGGTTGCGCTCAAGAACAGGACTATGCAGAGATTGGCGATTTCTGAAAAGAAATATACTCCTGATGGACAGAAAAAGATTGCAAAGGAAGCTGAAAAGAGTATGACAAAGACCAATCCATATGATTGGAAGTACACATACGAAGCAGGTGAGAGTTGTCACAAGTATTCTATTTATTATCACCAGTGCGGTGTTGTTCATTTATACAAAGAACTTGGCATAGAGGAACTGATACCTGCTATGTGCTGTCTTGATTATCAGAGAGCTAATATGAACAATACACTTTTTACAAGAGAATCTACAATTGCAGAAGGTGCAGAGGTGTGTGATTGTCACTTCAATCACGATCCAAGATAGAGAATAATATGTTATTTACAAAGGGGCTGTTGTGTGCAGCCCCTTTGAATTGTATAATATTTTGGATTATTATTGTTGGGATAATAGCTTGATAGGATAAATAATTTAGCAGGAGAAAGATAAAATGAATAAACCAAAGATGGTAATATTTGATTATGGGCATACACTTTTGTATGAACCGAACCATAGTCCGGAAAACGGAAACAGAGCAATTTGGAAATACGTTAAGAGTAACCCCAATAATATTACATTTGACGAATTCAATAGAACAGATATGGAGTTGTTTGCAAAAGTGAAAGATCAAAGAAACCACGGCATTGAAGTCCATGAGCATTGTTATTTGAAGATGATTTTAGACTATCTTGGAATTGAATTGTCAGTTTCGATTCCGGAGGCTGAGAAAATTATCTGGTATGGTATTTCAGAGGGGGCAAAGATGCCATATGTGGAGGAGATGCTTCAATTTCTCGACGAACAGGGGATACGTACCGGTGTAATAAGTAATTTGTGTTTTTCAGGAGAAGCTTTACAGGAGAGACTGAACAGATTTTTACCGAATAATAATTTTGAATTTGTGCTTGCCTCAAGTGAATACGTTTTTCCTAAGCCAAATAGAATGATGTTTGATATAGCATTAAAAAAAGCAGAACTTGAACCAAGTGAGGTGTGGTTTTGTGGTGACAGTATTGCAGCAGATATTATAGGAGCCCGGAATACAGGCATATTTCCTGTTCTTTACAATGGAGAAACAGAGGAAGAAAATGATCCGATGAAAAAGATAAATGACGGAATCAAGGTAGATTTCGAATATCTCTATATTGAAGATTGGAGAGATTTTATTGAGATTTTGAAGGGAATATAGGAATGCTACTATCATCAAAAAAGAGAGAAAATATTTTTGTTATTGACAATAATTAACAATAGAGATACAATGACTCTAATTTTTAACGAAAGGAGAGTTTACTATGAATACATTTTCATTCATTTATTTATATGTCATTATTTCGATCATGCACATTATAAGAGTGTATGGTCTTAATGGGGTATATAGATATTTGAAGTGAAGATAAGAGTAAACTTGTATTTTTCATTATATTTTATTTTTGACAAACGCTTATCTACACAGATAGGCGTTTTCTTTGTTAGGGAGGTTTTTATGGAAAAGAAATTAGTATGGCCTGATTACAACAATTGTATAGCGAATTTGCCAAATTCAATTTTAAAGAAATTTAATGCGAATCCAGTGGGAGCAACATTGCCACTTTTGGATAAATATTTAGAGAAGGATTACAAAAACATAGTTGTTATATTGTTGGATGGCATGGGAAAAGTTGTTCTTGAAAATCATTTAAAAGAAAATGGACCGTTTAGAAGTCATCTGGCAGGAATTTATAGTTCAGTATTTCTTTCTACAACTGTTGCAGCCACAACATCCGTTATGTCGGGGCTTCAGCCATGTGAGCATAGTTGGCTTGGGTGGGACTGCTATTATCCAATAGTTGATAAGAATGTCACAGTGTTTATGAACGTGGTGCAGGATACAGACGAACCTGCAGCAGATTTCAATGTACCATGGACAGTGACACCTTATGAAAATATTGTGGATAGGATTAATCGATTTGGAGGCAAAGCATATATGACGGCACCATTCCTAGAGCCACATCCGCAGAGTCTTGAAGAAATATGTACACAGATTAAAGAGTGGTGCAAAGAACCTGATCAGAAATATATCTATGCATACTGGAATAAGCCAGATGGGGCGCTTCACAGACATGGATTGAAATCTGATGAAGTGCACAAATGTATGCTTGAGATGGAAGAGATGATTAAAGAAATGGCAGAAGAACTAAGTGACACACTTATAGTTGTTACAGCAGATCATGGGCACATTGACAATGACATGGTTGTGCTACAGGATTATCCACAGCTTTGTGATTGCCTTGTAAGAAAGCCATCACTTGAACCACGAGTTCTCAATTTCTTTGTAAAAGAGGAAAAAAACGAATTCTTTAAAGAGGAGTTCAACAGATTATTTGGGGAGAAGTTTTTACTGATGCCCGTGGAAGAAGTAATAGAAAAAAATCTGTTTGGAACAGGAAAACTTCATGAACAGTTTAGAGGAATGTTAGGGGACTATCTAGCTATTGCCACGAGCGATTTGACAATCTATTTCAATGATGAGAGATGGGTGTCAATGCATGGTAGTGTAACGGAAGAGGAAATGCTGATTCCGTTAATTGTGTTTAACGAGTAATGATAATTCAACCCTATTGAAGCCAAATTCACAACAGGTTTTGAAAACACTGAAAGAACTTTCGTTTTCTTCTGAAGAGTCACTGGTTGTTGGGGATATGCCGGTGGATATTGAGATGGGAAGGAGTGCCGGCGTCTGCACTTGTGGCGTAACTTATGGTAACTCATCAAAAGAGGATTTGGAGAAAGCAGGAGCTGATTATGTTGTGGAAGATATAATTGAATTGATGGATATTGTGTCAGCGTGAAAACAGACATGGCAAAAAATGCACCAAAAAGAATCTTACTATAAAGATTAATATGTTTGCATATGACTGTCTAAATTTGCTTGAACCGGAGGGAAAAGTTGAGGGAAGGGTGCATCAGTGCACTGTGGATGATATAGAGGAAATAGCGGAAATATATGATTTATTCCAAAGGGAAACAGGTATCGACCATCTAAGTTATGAGCAGAATCGTGCCAATGCAGAATATTCAGTTAATAACAATAATATATTCTTTTGGGAAGATGGTAAAGGTGAGCATGTTGCCAGTTGTACATACCGACCTAATGAAAATGGAGAGTTGGCTTCTATAGAATTAGTATATACACGTGAAGATGCCAGAAGAAAACATTATCTCTGCAAAGGAGGGGATGCCAATGTTGACAATTGATACTTTTATTGGAGTATTAAGTTTAGTCATAGCTGCCATCTGCTTAGGCTTGGCAATTGGCGAAAGAAAAAAATAACCGCCACATCCCATTTATGGCAGTTATTTTAACATTTAACTAAAATATGAATGGGCTAACCGTTTACCGGTAGCACCTCTTTGTATTTTTATACTATCACACCAATGTCAAAATAGCAATAATAGAAGTGTTAAAAAGAAACCCGATGGTGGAAAAATCCTATGCATCATCGTTTAATGTGGGATGTGCAGCGTCGATTATGAAGTATGAAATTGTTAGGCAACGTGGTTTACCAAAGTATGGAACAATGGAGAGTGCAAAAGAATATTGCAATAGGGGAAAAGTTGAAGAATGGATTCAACTTTTTTGGCGTAATGATGGACACAATATCGCATTAGCTGACGGATTATTGAAAGAAAAAAGATATTATACTGATATTGTAGATTTCGATATGGATTTATTATGTGATATTCAAGTCGGGGCACCAGACTATTTAAAAAAGGAAAATGACAAAGTATTCTTTTTTTATATTGTGGAACAGATGAAAGAGAATATGAAGGAATGGAATCCACCGCCGATAATCATTGAGTATCAGGGCAACAAGAAAAATTTCCAAGAGTCTATAGTGCACGCTTCTTTTCTGATATTAAAGTGCTTGCTTTGACAGCATCTCCGGAAGTGATTCGTAAGAGAATGATGGAAGGAAGAAATATAGAGGATGAGTCATGGATACAAGGTTTGATTGACTATAATGAGTACTTGAGAACACATAATAGCATTGAGGATACAAAATACGATAAGATGGATTGCTCTGCGGAGACACCGAAGGAGATTGCAGAGAAGGTATTAGAGTGGCTTGAGAGGAATACCGGAAAATAGAATTGATCGACGTATTGCACCTCCTGAAATAATTAAAGAATGTGTTGCGTGTTCAAAATATAAGGGATGTATGACTGATTTTGTATGTCATACATCCCTTATATTTTGAACATGCAATGAAAATCATGGATAGCGGGAGGTTACTTTCGCCGGTTTTAGCAAGAGGGATGAGTGTTATGGAGTTGCAAAAGGAAAAGAGAAATGTACTTGAAGCACATATTTCGGATGATTTAAAGGATAAAGTTCATTTTATCAAAACGAAGAACCCTTGAGGTAGTTCTCCAAGGTTGTTTGAATTATAGCTTTTTAATAATGAATCCAATAACATTGAGATACTTATTGAGTCCTTTTGCAAAGTATTCTTTATCACTAACGGAATATTCATGTTCAGAATCAAACCAGTCCTGCCATGCTTTTTCACCCGTTGTCAGTTCGAAGGCATCAACAATCTCGTATAAATCGGAACTATTCAGGTGGTTTTTCCACCAATCGATACTGTGGAATAATTCATATTCACTTTCTTCAGCACCAAGACATTCAAGAACCAGATTGTCTTTGTTACCGTGAATTTCTTTCTTAAGACCGGGCATTGCAATATATACATACCCACCAGATTTTACAAGGGACAGTATTTTCGATTCAAAAAATCCCGGTTCCGTTGAAAAATAATGAAATGAATCTATGGTTGTTATCAAATCAAAATATTTGAAATTATTATATGCAAAATTCTATTTCGTAATTACTTCCTAGTTCCTGTTGGAGACGTAAGTAGCCTTCCTTTGCAATTTTTTTAAAGGATTGTTCTTCTTCTGGTGACCATCGAAGGGGATTAGACGGATAATCCCAGTCCAGTGCTTGATCATGTTCCATACCAATTTTAAAAAGAAAATTAATTAAATCTTTGGAGAGTGGTAACGCGTTTAAATCAACATTGTAGCCAAAGCGTTCTCTTGCAGCGTCATTATCGGACCACAAGCAAGGACATCTATCTTCTGAGCAACCCCATTCAAACCAATATTTGAATTTGTATTTTTCCATAACATACCTCCTAAAACCTGAATTTATCTAAACTTTTCAAGACGATAATGATGTTCTTCATCTAATTCTTTAACACCATTTTTATAGTTATAACCGAATTTCCTATAAAACTCTGTTGCTGTAATTGATGCTGGTATTTCAATTCGATTTGCTCTTAAA
>JAILRH010000151.1 GCA_024698345.1 Lachnospiraceae bacterium | reverse complement strand
TGATGTAAAAGAGTGCCATCCAACTATGCGCAAAAGACAACTTTAACGAATAGTTGATAAGACAGACTAAAACACACCCTCAAATATTCAAATGATACTAACAAAGAGGGTGTGTTTTTATTACTTAATTGCAAAAATTTTAATAATCAAATTACTGATTATCAGCATTATCAGTATTATAAGTATTATCAGTATTGACAGTATTGACAGTATTGTTTACAATTCGATTCTTCGGAGATACATCTACAGAATTGGATGCCACTTTCCCACCGAGGAATCCAGCCAAAACAGCAGAGAGATCTACGCCTGTTGACTCCTTTAAGCCATCTGTAACCTGAACTACAGTACCCATAACATCTTTCATGAGTTTGGCAGAATTTCCATCACCGTACATCGTAATCTTATCAACATTGGCAAGAGGTGCTGCAGCATTTTTAACAACTTCAGGCAACGCTTTAAAGTACATTTCCAGGACAGCCGCTTCGCCCATCTTAGTCATAGCTTCAGCTTTTTTCTCAATACCTTCAGCTTCAGCAACTGCCTTTGCACGAATTGCATCTGCCTCAGCAATGCCTTTTGTACGAATACCTTCAGCTTCTTGCTCCATAGCATATTTCTTAGCCTCAGACTGTGCCTTCAAAGCCTCAGATTCTTTCTCAGTCTCAAATTTCTTAGCTTCAGCTTCTCTCTGTCTCTCATACAATTCAGCATCAGCCAATTGTTGTTTTGCAAACTTATCTGCCTCAGCTTTTTTCTTAATCTGAGCATCCAAAGACTGTTCCATTACTTCCGCTTCTTTTTGTTTCAAAAGAATCTCTTTTTCCTGTTTTGCAATGTTGGCATCTGCAGTTGTGATCTCAATTGTCTTACGCTGTTCCTCTTCCTGAATCTTATATGCGGAATCAGCTTCAGCTTTCTTGATATCGGATTCTTTCTTCAGCTCAGCCTTCTGAATAGCCAGTTCATTCTGCTTCTTAGCGATTTCAGATTCAGCATTCACTTCTGCTTCGTTTGCTTCTCTTTTAGCATTAGCCTGGGCTTTTGCAATTTCTTTTTCACTTTCTGCACGGGAAATAGCTGCATTTTTCTGAATTTTAACTATGTTATCAACACCAAGGTTTTCAATAACACCATTACCATCAACAAAATTCTGTACATTGAAACTGATGATATCAAGACCCATAGCGGCCAGGTCAGGTTCTGCATTTTCTTTTACCAGAAAAGCAAATTTCTGTCGGTCGGAAACCATCTCTTCCAAAGCCATCTTTCCAACGATCTCACGTACATTACCTTCAAGCACTTCTCTTGCTACTCTTCCGATGTATTCAGAATTCTTATTCAAGAAGTTTTGAGCTGCCAGTTTCAAGCGATCCTCATTATCGCTGATCTTAACGTTAACCGTAGCATCTACATTAATATTAATGTAATCAGCGGTAGGAACTGCATTCGAAGTTTTTACATCTATTGGAATCAACTGCAAATTCAGCTCATCTTTTCTCTCCAGGAAAGGAATCTTGATACCGGCTTTTCCGATCAATACCTTCGGATTCTTTCTTAAACCGGATATAATAACTGCGGTATCCGGTGACGCTTTGACGTATCCACTAAAGAAAATAATAACCAATAAAAGAACTACAATAGCACCCGGAACAACTGTGAACAAAATATTGTCCATAAATGTTACCTCCTCATAAAAAATAATATTTTTTACCTGCATATCTGCTAGGTTTAAAAACAATATAACAAAATATATGAATTTTGAAAAGAAAAAAAAATCCACTATAGAGATGTTAACATATGAAAAAATGAACTATAACTTTAGAATTTCATCGGAATCCAAAAGGATGGTAAAAGGGCCGTCATTCAACAAAGAAACTTTCATATCCGCGCCAAAGATTCCCTCTTCGACAACACTGATTTTTTCCTTACATCGTTTCACAATATACTGATATAATGCATTAGCTTTCTCGGGATTCCCTGCACGGACAAAGGAAGGTCTGTTTCCTTTCCGGCAGTCCGCATACAAAGTAAACTGAGAAACCAGAAGTAACTGACCATCGACTGTATTCAAATCCAGATTGGTTTTTCCTTCGGCATCTTCAAAAATACGTAATCCTAAAAGTTTGGAAACCATTTTATCTGCTATGAGTTCATTATCTTCATCGCAGATACCGATGAATACAAGAAACCCTTTTCCTATTTTACCGACCACTTCCTTATCAACTGTAACCCCGGCCTCGGAAACACGCTGTATTACAAAACGCATATTATGATTCCTCTTTCTTTGAAGATTTTTGTCCAAGATCGGAAGCGTCCACTGCATCCTCTGTAATATTCTCTTGTATTGCTTGCTTTTCAGCAATAAATATTTTTAACTGATTTTGCATATCAAAGGAATTGCTAAAAAAGTGGGAGCCATAAAAAGATTGATTTCTTTCATTTTTGGCCAATCGATAGTCCGGAATATATTCATGATACCCCGATTCATCGATTGCCCCAACATCTTTGTAATCCTCTGTTTGGATGGATAAATTCTTTTTCACCAGCTTTACATTAATAAATGATTTCACCGCTGCATAGATAACAGCAAAAATAGGCACTCCTATGATCATTCCGAAAATACTGAATAAACCACCAAAAAAAGTAATGGCGAAAATGACCCAGAAACCGGTTAAGCCGGTGGAATCCCCCAGAATTTTAGGTCCAAGAACATTACCGTCAAATTGCTGTAAAAGCAGAACAAAAAGCGCAAAATAGACACATTTCAAAGGATGCATAGGATCTACAATAAATACCAGAATAATGCTGGGGATGGCGCCTAAGTAAGGACCAAAAAACGGGATAACATTGGTCACACCGATAATCACACTAATAAGTGCTGCATAAGGCGTATGCATCAGAGAGGTTCCTATGAAGCAAAACATTCCGATCAAAATAGAATCCACGATCTTACCACTTAAAAATCCTGTGAAGGTTTTATTGGTAAATCTAAAATTATTAATTACGATATTTGCTGTATTATTACTAAATAATGCATATAAGATTTTTTTGGCCTGTGCTGCAAATCGCTCTTTCCCGGCTAACAGATATACAGATATGATAAATCCAATAATGGAATTCCAAAGTATCTTAACACCATTCAGGGCACTGATTGAAACCGTCTTGATCAATTCGCTGGATTTATTAAATATCAGATCATTTAACCATATTTCCAGTTCTTCAGAA